>NZ_JARVSS010000014.1:0-234092 GCF_030209095.1 Pseudomonas sp. lyk4-R2A-8
GGCACCGTGATGAGGTGGATTCAGACCGACCTACCACCCTGACCGTGCAGCAATCCGGTGAGCTGCTTGATTACGTTCAGGCATTGAGGGACTGGCCTGCAGCGGTCGACTTCCCGGAGAAAGAGGCTCGCCCCGTTCCTCCCAGCTGGATCGCTGAACAAACACGCTGACGGTATCCCCCTGTAACCTGCCCGCCTACAAGTGCCCGCGCTCGCCCAACCGGCGCGCGCGCGGCAGCCTGTGCACTGTCATTCCATCACAGCGCAGGCACCAACCCATGGCCGATTATCTCCACGGCGTGCGGGTCATCGAACTCAACGACGGCACCCGCCCCATTCGCACTATTCCCACCGCAGTTATCGGCATGGTTTGCACGGCTGAAGATGCGGACCCTTTCGTTTTCCCTTTGGATACGCCCGTCCTGCTCACCAACGTGCAAAGCGCCGTCGGCAAAGCCGGCATCAAGGGGACGCTCGCGGCGAGCCTGCAGGGCATCGCCGATCAGACAAAGCCCTACGTCATCGTGGTGCGCGTCAAAGAAGGCGCCGATGCTGCGGCCACCACAAGCGCCCTGATCGGTGGCACCACACCGACCGGCCAGTACACCGGCATGAAAGCCTTGCTCGCCGCCAAGTCACGAGTGGGCATGACGCCGCGCATCCTCGGCGTGCCGGGCCTGGACAGTTTGCCGGTGGCCACCGCCCTCGGCGCAATCGCCAAAGACCTGCGCGCCTTTGCCTACGTCAGCGCCTGGAACTGCAAGACCAAGGAAGAGGTAGTGGCGTACCGCGAGAACTTCGGCGCACGCGAAATGATGGTGATTTGGCCGGACTTCCTGAACTGGGACACCGTCGCCAACAAGACCACCACGGCTTCGGCCGTTGCGCGTGCCCTGGGATTGCGAGCCAAGATCGATCAGGAAACGGGCTGGCACAAAACCCTCTCCAACGTGGCTGTAAGCGGTGTGACCGGTATCAGCGCCGACGTGTTCTGGGATCTGCAGAACCCAGCCACCGACGCCAACTACCTCAACAGCAACGAAGTGACCACGCTCATCAACGCCAACGGCTTCCGCTTCTGGGGTAGCCGCACCTGCAGCGACGATCCGCTGTTCGCCTTCGAAAACTACACCCGCACCGCGCAGATCCTCGCCGACACCATGGCCGAGGCGCACATGTGGGCGATTGACCGCCCAATGCACGCCTCCCTGGTGCGCGACCTGGTCGAGGGCGTGAACGCCAAGATGCGCGAGATGAAATCCCAGGGCTACCTGATCGGCGGCAGCAGCTGGTACCCGGACGACATCAACACCAAAGACACCCTCAAGGCCGGCAAGCTCTGGGTGGATTACGACTACACCCCTGTGCCGCCCCTGGAAGACCTCACCTTCCGCCAGCGAATCACCGACCGTTACCTGATCGACTTCGCCAAGGGCATCAACAGCTAAATCGGGCCTCCCCGCAAGGGGAGTTCGCCCTGAACACGTTTCCCGGAGAACACCGCTATGGCAATGCCTCGCAAGCTCAAAAACCTCAATCTGTTCAATGACGGTAACAGTTACCTCGGCGTGGCGAAGACCGTCACCCTGCCCGCCCTGGGCCGCAAGATGGAAGCCTATCGCGGCGGCGGCATGAATGGCCCGGTCAAAGCCGACCTCGGCTTCTCGGACGACGGTATCCAGTTCGAATGGAAGACCGGCGGTCTGGACCTGATTTCCCTGCGTCAATTCGGCGCCGTCAATGCCTCCAGCGTGGCTCTGCGCTTCTCTGGCCCGTATCAGCAGGACGATACCGCCGAAGTCAGCAACGTGGAGGTGGTCGTGCGTGGTCGCCACGAAACCATCGAGATGGGCGACGCCCAGCCCGGTGAGGACACCGAACATTCCATGACCACCACCTGCAGCTACTACAAGCTGACCGTGGACGGTGAAGAAATCATCGAAATCGACCTGCTCAACTTCGTCGAGAAGGTCAACGGCGTGGACATGCTGGAGAAGCACCGAACCGCCATGGGCATCTGACCCGCCCGCTCGATCAAGCCCCACACTTCAATCACCAGGAGCAAACCCAATGAAGAACGAAACCATCGAACAGCCCGACGTGCAGCAGCTGGCCGACGACAACACCGTCACCCTCGACACGCCGATCCGTCGCGGTACCACCAGCATCGACAGCATCACCCTGCGCAAACCGAACTCAGGTGAGTTACGCGGCGTAAGCCTGGTGGAGCTGCTGCAGATGGATGTAGGCAGCCTGATCAAGGTTCTGCCGCGCATCAGCTCGCCGAGCATCACCGCCATCGAGGTTGCCAGCATGGACCCGGCCGACCTACTGGCCTTGAGCAGCAAGGTCTCTGGTTTTTTGTTGCAGAAGTCGGCGAAGACGGATGCATCCCTCGTCGCGTAGAAGACGCCATGGCCGATCTGGCCGTGGTTTTCCACTGGGCACCGGCTGACATGAATCAGCTGGGCCTGCAAGACCTGATGGACTGGCGCGAGCGCGCCAGGGTGCGGAGTTCCACCGATGGCGAATGATCTGAGACTTCAGGTGCTGCTCAGCGCCATCGACAAGGCCACAGGTCCGCTGACGAAAATCACGGGAGGGAGCAAGGAAACCGCACGCGCCCTCAAAGCCGCTCGTGACCGTCTCAAAGAACTCAACACCCAGCAACGCGACGTGAGCGCCTGGCACGAGCAGCAAGCCGCCACGCGCGCGACATCTGAGGCGCTCGCGGCCAACAACGCCAAGGTGGGCGAACTCGCCCGCGAAACCGCCAAGGTTCGTCAGCAGCTCGCACCGACCCAAGCGCTTTTCGAGAAGTCCCGTCAGAAGGTCGACGCGCTCAAAGTCAGCCAGGTCGACCTCAAGCGCGAACTCACCGGGACACGCAATGCCCTGGGCTTGTTGAGCGACGAACACCGGCAGTCCGGCAGTCGGATCGCCGCGCTCAATGCGGTAATGCAGAAGGGTAATGTCCTGACCCGCGAGCAGCGGGACGAATACACCCGCCTCACAGCGGCACAGCGGGAGCGTAAGGCCCAGCTGGATCAGCTCGCCGCCAAAGAAAAAACCTTGGCCGACCGCTTCACCCTGAATAACGCACAGTTGCGCACCAGTCGCGCAGGACATGCAGGCCTGCGCGACGAGATCCGCCGGCTGGAAACACCGTTCAAGGACCAGCTCACGCTCCTGAAACAGCACACCGCCGAGTCGAAACGCCTGGGTGAGCAGTACGGGCAGCAGCAAGTAAAACTTGCCAACCTCGGCGCGCAGCTTAAGGAAGCCGGCATCAACACCAGTGCCCTGGGCGCCCACGAGTTGAAGCTCAAGCGGGATATCGACACAGCCACCCAGGCCATGAAATTGCAGATGGAGCACCTGGACGCGCTGAAGCGCAAGCAGGACAGCCTGGCAAAGGCGCGGGCCACCTATGACAGAACCCAGGCCCTGGCCGGCAGCGTTGCTGCAACTGGCGCCGGTAGCCTCGGTGCGGGCTACGCCGCCAGCCGCCCCGTGGTGTCGGCAATCAAAGCCTTCGCCCCGAACGAGGACTCGGCCACGCAGCTCAAGGTGTCGATGATGGGCGACACCGGCAAAGTGTCGGAGGACTTCCAGAGAATCACGGACCTGGCCACCAAGCTTGGCGACCGGCTGCCAGGCACCACGGCCGACTTTCAGAACATGATGACCATGCTCCGGCGCCAGGGGCTTAGCGCGCAGAGCATCCTGGGTGGCACCGGTGAGGCGGCCGCCTACCTCGGCGTCCAACTCAAGATGGAAGCCACCGAAGCGGCCGAGTTCGCTGCCAAGATGCAAGACGCCACCCGTACCACCGAGAAAGACATGATGGGGCTGATGGACACCATCCAGCGTGGCTTTTACGCGGGTGTGGACCCCGGCAACATGCTGCAGGGCTTCAGCAAAATCGCGCCGGTGATGGACGTCATTAAAAAATCAGGAATCGATGCAGCCAAGGAACTGGCACCGCTGCTGATTATGATGGACCAGGCCGGCATGGAGGGTGGTTCCGCCGGCAACGCCTTCCGCAAGATCTTCCAGGCAGGACTGGACAAGGACAAGGTCGACAAAGCCAACAAAATCGCAGCGGGTGCCAACAAGGGTATCTCGCTGAAGTTCACCAACGACGACGGCAACTTCGCGGGGCTGGAGAACCTGTATGCGCAGGTGGAAAAGCTCAAGGTTCTGAATGACACCGACCGGACCGCCGTAATCTCCAAGCTGTTCGGTGACGATGCCGAAACCCTGACCACCTTGAACACGATGATGAACAAGGGGCTAGCTGGGTATCAGGAGGTGCAACAGAAGCTGCAGAGCCAGGCCGACCTGCGCACCCGTGTCAACGAGCAGCTCGGCACACTGACCAACGTCATGGAAGCGGCCGAGGGCAGCTTCACCAACGCCATGGCCGAGTTCGGCGCGGCAGTCGCTCCCGAGCTAAAGGAGCTGATCAACACACTGGGCGAACTTGCCAACGGTGTTGGTGCCTGGGCCAGGGAAAATCCTAAGTTGGCCGGGGGCCTGGTCAAAGTCGTGGCGGCTGTAGCCGTTGCAGCCGTGGTCTTCGGCACATTGGCATTGACCATGGCAAGCATGCTCGGCCCTTTCGCGGTGCTGCGTTATGGGATGGCGATGTTCGGCATACGCCTGGGCAGTATCAAGGCTCAATTGATCGGCACCCGCATCGCGGCCGCAGGCGCCGGTGTAGAAGTCGGCCGGATGGGAAGGATCTGGAAAACCGTCACGGCCAGCCGGGCCGCCGGCGGCATGGTGAGCGTCATCCCGACGTTGATCAGTTCCGCACGGCTAGCGGCGGTCAGCGTGTTGCCAATGCTCAGCGGCGCAATCAGCACGGTAGGCGCGGCCATACTGGCTACCCCGGTCGGGTGGCTGATCGCCGCTGTCGCAGGCCTGGTTGCTGCTGCATTGCTGATTTACAAATACTGGGAGCCGATTAAGGGCTTCTTCCTCGGCTTCTGGCAGGGACTCACAGAAGCCCTGCAGCCGGTGCTTTCCGGTTTCAGCAAGTTCGGCGAGTTGCTGGCCAGCTTGGCGAAAGCGGCCTACTCCATTCCGGTCGTGGGCTCTGCACTGCGGCTGCTCGGCAGCATCGTGCGTCCGCTGTTCAACATGATCTCTTCAGGCATCAGCGGCGTAATCGGTTGGTTCAGCGACTTATTGAAACCGGTCGAAGACGTCGGCAGCGCCGCGCAGTCGATGGGCCAGCGCTTCGGCGCCGCTATCGGCAACATGATCATGACTTTGTTGCAGAGCATCAGCTCAATCACCACCGGCGCGGTCAACCTATGGACCAGCGTCAAAGCCAGCTTTGACCAGGGGCTGACGGGCATCCTGCAGTTGATCATGAATTTCAGCCCGCTTGGCATGTTCTACCAGGCGTTCGCCGGCGTGATGAATTACTTCGGCGTGGAGCTGCCGGGGAAATTCGCCGAGTTCGGTGGGATGATCGTCAACGGCCTGGTCAACGGCCTAACCGCCGGCCTCGGTGCCGTGAAAGGTGCCATCGGATCCATCGGCGATTCCAGCATCGGCTGGTTCAAGGAAAAGCTCGGCATCCACAGCCCATCGCGGGTGTTCGCTGAGCTGGGTGGCTTTACCATGGAAGGGCTGACAAAGGGCCTGGAGGGTGGACAAAAAGGCCCGCTCAACGCGCTGTCGAGCATGGGCAAACAACTCACAGCCGCCGGTACGCTGGCTCTCAGTGCGACCGCCATGCCTGCGCTGGCAGTCGATGATCGTCCCCCCATCAGCAGCGCGGGCGCACCAGCGGTGTACGACAGCCACGACACCTACCAAATCACAATCCAAGCGGCGCCGGGCATGGACGTACAGGCCATGGAAAAAAGCCTGCGCGCGATGCTGAGCAAGATTGAAAACGAGAAACGCGCCCGTCAGCGCAGCAAGTTATCGGACCGGGATTAATCACCATGATGCTCAGCCTCGGCATGTTCGTATTCAGCCTATCGACCCTCGCTTACCAGGAGCTGCAGCGCCAAACGAATTGGCGCCATGCCAGCAACAGCCGTGTCGGCGCGGCGCCTGCACTGCAATTTGTCGGGCGCGGTGAGGACACCATCACCCTGCCCGGCATCCTACTGCCGGAACTGGCCGGCAGTACTCTGAGTCTGGACGCCCTGCGCCTGATGGCGAACACCGGCAAGGCTTGGCCGATGGTCGAGGGCACCGGTCGAATTTATGGCTTGTGGGTCATCGAAAGCTTGAGCGAGACCAAGACGCTGTTTTTCCGCGACGGCACGCCACGGCGCATTGAGTTCACGCTGACTTTAAAGCGCACCGATAACGACCGTATCGATCTGCTCGGTGCTGCGACCAGTACTGGCCTCAGCATTCTGAGGGGGCTGCTGTGATTGACGCCGCGCTGTCCAAGGTCACCGGTTTCCTCAGGGACACAGCGGAGCGTTTCGTTCGGGACGCCGCTTACCCCGTGCCGGCGTTCCGCCTGATGGTAGACGGCAACGATATCGCTCAGAAGATAAGTCCGCGGCTGATGAGCTTGGATCTGACCGACAACCGTGGCGTCGAGGCCGATCAGCTCACTATTACTCTCAGTGACCACGACGGGCTGCTGTCGATTCCACCCAAGGGCGCCGTGCTGCGTTTGTGGCTGGGCTGGAGCGACACCGGCCTGGTAGACAAAGGCACTTACACCGTCGACGAAACCGAACACAGCGGCGCGCCCGACGTGCTCAGCATCCGCGCGCGATCAGCAGACCTGCGAAAGGGCCTCAAAACCAAACGCGAGCGCAGCTGGAGCAACACCACTCTCGGCGAAGTGCTGGCCGATATCGCCATTGGCAACGGTCTCACAGCCACCATCGCTGGCGCACTGGACGGCCTGCCGATCCTGCAGCTCGACCAGGCCAACGAATCCGACGCCAACCTGATCAGCCGCCTGGGCGAAGAGTTCGATGCGGTGGCCAGCGTTAAAGCCGGGTGCCTGCTGTGCCTGCCGGCGGGCGGCGGTAAGACTGCCAGCGGGCTGGATCTGCCGCACATCACCCTCACTCGCGCAGATGGCGACCAGCACCGGTACCTGCAAGCCGACCGCGACAGCTATGACGGTGTGCGGGCCTATTACTACGATGTGAACAGCGCCAAGAAACAGGAAGCCATTGCTGGCGGCGGCGACAACCTCAAGGACCTGCGCCATACGTACAGCGATCAGCAGTCAGCGCTGCGCGCGGCCCGTGCGGAGTTTCGGCGCCTGCAACGCGGCAGCGCCACGCTCAGCTACAGCCTGGCAATGGGCCGGCCGGACCTGATCCCAGAGTTGACCTATACGCTCCAGGGCGTGAAGGCGGAGATTGACGAAATCATTTGGTATGGCGGGAACGTGCAGCACAGCCTCACCGCTGACGGTGGCTACACCGTGAGTTTGGAGTTGGAAAGCAAACTGCCAGAAGACAACGTCGAGGACATGGCGGAAGAGGATAAAGGCAACTACACGGGAATCATTGCTCATTATCGCGATGAGAAAACCGGGAAGGAAAAAACAGTTACGGCAGGAGATCAGAGCAGGCCGAGGCGACTGCACTGGTTGTATGCCACAGAAAAATCGGCCAAGCGGGCCGTGGATCGGGAGTGGAAGAGAGTTCAAGCTGACCAGCAGGCATAAACCCCGGAGCATGTCCGGGGCCTGCTAGCGTTTAATCTGTTGCCTGAGTGAAGACCTCCAACAACCTCAGCAAATCTTTCTGGCGCTGGTGGCTGATCAATCGGAACATTGCCAGCAACATCACCTCCTGATCGCTAAGGCAGCTCGCATCTACGATCTGCACTTTGCTCACTGATACACCGCTGTTCTCCATCATGCGAATACTCCTTTCACACGCAACGGGGACTCGGCGCCCACACGGCGCCGTTAAAGTTTCCCGGGGAACAGCTAATTTCCAACACGTTTTGCCGTGTCATCGGACACTGGGCAAATAAATTATGTGTTTTGTTACGTCACTGAGCTGGATTAAACGGGGGTAGCGTCATGTACACGCCGTTCTCACCCCAGCCTTGCAAGTTGCCTTTGGCATCAACCACATAATGTTCGTTGAAATCAGTCTCCGGGTCATCGAGACGCAGGCCGCCGTCCGGGAGCTGCTTGCCAACATACGTGGCTGTGTTCTTCCCCCCACTAGGAAAAACGGAGTCGATCAGGTACTTGTCACCCTGTTTGAACAACACCATCACGTATCCCGGCGCGCCATCCCGTAACCAGCTCCCAATCCTGTTGGGGTAGGCCTTCAGGTCAAGCGCTTTCAGGGTCTGGTAATCGTGTAGGCTCAAACCGATAAGCGAGGCTTTATAGTCGGGATCAAACGTGGCATTTGCCCAGAAGGCCCTATCGGATTGCCCCTCGATGCGGAATCCGATGAAGGTTCTGTCAGCCTTGAACTTAGTATCGGCACGAACGGCTTCAGCCACTTTCGCGAGGTCAGCGTTGTTTAAGCGCTTAGGAAGCAGGACTTCAACTTTACGAGGCCGGCCTTCGCGGAAGTCATCTTTAGTGATTACGTAGGCAGTGGGCAAAGCAGCAGTTGAAGCATCTTGTTTCGCAGTCAATTCAGCAGGGTTGTCTTTACTCGCGATCGAACACATCGAAACAGCAACAACGACTAGGACCAACAATGTCACTAGCCTGAATACCTTCTGGCCCGAGCTCAGGCCGGGATTTTTAGCGCCGCAGTTGGGACAGACTTTTGCGGTGGCATCCACGTTGTGCTTACAGGATTTACAGGGTTTCAACGCCATCCGAACAGCTCCTTTCTTTTTCACACAAAAAACCGACCTTCATGGTCGGCGTTTCAAATCCATTTCTCCGGGTGCAATTCGCTACTTTTGCGGTTTGTTGCCTGCCAGGCTCGCAGCACTCGCAAATGCCGCCGCCGTTCGCAACAGCACATTACGGTCGTCCTCGGACATCTGCCGCAGGTTCCCCAACACGGCTGATTCAATCTCGCTGAGGTTGTTGAGATCGATATCGACGCGAGCGCCGGTCAACACGTAATGCACGTCAACCCCAAGCTCTTGCAGCCCAGAAAGGTAGCGCACGTCGGGGGAGCTGGACCCAAGTTCATAGGCCTTTTGAGTCCCACGGCTTACCCCAGCGGTGACGCCAAAGTCGGTCTGGTTTTTACCCAACCGCTCGCGTTCTTCCCGCAGGCGTTCACCGACCCCTGAAGAAATGAGCATTTTTTTGATCAATATAAGTTGACTTGAACAGAAATCTGCCCAAGAATCCTTCTCGTCGAACACGATTAAACACGGACGAACACTATGCATGCCCTACAGACCCCCGAGCAAGCCCGCGCGCTTCTTGATCGCGAGGGTAAAAGCATTGCCGAATTTAGCCGCCAACATGGCTTGAACAAAAATTTGGTCAGCGACTTGCTGAACGGCCGGAAAAAAGGCCGTCGAGGTGAAGCGCATCGAGCAGCTGTATTGCTCGGGATCAAAGACGGCCAGATCACAAACTAGGGCCTCTGGCTCCAAGGGGAAACCAGAAGATGAAACGCCCAGTTCTAGACAGCAGAAAAAGCGTCGTCATGGCCGTCATCGGCGCCTACCCAGGCGGTCGGGAATACGCCTCGGCAGACCTCGGCATGCCGCTGAAGAAGTTCGACAACCAAGCCTACGAGAACGCCGGTAGCCGCCCGCTCACCGACGAACACATCCGTCGTCTGGAACAAGTCGCCGGCACCACTTTCCTGGCCGATTACATCGCCTCCATGTACGGCGGCATGTTCGTACCGCTGAGCCTCCCGGAAACCTTGGACAACGTGGAGTTGTACAGCCGCTCGCTCAAGGCCTCGGCCAAGCGGGGCAAGGTCGACCAGATCATGTCTGCGGCTCTGGACGACGGTGTTATTGAAAAGCGTGAAGCCGACGCAATCATCGCTGCACTTATTACCTACATGTCGGCCCGTTACGCCGAGGTGTTTGCGACGATCCAGCTGTACAGTCAGGGAGCCAGCCTGTGAGTACCTACAAGCTGGTCTGCCCTCACTGCCACGGCCGCATGCGCATTCGTACCAGCGAAGGCCAGCACATCTTCCTGCGCATCACCTACCTGCAGTGCACCAATGAAGCCTGCGGCTGGGCGGGACGCGCTGAATTTCAGATGACCCACGAATTGAGCCCCAGCGGCATGCCCAACCCGGCGGTGAAGCTGCCGATTGCGGACGTGGTCATTCGTCGCCAGGCAATGAAAACCGCCAATGATCAACCCGATCTGCTGGACCAAATGGAAATGGAGGCCGAAACCATATGAACACCATCCCCCTGACGACGAACCCGGCCAGTGACTACCGTGCAGCAATGCAACAAGCGGCGGTGGCCTACCTCTACCGTCATCGTTGCGAGCACCTGGCCGGCGATTGCCAACTGCTGGACAACTGCGTTCGGTATCTGACGCTGTCGCTTGAGGTACCCCAGCACCTGGTGCAGCGCATCGCTGAACTTGCCATTGCGGAGTTTGAAAGCATGACAAGCAAGCGCGTTGCCTGGCTTGGTGTACACCCCACAAGCGACCCGGTCCGCCCGGTGATCTGGCTGCTCGACAACCGCACCCAACAGCGACATCCCGTTTCGGCACGGTTGCTACCCACGCGCTTGCTGCTGACTCGCAACCTCCCGAACTAACTCACCCCTGCCCCTGATGAATGCCCGCACCGCGTGGGTAGGGGGAATTTGCAACTTACTGGTGGCCCAAATGAGCAAAATCACCATAAAACTGGAGCTGGACGAACTACAGGCGCAGCAGTACCTGCTGTGGTTGACCAGCCAGTACGAAGTCACCATGGCTGATATTTGGTACTCCGATCGCTACCGGAATGTGCCGAGCGGTCAGCGGGCGCCCAAGGTTCTTGCGGACTTGCCCTATCTGGCAGGCATCTGCAAGACGCGCAGCGAGCTGAAAAAACAGCTCGTTGTTACGGCTGCGGAGCATGTGCAGTGATTCGCAAGCCCATGGAAGACAAGATCCGCGCTGACGTGCTTCAGCGTCTGGAGTCTGATTACGGCCTTCAGCACATGAAAGGCACGCATTACATGCGTAAGGGCACCTGCCCGCAGTGCAATCAGAAACGTTTGTTTTCGCGCCACGATGAACCCTGGTTCATCCGGTGTGGCCGCGAAAAAAACTGCCGGTATATGGCTCCGACCAAAGAGCTGTACCCGGACCTGTTCGACGACTGGAGTAAGCGCGCACCTGCAACCCGTGACGAGCCCGCCGCCAGTGCAAAAGCGTACCTGACGTTTGCCCGAGGTTTCCGCGTCGAGCTGTTAGAGGGCTGGTACACCCAGGAAAGCTACTTTGATCGCGACCTGAATATTGGCTCTGCCACCGTGCGCTTCGCCCTGGAGCACGGTGGTTACTGGGAGCGCTTGATCGATCAACCGTCACGGTTCGGTAAGAAGAAGGCACGCTTCCAACCCCTCAAGAGCTACAGGGGCCATTGGTGGTGCCCGCCGTGCGTGGATCTGCTTGAAGTAAACGAGCTGTGGATCGTTGAAGGCATCTTCGACGCCATAGCGCTCATTCAAAACGGTATCTCTGCGGTTGCGGCGCTGTCCTCAAACGCCTTTCCAGAGGAATCACTGAAGGCCCTGGTCACCGCTCGCGGCGGTAAAACCCCCAAACTGGTTTGGGCGCTGGACAACGAGCCAGGCGCTCACAAGTACACCCGCATGTGGGTCAACCGTGCCCGCGAACTCGGTTTTATCTGCGAGGCAGCCCAGGTTTCACAGCCCGACGCCCGGAAGGTTGACTGGAACGATCTGCATCAACGCTGGGCATTTATCGACGATGAAAAAGTTCGCGCTGATCGCATAGAAACGGACCTGAGAGAAGCCCGCCACCAGGGCGCCCTGCTGATCGCAGAAAGTGCCAGCGACAAGGCATTGCTCATGTACCAATGGCGTGAACGGGAGGAATTCCACTTCTGTTTCGACTCGCGCCTGTACTGGTGGAAATTGGACTTGGCGAAATACAACAGCGCCAAGCAAGCCCTCGAAAAGAGCGATGGTCACGAAGCCCAAACACTCAATGAAAAGCAGCTTCGGGAGAAGGCGCTGAACGTGGCCGGCTGCGTCGTCGAGATCGCCAACTGCTACCCCAAAGCCCTCTATTTCCAGCGCAACGAGATCACCGACGAGTCCTGGTACTTCTTCCGCGTCGACTTCCCGCACGACGGCGGTTCCGTGAAAAACACCTTCACGGGCGGTCAGGTCGCCGCTGCCAGCGAATTCAAGAAAAGACTTCTCGGCATGGGTGCCGGAGCCGTGTTCACCGGCAGTGGACAACAATTGGACAAACTCATGAAAGACCAGCTTTTCGGTATCAAGACCGTTCAGACCATCGACTACGTGGGCTACAGCAAGGAATACCACTGCTACGTGTTCAACGACGTCGCCATCCGCGAAGGCCAGGTGATCCACATCAACGAAGAAGAGTTTTTCGAGATGGGCAAGTTGAAGCTCAAGACTCTGCAAAAGGGTGTGAAGATCGATCTGGAAAAGGACAGCAAAAAATACGATGACCAGTGGCTTGGGCTTCTGTGGCAGTGCTTTGGCGCCCAGGGCATCGTGGCGTTGACCTTCTGGTTTGGCTCGTTGTTCGCCGAACAGATCCGCAGCCGGTACCAGTCGTTTCCTTTCCTTGAGGCCACTGGCGAGGCCGGCGCCGGCAAGACCACGTTGCTCACACTGCTGTGGAAACTCGCGGGCCGCGACGGATACGAAGGATTTGACCCGTCCAAATCCACCAAGGCCGGCCGCAGTCGCTTGATGGGTCAAGTATCTGGCATGCCCATTGTGCTGCTGGAATCAGACCGTAGCGGCGACGACAAGGCCCACGCCAAAACCTTCGAATGGGACGAACTCAAGGATTACTACGGCGGCGGCACCCTGGCGACCAAGGGTGTGAAAACCGCCGGTAACGAAACTTACGAACCACCGTTTCGCGGCACCATTGCCATCAGCCAGAACGCCCCTGTGGTGGCGTCAGAGGCGATCATGACCCGGATCGTCAAACTGCATTTCGTGCGTCCGAACGTCACCGCTGAAAGCCGTGCGGCGGCAGATCGGCTCAATGCGCTGGAAGGTTCGAGACTCAGCAACTTTGTGTTGCAGGCAGTGCGTAAAGAGCTGGAGGTGATGGATCTGTTCGGCCAGCGGATAGCGGGCTACGAGGCAAAGTTGCGCAACCTGCACTCCCATTGCTTTGCCTGCGACACCCCATTCAAAGACGAGCACAGCGAATGCAGCCATTGCGGCAACAAGCTGCGCGGCTACATCCGGGTGGAGCGAATCAATAAGAACCACGCCCAAATGCTCGCCCTGCTCGACTGCCTATGCATGGTGGTGCCGCTCACCGACGCGCAGGTGGAGCACACCCGCTCGCAGATCATCCGCATGGCGATTGAGCGCCAAGCCTCGATCAGCTCCGACCATCCGGTAGTTGCTGAATTCTGGGAGGTTTACGAATACCTGGAAGGCCTGGACGCCGAAGGCCCAGTGGTCAACCACAGCAAGAAAGACCACATCATCGCCATCAACCTCAACGACTTCGTGAAATGCGCCGCAGAAAACCGGCAGAAAATTGCTGACGTCGGCGAGCTGCGCGAACGCCTAAAAGACTCCCGCTCGCGGAAGCTGCTCGACGTCAATAAGGCGACTGACAGCGCGGTACGGGCTCATCAGGCCAATAAGACCAACGCCGTCGTTACGAAGCAACCCATCGTGAAGTGCTGGCACTTCCAGGCCTGATTCATCAGCGGCAATACCTGCCAGGCGCTGCAACGCCTGACACCACCCAAAGGAGAAGCACCATGCATGTACAAGTCATCACCGGTGACGGCCCAGACGGCGAGAACAATCGCCTGCGGCACATGAAAGAGCTGAAAGCGTGGTTCACCCGGCCAGCGAAAGTCATTCATGCCGAAGCGTACGACCCAGCCGGACTGATCACCATTCTAGAGGTCCGTGCGGAGACTGAAACAGAGTTACTGGTGCTGGAATGCAGCCGGGAGCAGATCCAGGCAGTGCTGGAATGGCAGTCGCAAACGGATGATTTTATCGAGTATGAAAACCTGCTGCTGCACCTGGTGCGCAAGCAAAACCCAACGGGCGAAAGCCGATAAGAAGGTGGTGCCGAGGGGCTGCAACCCCTCGACACCGACCACCCAAAGGAGAAGCACCATGCAAGTGAATCAACCCAAAGGCGGCATCGCAGAGGCTACCACAACCCCGCTTGCCGTCGGCGACAAGGTCAGCTACGTCGCAATGAGCGGCGGTGGCCGGGAATATCGCCTCAGCGCACGTAAAGGCGTGATCGTAGGGATCGAAGGTAACGTTGCCACCCTGCGCGCGACCAACGGCCGCAGCGTTACGCAGCCCCTCGATAAGCTGACGCCCGAAGGCCAGCCCAATGCACTGACACGCATGGTTATGGGAGGGCTGTGATCAATGCCTAAGCACGTTGGCCCTGAACGCGAGCGTCCGACCATGGCAAGCCATCGGTTTGACCTGCCGAGCCGCTGCGATATCTGCGGCAAAGCACGCTCCACCCGCAAACACCAGAAATGTAGCCGTATTCGCCAACAGACCAAAGTGGCGGAATGGGCGGCTTTCATGGCCGAGCGTGAAGCTGCCAGACAGAACAAACCGCGTCGATACGCACACTGATACCCAACACAGGCGGGACACGGGGAGCTGCAACTCCCCCACTGCCTGAAAGGAGAAGCACCATGCTTAAACGTACCCTCACCCACTTCCACCTCTGCTGCGGACTCGGCAGCGGCGCCGCCGGCTTCAGCGACTCCAAACCAGTCCTGGGCCCCGTGCACGCTGAATGGCGCTGTCTGGGTGGCGTCGACGTCGACCCGGCCGGCTTGCGCGACTTCCAGATGATGACCGGTGTGCGTGGCACGCTGATGGACCTGTTCACACGCGAACAGTACACAGCGTTCCACGGCCAGCAGCCGCCAGCCGGTTGGACCGAGGCCACCGCCGAGGATCTGCGCCGCGCCGCCGGCAACGAAGACCCGGACGCGGTATTCATCAGCAGTCCCTGCAAGGGCGCATCGGGCCTCCTTTCGGAGACAATGAGCCAGACTCCCAAATACCGAGCGCTCAACGAGCTGACGTTGCGGTGTGTGTGGCTGATGTGCGAAGCCTGGAAGCACCAACCGGTGAAGCTGATCGTGTTCGAAAACGTGCCGCGCCTGGCAACCCGTGGCCGCTACCTGCTGGATCAGATCACCAAGTTGCTCCGCCATTACGGCTATGCGGTGGCGGAAAGCACCCACGACTGTGGCGAAATTGGCGGGCTGGCACAGAGCCGCAAGCGTTTCTTGCTGGTGGCCAGGCACGTCGAGCAGGTCCCGGCGTTCTTGTATGAACCTGAAAAGCGGAGCCTGCGCGCTGTCGGTGATGTACTAAGCCGCATGCCGCTGGCCGGCGATATCGATCAGGCGGGGCCGATGCACCGGGTGCCGGCATTGCAGTGGAAAACTTGGGTACGCCTGGCTCTTGTTGAGGCGGGCAAGGATTGGCGCAGCCTGAGTCGGTTTGCGATTGAGGACGGTCATCTTCGTGACTTCGTGATCGTGCCGGAATACCACAACGGCGTGCTCGGGGTTGTCGATTGGGACGATACAGCCGGCGTGGTTGCAGGTGCGAGCCGGCCCATGAACGGCAAGTTTTCCGTGGCAGATCCGCGCCCGACCAGCAAATTCGAATACACCCAGTACGGAGTGCTGCCCTTTGACCGCCACTGCGGTGTGGTCACCGGTCAGCGCAGCCCAGGACAAGGGACATTTAGCGTTGCTGACCCGCGCATGGGCGGCGAACGCCACAATAATGTGTTCCGCGTGGTACGTAATGACCAAGCCGCCGGCACGGTTACCGCAGGCCACGGCCCCAGCTCCGGTGGGCAGGCCGTAGCCGACCCACGCCAACCGTCCAAAGGCTTCGGTAAGTACCTGGTCACCGACTACAGCAAGCCCGCAGGCACAGTGATCGCCGGCAGCACCACAGGGCAAGGCGCTTTCGCCGTGGCAGATCCTGCTTACAAAAACTGGCACCCGAACGCCAGCACCCAAAAGCTGCGGATCACGCCCTGGTGCGAGAGCGCCAAAACCGTGACAGGGTCACAACAGGTTGCCAGCGGGGCTCTATCTATCGCAGATCCGCGCCCAGGCATGTCGCGCTCCAAGGGCGATGCGTACTTGACCGGCGGGCACTACGGAGTTGTCGACTACAACACTCCGGCCGGCGCAGTGTCTGCCAGCGCCTGCCACGACAACGGCCGGTGGTCGGTTGCCGATCAGCGCATGCCAGCGCCCAATGACCGGTTGACCTGCATGATCACCAGCCTCGACGGCACCTGGCACCGGCCCTTCACCACCTTGGAGCTGGCCGCGCTGCAATCGCTGTTTGATCCAGAGGACCACTGGTCATCAGACCCGCAGACCGCCCATGAGATTGAGCGGATGCAGCGCGTTCGCAAGATCGAACAGGCTGGGGTCTTCATGCTGGACGGCATCAATGATGGCAACCACCGGGAGCGGATCGGCAACGCGGTACCGCGCGCGGCAGCGAGAGCGATGGCCGACGTGTTTGGCATGACGCTGCTGCTTTCTGAGGCTGGAGAGACGTTCACGCTGAGCAACGTGTCAGTTTGGGTGCAGCCGGTAGCGATTGCGCTGAGCGTGGCGCAACAGGAGGTTGGTCATGTCTGACCTCTTCTTCTTGCAGGACAGCCGTAGCAATGTCGGCAGCCGGGCCATGTTCTGGCGAGCGGGCGGCGGCTACACCTCGAACCTGAACGAGGCTGAGCAGTTCAAGCGCGAGCCCGCAGTAAAGCAGTACGAATGCCGCGAAACCGACCTGCCCTGGCCAGTGGAGTACGTACGCACCCGAGCAGAGGTCGGCGTTGACTGCCAGTACCTCACCAGGTCAGAGGCCGAGGCCTACCGCAACCAAGACGGCCGTGTATACATCGCCTACGCACGCGAGTGGGACGGCAATGATCTTGTGTGGCGCGGCGGCAAAGGCCCAACCGCTAACCTGGATGACGCCATCCACCCGGGCGCGGTAGATGCCGCTGGATACCTGGCCCAAGGTTTCGTGCTTTGGCCATGCGGATATATCGTCGAGCGTTCCCGGCCGGTGGTCCCGGCCGCGCTGCTCGACCACAAGCAGGCACTAAGCTCAGTCGGCCTCAAGATGCCCAGGCTCAAGCGCCCGCGCAACCACATCTACAGCGACAGGCTCAACTGCGAAGGCTGCGGGCGTTTTCTCAGCGAGCGTCAGCGCTTCGACGACTGCCCGAACTGCGGCGCGGGGAACGCACCATGACCGTATTCCTTTTGCTTTACCTGTGCGCAGATGCGACCCGTACGGATTGCCAGGTGGTAAGGGCTGATAGCTGGAATGGCCCTCACGCCTACGAGCAATGCTCCGACGTCGTGCCAGGCCTGACTGCGGCGCTCACTGCGCCCAATCGGAAACGCCATCTGTTTGTTTGCGAGATACAGAGCGACGGACCGAAGCCTGCAGGACACAAAGCGCTGCCGGCCTTTATTCATCAATCGTTTCGGATGTGAGGGGATCACCTTGAACACAGCCTTCATTCTCATGGCCCAATACGACGGCCAGGCGATTATCTCGCTGGAAGTGGTGTGCCGGGATTACTTCACCCACCTGACGCCGGAGATGTTCCAGCGCAAGGTGATGAGTGGTCAGATCAAGCTTCCGATCACACGCCTGGAGCCGAGCCAGAAGTCGGCTAAAGGCATCCACCTCACCGACCTGGCCGCATACTTGGACTTGCAACGCGCGGCCGCAGTTAAAGAGCACCACCAGCTCAACGGGTTAAAACACGTCGTTTGAGCCACTTCATTGATGCGGCGCCCAATTGGACGGGCGCCCTCAATATCTTCTCGTGCCACTCCCACCCCAAATAGCGGTCTCCCTTGCCACGCAAGTGGGTGTATCGCCGCATTGAATTCCAATCCCGGTGGCCGGAAACACTCGCCACACGCGGTATGTCCCAATCCATTTCAAACAGACGACTGATACCTTCATGGCGTAGGTCGTGGAAGTGCAGATCTGCGATCTCCAGAAATTTGCACGCTTTCGCCCAGGATGTGGAAATTGACTCAGGGCTGTAGGGGAATATGTCTTCGCCAGCCTTGGGCATTGTCTGGAGAATGTGCCACGCTTCATCCGGCAGGTAACACCAAACATCGTTCCCGATTTTCTGCCCAGGATTTTTCATGTCTCGCACCAGCACCCGCTGACCTGCTTCGTCGACGTCCGCCCAGCGAATACGGGTTATTTCATCAAGCCGACGTGTGGAGAACAGAGCGAAGCCCACGACCTTCAACATATTGGTGACAGTCGGGCGTCTCGCCTGCATGGCCTGATAGTGCGTCAGCACCTTTCCCAGCTCATCCAACGAAGGCCGACGGTCACGCTCCCGGCTTTTCAGGTTGTAACCCAACTTGCGTAACACCCGACGGGCACCGCCCATGGCGAGCGGATCGACCTGATAGCCCCAGGCATCTTTGGCAATCGCCAGAACAGCACCGAGGTGCGCCAGGTCGTTGCCGGCGGTTTGCGGCTGGACCCCACCACCCTCTCCGCTCATCCGCCAAAGGGCAAAATCGACAAGGCACTGGGCGTTGATGTCGGTGTCGCTCAACTTGCCGAAGTGCGTTTCACTGATGGCAGTGAGGGTGGCCTTCTTGGTTTTGCCCAACGGCCGAGCCTTTTCCACTTCCACCAGGTACTGGTCGATCATTTCTTTGACGGTGACGCCCTTGCGGCTCGCCCGCTCGATCGCGCCAGGCTCATCCAGCTCCGACTCACGTTTACGCGCCCAAGCCTGCGCGGCCTGTTTTCGGGCGAAGGTCTGGCTCTCTTGGTAGACTTGCACTCCGTCGCGCTTGATGCGGATCTGGGCTGTGTAGCTCACGGTCCCATCCGCCAGTTTTCTTGCCCTGATAGTCGCCATATCGAAAGTGGTACGCGCTTGTTTTTGAGTGGTACATCGTACCACCGAGCCTTAAAAAACGCCTGAAAACGCCCCAAAACACGCCCAGAACACGTTGAGTAAAATGCTAGATAAACAGAGCTTTAGCCCAGCAGAATCAAGCCCCGCACTGTCTCGGCGCTTTAGCGTTGCACCCATGATGGATTGGACCGACCGCCACTGCCGGTTCTTCCTGCGCCTGCTCTCCAAGCACGCCCTGCTCTACACCGAGATGGTCACCACCGGCGCGATCCTGCACGGCGATCATGAGCGGTTCCTGCGTCACAACGAAGCCGAGCACCCGTTGGCGCTGCAGTTGGGCGGCAGCGTCCCCGCCGACCTGGCTGCCTGCGCGCGCATGGCCGAGGCCGCGGGTTACGACGAAGTGAACCTGAACGTCGGCTGCCCCAGCGACCGTGTGCAGAACAATATGATCGGCGCGATCCTGATGGCGCACCCCGCCCTGGTGGCCGATTGCGTGAAGGCGATGCGCGATGCGGTGTCGATTCCGGTGACGGTGAAGCATCGCATCGGGATCAACGGCCGGGACAGTTATGGCCAGTTGTGTGATTTCGTCGGCACGGTGAAGGACGCCGGCTGCACCAGTTTTACCGTGCATGCGCGGATTGCGATTCTGGAGGGGTTGTCGCCTAAGGAGAACCGCGACATTCCGCCGTTGCGCTATGACGTGGCGGCGCAGTTGAAGCAGGATTTCCCTGAGCTGGAGATTGTGCTCAATGGCGGGATCAAGACGTTGGAACAGTGCCACGAGCATTTGCAGATGTTTGATGGTGTGATGCTCGGACGTGAGGCATATCACAACCCCTATCTGCTGGCGGAAGTGGATCAGCAGCTATTTGGCAGTGAAGCGCCGGTGATCAGTCGGGCGCAGGCGCTGGCACAGTTGCGACCATATATTGCCGAGCATTTGGCCACGGGTGGGGCGATGCACCATATAACGCGGCATGTGCTGGGCTTGGGCACGGGGTTTCCGGGGGCGAGGAAGTTTCGGCAGTTGTTGTCGGTGGATATTCATAAGGCGAGTGATCCGCTGGCATTGCTGGATCAGGCCGCGGAGTTGCTGGAGGGTCGCTGATTGTTCCCATGCTCTGCGTGGGGACGATCGAGCTGCCGCTATCGGAGCGAGCGTTGCCCACATGGCAGTTGGGTTGAACCTGCGGTCAGTTTTGCCCTCCTATAAGCACCACAGCCGGTGATTCAAACGGCTGTTTTCAGGTTGTTGCCCCCGCAAACGATCGAACGCATTTGCGCCCTTGAGCGCCTGTCGGCGCTCGGGTAATGTCAACAGACCCATAGGACAGAGCACGCTCATGACTTCCAAGCTGGAACAACTCAAGCAATTCACCACCGTCGTAGCCGACACCGGCGACTTTTCCACCCTCGCCAAGCTCAAGCCGCAAGACGCTACCACCAACCCTTCGCTGCTGCTCAAGGCCGCTTCGATTGCGGGCTATGCCAATCTGTTGGATGAGTGCGTGAAGGACTGCAACGGTGACGTGGGCCTGGCCAGCGACCGTTTTGCGGTGGCGGTCGGTCAAGAAATTCTCAAAGTGGTACCGGGCCGCATTTCCACCGAAGTGGATGCCCGCTTGTCGTTCGACGAAGGCGCGATCCTCAAGCGTGCGCACCGTCTGATCGAGCTGTACGACAAAGCCGGCGTCGGCCGTGACCGCGTGCTGATCAAGATCGCCTCCACCTGGGAAGGCATCCGCGCGGCGGAGAAGCTGGAAAAAGAAGGCATCCAGACCAACCTGACGCTGCTGTTCTCCTTTGCCCAGGCCGTGGCGTGTGCCGAAGCAGGCGTGTTCCTGATCTCGCCGTTCGTGGGCCGCATCTACGACTGGTACAAGAAAGCCAATGGCAACGACTACACCGGCGCGGATGATCCGGGCGTGCAGTCGGTGACGCGCATCTACAACTACTACAAGGCCAACGGTTACAAAACCGTAGTCATGGGTGCGAGCTTCCGCAACCTCAGCCAGATCGAGGAGTTGGCCGGCTGCGACCGCCTGACCATCAGCCCGGACCTGCTGGAGAAGTTGGCGGCGGATGAGGGCACGCTGGAGCGCAAGTTGTCGCCAGGGCATGCCGGCGAGGCGCGCGTGCACATGAATGAAGCGCAGTTCCGTTGGGAGTCCAACGAGGACGCAATGGCGACTGAGAAACTGGCCGAGGGTATTCGCCAGTTTGCGCGGGACCAGGAGAAGCTGGAGGCGCTGCTGTCCGCTAAGCTGTAAACGGCGGAGGCGACAAAAAGGGCGGTACCTGTGAGGGTACCGCCCTTTTTTGTGTCGATGTCTCAAGCCGATGTCATTTCAACAGTGGAAGATACATTGACTGATACTGCGTTATCGGGGGCAAGCCCCTCCCACAATGGGGGGAATGTTAGGCAGAGGCTCAGTGACGCTCGAGGGCGTTGACCAGGTCGTGGAAGGCTTCGCGGTTGGACTCGTTAAGGCCCATCAGGATTTTGTGCGCTTCCAGCACCTTGACCCGCACGACTTCCTCGGACTGGTCCTGGGAGGGTAAATCGGTAAGGCACTCCGGGCATGGAATCGGGCGACCAACGATATTGAATACCTGGTCGAAGCCCATGGACTGCAGGAGCCGGGTGATGTCGTCGTGGGTAGTGACCACGGTCGGCAACAGGCCAACCTTCTGCCGAGACAGAATGGACAGCTTGGCCAAGAGGCCCAGCGTGGTGCTATCGATGCTGCGGGTTTCGGTCAGATCGATCACGATCGCCGAGAAGTTCAGCGCAGTAAAGATGCGCTCAATCGTCGCATCCAGCGCCGAACACAAGGTCAGGCGCACTTCACCGACAAACTTCAGGACAAAAGTCCCGTCTTGCTCGGCGAATTGGATTCTTCCGGTACTCATCAAAGATTCCTGCTCAACACCAGTAGGGCGATATCATCCGGCATCTCCCCCAGCGTGGCCAATCCAAAAACCTGCCGCAAGCCATCCAGGCTGCCGCCCGCCGACTTGACCTTTTGGGGCAAGGCGGCTTCTTTCTCTTTGAGTGTAGGTTCTGGAAGAAGGTCCAGAATGCCATCGGACATCAGCGTCAGGCTGAACGTCGGCGGCAGTTCCAGAATGTGGTCCTCGTAGGTCGCTTCATTAAACAAGCCTACGGGCAGGCCACGGCCTTCCAGGTAACGCACACTGTCAGGAGTGTATAAAACAGGCATCGGCAGGTGACCGCCAATACTGTAGGTCAAAAGACCGGTTTCTTCGTCAATCACGCCGCCGACCATCGTCACGTGCTTGCCCAGCTTGCAACTGATCAGGCCTCGGTTGATGTGGCCCAGCACTTGCGACGGGGTAAACTCCGGCAAGGTGCCATTGCGCTTGGATTCGAACAACAGCCGTGTGGTCATGAATTTCAACAACACGGTCACAAAGGCCGAAGACGCACCGTGGCCGGATACGTCGGCCAAATAAAACGCAACGCGCCGCTCATCAACGCGAAAATAGTCGACAAAATCCCCCGACAGGTACAACGACGGGATGATCTGGTGCGCGAACTGGAACTCATCGATGGTCCAGGGGCTCACCGGCAGCATGTTCATCTGCACCTGGCGACCGGCGTTCTGGTCTTCCTGCAGCAGGTTCAGGCTGGCTTCGAGCTCGCGATTGGCGGCTTCGAGTTTCTCACGGTAGCGCTGGTTTTCCAGCAGCAGGCGTGCCCGATCCAGGGCACGACGCACCGAGTGCTCCAGCACCGCCAGGTCTTCCAGGGGCTTGATCAGATAATCGGCGGCGCCCAGGCGCAGCGCCTCGACGGCGTCGTTCATCACACCGGCGCCGGACACAACGATCACAGGCGTCTGCGGCGCACGCTCAGTGACCTGGCGAATCAGCTCCAGGCCGCCCATCTGGGGCATGCGCAGGTCGCAGATCACGAGGTCGGGCTGGTCGCGCTCGAACACCTGGAGACCCTGTTGGCCGTTGCCGGCCTGCAGGACGCTGAAGCCACTGTCTTCCAAATAGGCCGCGAGACTCGCGCGCACTACTTCGTCGTCATCGATTATCAGCAGCGTGGCACTGGTTTTTTGCATGTGGGCAAACGGCGCCAGAATTAGGTTGGCGTAGGCGGCGCGGCAATGGCCGGGCTCATACTACTGGATTCGCTTTCTAGCCTCTCTGTCCTACAAAGCATGGGCTTTTTGCCCACGCACAACTGTAATGCAGAGGTGCCCTTCTAAGGCGCAGACGGTACTCCCATCCGTCAGGTGTTTCAAGCTCATGCCGATGGTCGCCGGGCGTCTTTACACCGCAAATCACCGGGAGTTATAAGAACGGTCACTACCCCAACACAAAGTAAGGACGGATGCTGTGAGCGAACACGAGCGCGATTACGCCGAAAAACGCGATTTCATCCGCATGCGGGTGGATGCCAATGTGTCCCTGATCCACGCCGGGCAGGAGATTGAAGGCGTGTGCCTGGACCTGTCCAGTTCCGGCATGCAAGTGCAGGCACCCCGCCAGTTCAGCGTGGGCGACCTGCTGAGCGTGCGCATTGATTCCGAGCACGCGGCCCTCAAGGGCCTGGAAGCCGAGACCGAGGTGGTTTGGGTCAAAGCTGACGGCGAGCAGCACGAGAACCAGCGGCTGGGCCTTAAGATCCTGAAAATGCGCTGAAAGACGCGCACAAAAAAGGCGACCTGCACGGATCGCCTTTTTCGTTTCAAAACATCACGGCTTAAAAGTCGTCGACGACCTTGCCATCCTTGACCTTGAACTCACGGTTCTGCAGGTAAGCATTGCGGATAAAGGTGTATTTGTCGCCGGTGATCAGCTTCTCGCTATCCAGCAAGCTGGCGCGGGTGTCGATGATGTTGAGGCCCATCGTGCTGTTGCGCCAGTCGATATCATTCATATAGCGGTACGGCTGGGTGTAACTGTCCACGTACTTGGAAGGCGCATCCCGCAGCGTGCTTGGGCCCAGCAGCGGGATCATCACGTACGGACCGCTGCCCACGCCCCAGTAGCCCAGGGTCTGACCGAAGTCTTCATCACTGCGTTGCAGCCCCATTTTGGTGCCGACATCGACGAAGCCCAGCACGCCGAACGTGGTGTTGACCAGCAGGCGCGCGGTATCGACACCCGCGTTGTGTGGCTTGAGCTGCAGCACGTTGTTGGCCAGGTTGCCGACATCGCCGATGTTGCGGAAGAAGTTGTGGATGCCGTCTTCGACAAATTGCGGGGTGATCCACTCATAACCCTGGGCCAGAGGCTTGAGGGCGTAGGTATCAATGGTGTCGTTGAACGCGAAGATCGGGCGGTTAACGCTTTCCCATGGATCGTCTTCGGTTGCAGCCTGTACGGCGAACGGCGCCAACATCACAGTGGCACACACCGACAGCTGAGCGAAGTAGTGGCTCCAGCGCATAGCTTTTGCTCCTTGAATGGTCTGTCATGGGCGCTATGCCCTGAATAAGGCGGTGAGTATATGACGGAAGTGTGCTTTTAGGCAGCTCCTAGGAAACGACATACGGAAAATGCACAAAATTCCTACAATTGCATACAGCTGTCATCGCCTTGTCATCCCGCGCCGATAGCGTCGGAGCTATTTCAGGGACGTCGACATGCCACACGCCGAGATCGCCATCGCCACCGCCCCCACCTTGACTGCGGTGCTGTTCGGCCTGAGTGGTTGCCTGGTGGACTTTGGTTCCCAGGCGCGTACCGATTCCTCGGCGCCCGACTCTCAGGCCACTCCAGGCGCCCTGAACATCCTGCGCCACCTCAAAGAACAAGGCGTGCCCTGCGCCTGGCTGGATGAACTCCCACCCACCGTGACCACTGCGCTGGCCGCCGTGCTGCCGCGTTGGGTCAAGGCCATATCGCCCTCCCCGATCCGCTGGCCCGCGCCCCACGCCTGTTGGCAAGCCTTGATGGAGTTGAACATCGAGCGTCTGGAAGGCTGCGTGTTGGTCAGCGGCGAGCCGCGCCTCCTGCAATCCGGGCTCAACGCCGGATTGTGGACCATCGGTTTGGCCTCCTGTGGTTCGCTGTGCGGCCTGGCGCCCGAACCCTGGCAAGCGCTGAGCGAAAAGGAACGCGAGCACAAGCGCGCCAAGGCAACAGTGGCGCTGTACGGCCTGGGGGTACACTCGGTGATCGATCACCTGGGCGAACTCGGCACTTGCCTGGCCGACATCAGCCTGCGCCGGCTCAAGGGCGAGAAGCCCTGATCGAGATCATGCACAGTTGGCCCCAGTGAATTAATCTACAGGTCAGCCCGTAGACCTTTCACGGCGTGCCGCGGTCTATGCCAGTGCCTATCGATAAAAGGAAAGAACGTCATGCCTGATCGCGAAAAGTTAAAACAGCAGGCCGATATTGTGAGCAAACAACTGGAAGAGCATCCGGATTTGCCCGTTGAAAAGCGCCGAGCCCTGGAAAAACTGGTTGCCGATTTGAATTTTCAACTTCAAATGGAACCGGGTGCCCAGTCACCCAGCATTGCCGACGATTTCAACAAAGCGGCGATCGAGTTTGAGTCCAGTCATCCCGGGTTGGCTGGAGCGTTTCGCAATATAGTCACTACCCTGGGCAATATCGGCATCTAACCCGAGCCCAAGCCGAACACCAAACCAAATGTGGGAGCCAGCTCCCACAGTATTGTTGGGTAAAGGCTTACTGGCGCGCCAGCCGCACGTTCAGGAACTGAGTGTTTTCGGTACTGCGGTAGGGGTTGATGTCCAATCCACCCCGGCGCACATACCGCGCGTACACGGTCAACTTCTCGGGCTTGAGCAAGCGCTGCAGGTCCAGGAAGATCCGCTCCACGCACTGTTCATGGAAGTCCGAGTGCTGGCGAAAGCTGACGATATATTCCAACAGGCTGGCATGATCCAGCGCCGCACCACGATATTCCACCACCACACTGCCCCAGTCCGGCTGGCTGGTCACCGGGCAGTTGGACTTGAGCAGGTGGCTGTGCACGCTCTCCTCTACTACACGCGAGTCATCGCAACGCAGCAGTTCCGGGCGCGGGTGTTCGTAACTGCTGACGTTGATATCCAGGTCGTCAATGCACACGCCCGGCAACGCCATCACGCCTTCGGCTTCGATATCGGCCAGGCTACGAATGCGCACGCTCACTGGCTTGCCGGCAGCAAAACTGAGGTCGGTGCGCAGGGTGGCTTCAAGGCTGGCCGTATCGGCAAACGCCGTCTGGTTCAGCGAGTTGAGGTACAGCTTGAAGGACTTGGATTCGATAATATTCGGCGAATCGGCCGCAATGCTGAACTCACCAATGGCCACCACCGGCTTGCCCGACGGCAGCAGCCACGACAGTTCGAAGCAGTTCCAGAAATCCACGCCCTTATAGGGCAGGGTCTCGGCGCTCAACCCCAGCTCGGCCCACTTGGCGGCACGGGGAATCGGGAACAGCAACGACGGGGTGTAGGTAGAAATGTATTCACTGGACTTGCCCAGCGGCGAATGTTCGGCTGCGGGATGCATGGCGGAAACCTGACTGAATAAACCGCGCCAGTCTAACAGCCTTTGGCCCCGCGTTTGCGCACCCGCCGCTTACTGGCTGACGTTGAGCTTGCCCACCATGCCCGCCTGGTAATGGCCCGGCAGGTTGCAGGCAAACTCCAACCCCGTCGCCTGCTTGAAAGTCCACGTCAGTTCAGCGGTCTTGCCCGGCGCCACCAGCACACTGTTCGGGTCGTCGTGCTTCATGACCTCACCGTGGCCCATGGCACTGTGGTCCATTTCCCCCATTACCGTGGGGGTAAGCATGCCGCTGGCCTGCATCTGCAACATTTCCTGCTGGTGCTGTGCATGCATCGCCGCGTCGCCCAGGTTGAATTCGTGCAGCAGCCGGCCTTTGTTGACCAACACGAAGCGCACGGTTTCACCGGCTTTGACGTCCAGCGATGTGGGCGAGAAGGCAATGTCCTGCAACGTGATTTCCACCGTGCGCGTGGCCTTGTCGGCCGGTGCCGGCTGTCCGAAGGCGTAGGTGTGCGCCCCTTCGGCCAGTGCATTGACGCTCAACGCTAACAGGCAGCCCGCCAGCAACAGGGGTGTACGTAACGTCATCGCTCTTCTCCAAAAATGTGTCACTGCTTTGAGCGGCACTCTAAGATGAAGCGGCTGCCAGCCAGCTGACTGCTGGATTACAACTTTGTCAGGTTGCGCCCTTTGCCTGATACCCGCGGTATAAAGCCCGTCGTCACCTGTTACCCAGAGCCGCCCATGAAACTGCTGATCGTCGAAGACCAATCCAAGACTGGCCAATACCTGCGCCAGGGCCTGGCAGAGGCAGGTTTCATCACCGAGTGGGTGGCCGATGGGCTCACCGGGCAGCACCTGGCATTGACCGGTGATTACGACTTGCTGATCCTCGACGTGATGCTGCCGGACCGCGACGGCTGGCAAATCCTGCAGGCGGTGCGTGCAGCCGGTCTGGATGTGCCGGTGCTGTTTCTCACCGCGCGCGACGCCGTGGAAGACCGCGTGCATGGCCTGGAGCTGGGTGCCGACGACTATCTGGTCAAGCCGTTCGCCTTTTCCGAACTGCTGGCCCGCGTACGCAGCCTGTTGCGACGTGGCAGCAGTTTGCCGCAGGACACCGCGCTGCAACTGGCCGACCTGCGCCTGGACCTGATCCGCCGCCGCGTCGAGCGAGACGGCCAACGCATCGACCTCACCGCCAAGGAATTTTCTTTGCTCGAACTGCTGCTGCGACGCCAGGGCGAAGTGCTGCCCAAGTCGCTGATCGCCTCCCAGGTGTGGGACATGAACTTCGACAGCGACACCAACATCATCGAAGTCGCGATCCGCCGCCTGCGCCTGAAAGTCGATGACCACTTTCCCACTAAACTGATCCACACCGTACGCGGCATGGGCTATGTGCTGGAGGAGCGGTGCAATTGATCCGTCGCCTGTCCCTGGCCAGCCGCCTGGCGCTGTTGTTTGCCGCCTGCACCGCGGTGGTTTCACTGCTGGCCGGGGTGCTGTTCAATCAGGCCAGCGAGGCGCACTTTCTTGAACTTGACCAGCAGTTGCTCGACAGCAAGCTGATTGCGCTGCGCGCCGCCCTGCAAGGCGTCGACACCCAGCAGGCATTGGCTCAACGCGCACCCCAACTGCAGGCCGAACTCAGCCGCCAACCCGATCTGGCCCTGCGCATCACGGCTGCCGGGCAGGATTGGTTCGACAGCGCGACGAGTATTAGTTTGCCGCAATCATCCGGGCTGCATAGCCTGCAACACGCCGGTACGGATTACCGGGTGTACAACGCGCCGTTAATTGCAGAGCAGCCCGATTCGCCGCAATTGAGCCTGGTGCTCGACATCACCCATCACCAGCATTTCCTGCAGCGCATGCAGCACCTGATCTGGCTCACCGTCGGCCTGTCGGCGCTGGCCACCGCCCTGCTCGGCGCCTGGGCCGCGCGCAGCGGTCTACGGCCTCTGCGGCGCATGGGGGAAGTCGCGGCCAGCGTGTCGGCCAACTCCCTCACCCAGCGCCTGCCCCAGCAACAGATGCCGGCCGAACTGGCGGAACTGGCCCAGGCCTTCAACGCCATGCTCGGCCGCCTGGACGACGCGTTCCAGCGCCTCTCGGCGTTCTCCGCCGATATCGCCCACGAATTGCGCACACCGCTGTCGAACCTGCTGACCCACACCCAGGTCATCCTTACCCAGCCGCGCCCGCTGGAGGATTACCGCGAGGCGCTGCACAGCAACCTTGAAGAGCTGCAATGGATGGCGCAGCTGGTCAACGACATGTTGTACCTGGCCAAGGCCGACCATGGCTTGCTGATGCCCAAGCGCGAGCCCCTGACGCTGGTGGATGAAGTCGACGCCGTGCTCGAATTCTTCGCCCTGCTGGCCGAAGACGCGACGGTGCATCTGGTTCGCGAGGGCACGGCCGATACACGCGGTGATCGCGGCATGTTGCGCCGGGCGTTGTCGAATCTGCTGGATAACGCGCTGCGTTTTACCCCGCCCGGCGGCGAAGTGCGAGTGACGCTGACCGAGGATGGGCGCGCAGTGACGATGGCGGTGCAGAACACCGGCGAAGGCATCCCGGCGCAGCAGTTATCGAAATTATTCGACCGTTTCTACCGAGCAGACCCGGCGAGACGCGAAGGCAGCAGCGAGCATGCCGGACTGGGCTTGGCGATTACCCAGTCGATCGTACGGGCCCATGGGGGGCGGATTTTTTGTGAATCAGCGGCTGGAGTGACAAGGTTTGTGATTGAGTTGCCCAGAGTGAATTGATGCAAGATGGGCCGGCCCTATCGGGGGCAAGCCCCCTCCCACATTCGACCGTATGCTTCCTGAATAAACGCGATCAACTGTGGGAGGGGGCTCGCCCCCGATAGCGGTCTCAATGACTACGAATATCTCAGCGCATGCGCCGGCTCGATCTTCGCCGCCCGGTACGCTGGGTAAATGGTCGCCAGAAAGCTCAGTACAAAGCCGGCCGAGCAGATCAACAGCACATCCCCGCCTTGCAGCTCGGACGGCAAGTTGCTGACAAAGTACACATCCGAACTGAAGATATGCTGCCCGGTCACGCGCTCCAGCCACCCCACCAGTTCACTCACGTTCAACGCCGCGATCACGCCGAGCACGCCGCCGATCAAGGTGCCGACGATCCCGATTACCGTGCCCTGCACCATAAAGATCGCCATGATCTGGCGCGGCGTGGCGCCGATGGTGCGCAGGATCGCGATGTCCGCGCCCTTGTCGTTCACCACCATGATCAACGTAGCGATGATATTGAACGCGGCCACGGCGACGATCATCAGCAGCAACAGGCCGATCATGGTCTTTTCCATTTTCATCGCGCTGAACAGACTGCCCTGAGTGTGGGTCCAGTCATCGGCCTTGTAGCCCGCGCCCAGGCTGGCGGCAATGTCCGCCGACACTTTGGGCGCGGCGTACAGGTCTTTCACCGCCAGGCGTACGCTCTGCACCTGGTTCGGCTGCCAATGTTGAATCTCGGCGGCGTCGGCCATGTTGATCAGGGCCATGGAGCCATCCAGCTCGGCGCCGACCTTGAAGATCCCCACTACATTCAACCGCTGCATGCGCGGGGTGATGCCGCCAGGCGCGCTGCTGAGTTCCGGCACGATCAGGGTCAGCTTGTCGCCCACATTGAGGCGGAAACGCCGCGCGGTGATCTCACCGACCACCACGCCGAACTCGCCCGGCCTCAGGTCTTCCAGTTTGCCGCGCACGATATGCTGGGCCACGATCGACACCTTGCCTTCCTGGGCCGGATCGACGCCGCTGATTTCGATGGGCTGCATGGCGCCCTTGTAGGAGAACATGCCGTCCATTTGCGTGAAAGGCACCGCAGCCGTGACCTGCGGGTTCTTCATCGCAGCGGCCGCCACCGGCTGCCAATCGTCGATCGGTTTTACGCCGACGACGGTCGCATGGGGCACCATGCCGAGGATGCGCGAACTCATTTCGCGCTGGAAGCCGTTCATCACCGACAGCACCACGATCATCGCCAGCACGCCCAGGGCGAGCCCGATCATGGATGTCATGGAGATGAACGACACAAAGCGATTGCGGCGCTTGGCGCGGGTATAGCGCGTGCCGATGAAAATCGATAACGGTCTGAACATTCGCGTGCACCGCCTGAAAAAATGAAAAAGCCCGACGCCAGGCGCCGGGCTGGAAAACGGGTCAGATGGCGACCAGATGACCTTCCTGCAGATGCAGCACGCGGTCCATCTGCCGGGCCATGCTCATGTCATGGGTCACCACCAGGAACGCGGTGCGCATCTGGGTGCTCAACTCCAGCATCAAGTCCTTGATGCCTTGGGCGGTGTGGGAGTCGAGGTTGCCGGTGGGCTCATCGAGCATCACCAGGCCGGGGTTGTTCACCAGGGCGCGGGCAATCGCTACGCGCTGGCGCTCGCCCCCGGACAACTCCGCCGGTTTATGCTCCAGACGGTGACCGAGGCCGACACGCTCCAGCAGCGCCGTGGCGCGTTGGCGGGCCTCGGGGATCGCGGTCTTGCCGATCAGCAACGGCATGCACACGTTCTCCAGGGCGGTGAATTCCGGCAACAGGTGGTGAAACTGGTAGACAAAACCCAGCGACCGATTGCGCAGCTGGCCACGGGCCTTCTCACCGAGAGCCGACAGCTCTTCACCGGCCAGCCACACACTGCCCTGGGACGGCGTATCAAGGCCGCCCAACAGGTTGAGCAACGTACTTTTACCGGAACCCGAACTGCCGACAATCGCCACGCGCTCGCCCGGGTGCAGTTCAAGCTGCAGGTTGGAGAGCACCACCACGGATTCCGGGCCTTCCTCATAGGATTTGCCCAGGTTGCGGCAGCTCAAAATTGCTTTTTCACTCATGCCCGATTCACTCATAACGTAAGGCCTGTGCTGGCTGGGTGCGTGCCGCGCGCCAGGCTGGATACAGGGTGGCAAGGAAACTCAGGACCAACGCCGCGCCGCCCACCATCAACACGTCCTGGGCCTGAACCTGGGACGGTAAGTAGTCGATGAAATACACGTCGGCGTTGAGAAATTTGTGACCGATCAGGGTTTCCAGGCCGGCGATGGCCGCGCTGACGTTGAGCGCGGCGAGGATGCCGACGGCGGTGCCGATCAAGGTGCCGACCACGCCGATCACGGTGCCCTGCACCATGAAGATCGCCATGATCTGCCCCGGCGTGGCGCCCAGGGTGCGCAGGATGGCGATATCGCCTTTCTTGTCGTTGACCACCATCACCAGGGTGGAAATGATGTTGAACGCTGCAACGGCGACGATCAGCAGCAGCAACAGGCCGATCATGGCTTTTTCCATGCGGATGGCCTGGTACAGGTTGCCGTGGGTGCGGGTCCAGTCGCGGGCGTAATACTCGGTTTCACCCAAGTGCTGGGCGATTTCCCAGGCACCGCGCGGCGCGTCGAACAGATCGCTGAATTTCAGGCGCAGGCCCTGCACCTGATCCGGCTGCCAGCGATGCAGGCGGGCCAGGTCGGTGAGATTGGTCAGGCCGAGGTAGCCGTCGATTTCACCGGCGCCGACGTGGAACGTGCCGACCACGGTAAAGCGCTTCATGCGTGGGAACATACCGGCCGGGGTCACCGTGACTTCCGGGGCGACGAAGGTGAGCTTGTCGCCGATGCCCACGCCGAGCTTGGCTGCGGCCTTGTCACCGATGACGATGCCAAAACTGCCGGGCGCCAGGTCGTCAAGCCTGCCCTGCAGCATGAACCGGTCGATGATCGAGACCTTGCGCTCCTGGGCCGGGTCGATGGCGTTGAGCAGGATTTTCTGCACCTTGCCATCATTGGTCAGCAACCCCTGCATCTGGGTGAACGGCGCAACGGCCACCACCTTGGGGTTCTGCTTGACCTTGTCGGCCAGGCTCTGCCAGTCGCCGATGGGCTCGCTGGCTTCGATGGTCGCATGGGGCACCATGCCCAGCACGCGGGTGCGCATCTCATGATCGAAGCCGTTCATCACCGACAGCACCACGATCATCACAACCACGCCCAAGGCGAGCCCGATCATCGAGGTCAAGGAAATGAACGACACAAAATGATTGCGGCGCTTTGCACGGGTATAACGCGTGCCGATAAATACGAAGAGAGGTCTGAACATGTCGGGGCTTGTTCGGAGGAAAAGAAGACGTCCCGGTGGCGGGGTCTGGTAAGCAGCTTTACACTCAGACCATTACCGCCAGCTGGGGTTCGCCATGACGACATTAGATGAAGAAGAGCGCCGCGAATACTACCGTATCGATGACATGATCGCACTTCAAATCAAAAGCCTGTCTGCCCCTGAAGCAGCCAGCAAGGAAGTATTGCTGGATGATTCACCGCTGTTCAACCTGCTCAGTGAATTGCACCTGAGCGAATTCGAAGCCCAGCACCTGTTGCGCCAGATCAGCGAGAAAGATCGCAGCCTGGCGGCGTTCCTCAAAGTCCAGAACAAACGCCTGGATCTGCTCAGCCAAATCATGGCCCGTGGCCTGTTGGACGAAGTCGGCGCCCCGCAGCCGGTGATCATCTCCGAAGGCGGTATCGACTTCCAGCACCCCTCATCGTTGCCTGTCGGCGCGCACCTGGCGGTCAAGCTGGTGCTGATGCCCCAGGCCCTGGGCCTGCTGCTGCGCGCCAAGGTTACCCATTGCGACGCCAAGGGCGAGGGCTTCGATGTGGGCACGGAATTCGAATCCATGACCGATGCCCAACGCCAGTTGCTGGCGCGCTACATCCTGCAGAAGCAAGCCCAGGAACGGCGCCTGGCGCGGGAAAAAAGCGACGCCCAGGCCACCTGAATTCGTATACACCCCGCCGGACGATCCGGCGAAAAGGAGCAACTGTGACCCTGATTTACGGCCACCGCGGTGCCAAAGGCGAAGCACCGGAAAACACCCTGACCAGCTTTCAACAATGCCTCAAGCACGGTGTACGCCGCTGCGAACTGGACTTGCACCTGTCCATGGACGGCGAGCTGATGGTTATCCATGACCCGACCCTCAAACGCACGGCTGACCGTCGCGGCAAGGTGGTCGACTATTCGGCAGCCGACCTGGTGAAGATGGACGCGCGCAAGGGCGGTCCCGGCTGGCTCACGCCCTGCCCCATTCCACGCCTGGAGGCGTTGTTCGAACAGTGCGACTTCGATCACTGGCAACTGGAAGTCAAAAGCGCCTCGCGCACTCGCGCGGCGACCACCGTATTGGCAATCCGTGAAATGGCCGTGCGTTTTGGCCTGATGGACAAGGTCACTGTGACCTCCAGCTCGCGGGAAGTGCTCAAGGCCGCCGTGGAGCTCACGCCGGACCTGTCACGCGGGCTGGTGGCCGAATACGCCTGGCTCGACCCATTGAAAGTCGCGCAGAACTACGGCTGTGAGTACCTGGCATTGAATTGGACGCTGTGCACCCCTGAACGCTTGCAGAAAGCCCAGCGCCAGGGGTTGCACGTGTCCGTGTGGACGGTCAACGAACCCGCGCTGATGCGCAGGCTCGCCGACTTCGGCGTCGATAGCCTGATTACAGACTTTCCCGGTTTGGCCACTGCCACCCTCGGGAATGGCTGAAATCGGTCTCCCCGGCCGGCTCAGGCCACCGGCCGGAGCCGCTCAAAAAAGCCGGTTGAGGCCGTCGTAGGCGGCTACCCGATAGGCTTCGGCCATGGTCGGGTAGTTGAACGTGGTGTTTACAAAATACTTGAGGGTATTTTGCTCGCCCGGCTGATTCATGATGGCCTGGCCGATGTGCACGATCTCCGACGCCTGGTAACCGAAGCAATGCACGCCGAGGACTTCCAGGGTTTCACGGTGAAACAGAATCTTCAGCATGCCTTGCGGCTCACCGGCGATCTGCGCACGCGCCATGCTCTTGAAAAACGCCTTGCCCACTTCATAAGGCACCTTGGCCCTGGTCAGTTCGTGCTCGTTCTTGCCGATCGAGCTGATCTCGGGAATCGTGTAGATACCGGTGGGCACGTCGTTCACATAGCGCCAGCTGCCGTTGTCGACAATACTGCCGGCGGCCGAACGCCCCTGGTCATGGGCGGCGCTGGCCAGGCTCGGCCAACCGATCACATCGCCGGCGCCATAGACGTTCGCCACACAGGTGCGGTAATTCTCGTCCACTTCGATCTGGCCACGGTTGTTGACCTTGACCCCGATGTTTTCCATGCCCAGCTTGTCGGTGTTGCCGGTACGCCCGTTGCACCACAGCAAGGCGTCGGCCTTTATCTTCTTGCCGGACTTGAGGTGCAGGATCACCCCGTTGTCCAGGCCTTCGACGCGCTCGTACTCTTCGTTGTGGCGCACGGTGATGTTGTTGTTGCTGAAGTGGTAACTCAACGCCTGGGAAATTTCCGAGTCCAGAAAGCTCAGCAACTGGTCGCGGTTGTCCACCAGCTCCACCAGTACGCCCAGGCCGCTGAAAATCGAGGCGTATTCACAGCCGATCACGCCGGCGCCGTAGATGATCAGTTTGCGCGGGGTGTGGCCCAGGCTCAGGATGGTGTCGCTGTCGTAGATACGCGCGTGGTTGAAGTCGATATCGGCCGGGCGATACGGGCGCGAGCCGGTGGCGATGATGATGTGCTTGGCCACCAGTTTTTCGACCACGCCGTTGGAACACACCACTTCGATGGTTTGCTCGTCGGCGAAGCTGCCGGTACCGAAGAACAGGTCGACACGGTTGCGTGCGTAGTAACCGGTGCGCGACGCCACTTGCTTGGAGATGACTTTCTCGGCGCTTTTCAACACGTCCGGGAACGAAAACCAGCGCGGCTCGCCAATGGCCCGGAACATCGGGTTGGTGTTGAACTGCATGATCTGGCGCACCGAGTGACGCAAGGCCTTGGACGGGATGGTACCCAGGTGGGTGCAGTTACCGCCGACCTGGCGACGGCTATCGACCATCGCCACCTTGCGCCCTGCCTTCGCGGCGTTCATCGCCGCACCTTCTCCAGCCGGGCCGGAACCCAGTACCACCACGTCGTAGTTGTAGACAGCCATGCGTACTCCTCAGAACAGGCCAGGCGTACGGTTGGACGCCGGGCTAAATCATGCCGCGGCCAGCGGTCATGAAGGACAATTTGGCTCAAGTGTGTGAACCGGGGCACAGTCTATAGAAGGCTCAACGCCGCGCACATTAACCCTTGGTCGCGTCGTAGGCCAACCTTGCCATACTACAGGACGCAAATCAGCGTCGATTTCAGGATGAGCATTATGCGACAACTATTTTTTTGTTTGATGCTGATGGTGTCGATCACCGCGCACGCCAGTGATGCTCAGCGGCTCAAGCAAGCGGCCTTCCCGGCGCAGGCTGGGGAACTGATCCTGAAAAACCAAGCGGTGCTCACCTATCTGTGGGCGGACGTGTATGCCGCAGCGCTGTATGCCCCGGCAGCGCTCAGCGCCAGGCACGCCTGGGACCAGCAGGCTGCACTGCGCCTGACGCTGTATTACTTTCGCGACATCGACCGCAACGACGTGATCAAGGCCGCCACGGCCACCCTTGAGCGCCAACAAGCCAATGCTCGATTAAAGCCTGAGCTGGATAAGTTGCACGCCAGCTTTCGCGACATCCGCAACGGTGACTGTTATGCCCTGGACTTTCATCCCGGTCGCGGTTTGGAGCTGGAGATCAATGGGCAAGTGGTGTTCATCAGTCGCGATGACGAACTGGCACGGGCCTACCTGGGCATCTGGCTCGCGCCTGCGGGGTTATCGGATGAGTTGCGCGGCCGGTTGCTGAAGTGATGCGGCGGATGAACGATCGCCATCGAGGGCAAGCCCCCTCCCATATTTGAATCTATTCCCACATCAAACCGTGGGAGTATCCCAGACAACACAAAATCCCAGCCACAAAAAAGCCCCGAACCAGTCGGGGCTTTTTCATTCAGCGCAGAGGCTTAGCGCGGAAACGCCGGCGGGTTGACCCCGGCCATGTCTTCCATCACGCGAACCACCTGGCAGCTGTAGCCGAACTCGTTGTCGTACCACACGTACAGCACAACGCGGTTGTCCTGGGTAATGGTCGCTTCCGCATCCACCACACCGGCGTGGCGCGAGCCGACGAAGTCGGTGGACACCACTTCCTGCGAATTGACGAAGTCGATCTGCTTGTGCAGGTCGGAGTGCAGCGCCATGTAGCGCAGGTACTCGTTCATCTCTTCGCGGGTAGCGGCTTTCTCAAGGTTCAGGTTGAGAATAGCCATCGACACGTTAGGCGTCGGAACACGGATCGCGTTGCCGGTCAGCTTGCCGGCCAATTCAGGCAGGGCTTTGGCAGCGGCAGTGGCGGCACCGGTCTCGGTGATCACCATATTCAGCGCGGCGCTGCGGCCACGGCGGTCGCCTTTGTGGAAGTTGTCGATCAGGTTCTGGTCGTTGGTGTACGAGTGAACGGTTTCGACGTGGCCATTGACGATGCCGAACTTGTCGTTCACGGCCTTGAGCACCGGCACGATGGCGTTGGTGGTGCAGGACGCGGCCGACACGATTTTGTCGTCAGCGGTGATGTCAGCGTGGTTGATGCCATGCACGATGTTCTTGAGCTTGCCCTTGCCAGGCGCGGTCAGGACGACGCGGGCGATGCCCGGGCACTGCAAGTGCTGGCCCAGGCCCTCGGCATCACGCCATACGCCGGTGTTGTCCACCAGCAGGGCGTCCTGGATGCCGTACTGGGTGTAGTCCACCTCGGTCGGGTTCTTGGCGTAGATCACCTGGATCAGGTTACCGTTGGCCGTGATGGTGTTGTTTTCTTCGTCGATGGTGATGGTGCCGTTGAACGAACCATGTACCGAATCGCGACGCAGCAGGCTGGCGCGCTTGGTCAGGTCATTCTCGGCGCCTTTGCGCACGACGATGGCACGCAGGCGCAGGCCGTCGCCGCCACCGGTTTTTTCGATCAGGATGCGTGCCAGCAGGCGGCCGATACGACCAAAGCCGTACAGCACCACGTCGGTGCCCTTGCGGGCCGCGGCGCTCTGCTGGCCGACCACATCGGCCATTTCTTCACGCACGAACTGCTCGGCGCTGCGGCCGTTGGCTTCATTGCGGAATTTGTAGGCCAGTTTGCCCAGGTCTACCGATGCCGCGCCGAGCTTGAGCTCGCTCATGGCCTTGAGCAGGGGGAATGTTTCGTGGACGGAGAGTTCGCTGTCGTCGGCGGAGCGATGGCGAGCAAAGCGGTGCGCCTTGAGAATCGCGATGACTGACTGGTTGATCAGGCTGCGGCCATAGATCGAGCTGACCACATTGTTATTGCGGTACAGCTGACCGATGAGCGGGATCATCGCTTCTGCGAGTGCTTCACGGTCGATCCATTCACCAAGACACTGGTCGGGCTTCTGAGTCACGGGAACCTTCCACATGTAGGGGCTGAAAAAAGGGGCTACATTATGTCGCCCGACTGCCCGTTGAGCAATGCGCCGACACCAACAAAAACCCCTTGCAAAAAACTACCACCACGCTACAGGCCAGGAAACACGCGGGTTCCAGAAGGCCACCATTGAGACGGTTGCGCCGACTTGTCCGTAACCCTCCGAAACATACGTGCTTTTCGGCACTACATATTGAGTCAAAACCCTGCATTGTTTGTCTTAGCCACTACATTTCCTACAAACCGTAATAGGCACAGTCAGCAACTGACAGGCGGCACCTGGGGCCGTTACAATTACCGACTTTGTCGCAACGCTTGGAGCTCAACCTTCCGTGCCCGTTCTGCGTCTACCGCAACTCCCTGCCGCGGCAGGTAAACAGCACTGGGGCAACCTGCCCGGTGCCGCCCTGAGCCTGGCCATCGCCGAGGCTGCCAGCGCAGCCAAGCGCTTTACCCTGCTGCTTACCGCCGACAGCCAAAGCGCCGAACGGCTGGAGCAGGAGCTGAGCTTCTTCGCCCCCGATTTGCCGGTGCTGCATTTTCCCGACTGGGAAACCCTGCCCTACGATCTGTTCTCGCCGCACCAGGACATCATCTCCCAACGCATCGCCAGCCTGTACCGCCTGCCGGAACTGGCCCACGGCGTGCTGGTGGTGCCGATCACCACGGCGTTGCACCGCCTGGCACCGACCAGGTTCCTGTTGGGCAGCAGCCTGGTGCTGGATGTGGGCCAGAAGCTTGACGTGGAGCAGATGCGCACGCGCCTGGAAGCCAGCGGCTATCGCTGTGTGGACACGGTGTACGAGCACGGCGAATTCGCGGTACGCGGCGCGCTGATCGACCTGTTTCCGATGGGCAGCAAGTTGCCTTATCGCATCGATCTGTTCGACGACGAAATCGAAACCCTGCGCACCTTCGACCCGGAAAACCAGCGTTCCATCGACAAGGTCGAATCGATCAAGCTGCTGCCGGCGCGGGAATTCCCGTTGCAAAAAGACGCAGTGACCCGCTTCAAGGCGCGTTTTCGTGAGCGCTTCGACGTCGACTTCCGCCGCTGCCCGATCTTCCAGGACCTGAGCAGCGGGATTACACCCGCCGGTATCGAGTACTACCTGCCGCTGTTTTTCGACGAAACCTCCACCCTGTTCGATTACCTGCCCCAGGACACGCAAGTGTTCTCGCTGCCGGGCATCGAACAGGCGGCGGAAAACTTCTGGAACGACGTGCGCAACCGTTATGAGGAGCGCCGCGTCGATCCCTCGCGTCCTTTATTGCCGCCCGCCGAATTATTCCTGCCGGTGGAAGACTGCTTCGCGCGCCTGAAAAACTGGCCGCGTGTGGTGGCCAGTCAGCAGGATGTGGACGCCGGTGGCGGTCGCGAACGCTTCCCCGCGCAAGCACTGCCCGACCTCGCGATCCAGGCCAAGGCCACTCAGCCGCTGGAAGCGCTGTCCACATTCCTTGGCGACTTCCCGGGCCGCGTGCTGTTTACCGCCGAATCCGCCGGGCGCCGCGAAGTGCTGCTGGAGCTGCTCGAACGCCTGAAACTGCGACCTAAAACCGTCGACAGTTGGCCGGACTTTGTCGCGGGCAAGGATCGCCTGGCGATCACCATCGCACCGCTCGACGAAGGCCTGCTGTTGAATGACCCGGCCCTGGCACTGATTGCCGAGAGCCCGCTGTTCGGCCAGCGCGTGATGCAGCGTCGGCGTCGTGAAAAACGCGCCGACGCCAACAATGACGCGGTGATCAAGAACCTCACCGAACTGCGCGAAGGCGCGCCGGTGGTGCATATCGACCACGGTGTGGGCCGTTATCTGGGCCTGCAGACCCTGGAGATCGACAACCAGGCCGCCGAATTCCTCACGATGGAATATGCCGAGGGTGCCAAGCTTTACGTGCCGGTGGCCAACCTGCACCTGATCGCGCGCTATACCGGCAGCGACGACGCCTTGGCGCCGTTGCACCGGTTGGGCTCCGAGACCTGGCAGAAAGCCAAGCGCAAGGCCGCCGAACAAGTACGCGATGTCGCGGCCGAGCTGCTGGACATCTACGCCCGCCGCGCCGCGCGTGAGGGTTATGCCTTCGCCGATCCGAAGGCCGACTATGCGACCTTCAGCGCCGGTTTCGCCTTTGAAGAAACCCCGGACCAGCAAACCACCATCGAAGCGGTGCGCGCCGATATGCTCGCGCCCAAACCGATGGATCGCCTGGTCTGCGGCGACGTCGGGTTCGGCAAGACCGAAGTGGCCATGCGCGCCGCCTTCATCGCAGTGCACGGCGGCAAACAGGTGGCAATCCTGGTGCCCACCACCCTACTCGCTCAGCAGCACTACAACAGTTTCCGCGACCGCTTTGCCGATTGGCCGGTGACCGTGGAAGTGATGAGCCGTTTCAAGTCCGCAAAGGAAGTGAACGCGGCCGTTGCCGACCTGGCCGAAGGCAAGATCGATATCGTGATCGGCACCCACAAGCTGCTGTCGGACGATGTGAAGATCAAGAACCTGGGGCTGGTGATCATCGACGAAGAACACCGCTTTGGTGTTCGACAAAAGGAACAACTCAAGGCTTTGCGCAGCGAAGTCGACATCCTCACCCTGACTGCCACGCCGATTCCGCGCACGTTGAACATGGCGGTGTCGGGCATGCGCGACCTGTCCATCATCGCCACCCCACCGGCGCGGCGCCTGTCGGTGCGCACTTTCGTGATGGAGCAGAATAAAAGCACGGTCAAGGAAGCGCTGCTGCGGGAACTGCTGCGCGGCGGGCAGGTGTATTACCTGCACAACGACGTCAAGACCATCGAGAAATGCGCCGCCGATCTCGCCGAGCTGGTGCCCGAGGCGCGGATCGCCATCGGCCACGGGCAGATGCGCGAGCGCGAGCTCGAACAGGTGATGAGCGACTTCTATCACAAGCGCTTCAATGTGCTGATCGCCTCGACCATCATCGAGACCGGCATCGACGTGCCGAGCGCCAACACCATCATCATCGAGCGCGCCGACAAATTCGGCCTGGCGCAACTGCATCAGTTGCGCGGCCGGGTCGGACGCAGCCATCACCAGGCTTACGCCTACCTGCTCACGCCGCCGCGCCAGCAGATTACCGGCGACGCGGAAAAACGCCTGGAAGCCATCGCCAACACCCAGGACCTGGGCGCCGGCTTTGTGCTGGCCACCAACGACCTGGAAATCCGCGGTGCCGGCGAACTGCTGGGCGACGGCCAGAGCGGGCAAATCCAGGCTGTAGGCTTCACGTTGTATATGGAAATGCTTGAGCGCGCGGTGAAAGCCATCCGCAAGGGCGAGCAGCCGAACCTTGACCAGCCGTTGGGCGGCGGTCCGGAAATCAACCTGCGCTTGCCGGCGTTGATTCCCGAAGACTACCTGCCGGACGTGCACGCGCGGTTGATCCTGTACAAGCGCATCGCCTCGGCCACCGACGAAGAGGGCCTCAAGGACCTGCAAGTGGAGATGATCGACCGCTTCGGCCTGCTGCCGGAACCGACCAAGAACCTGGTGCGCCTGACCCTGCTCAAACTGCAGGCCGAGCAGCTGGGCATCAAGAAGGTCGACGCCGGGCCGCAGGGCGGGCGGATCGAGTTCGAAGCGCAGACGCCGGTAGACCCACTGGTGCTGATCAAGCTGATCCAGGGCCAGCCCAACCGCTATAAATTCGAAGGGGCTACGCTGTTCAAGTTCATGGTGCCGATGGAACGCGCCGAAGAACGCTTCAATACCCTGGAGGCGCTGTTTGAGCGCCTCATTCCGACACCTGTTTGAAGGACGCCCCAATGCGCCTGTTCCGCATTCTGAGCCTGTTGTTAGTGGTATTCGCGCCCGCGGCGTTCGCCGACAGCCCGTACCAGGTAGAAATGATCCTGGTGCGCCAGAATGCGGAGCCGGTAATCAACAGCCGCGCCGCGCCGGAAAACTGGGATGCCGGCGCCTCGCGCTTGGGCACTGACACCATGAGCCCGCCGCGCCTGAACAACATTGTCGACAAACTGAACGCCGATAACAGCTTCACCGTGCTGGCGCACAAGGCCTGGGAGCAGAACCTCGGCGAACAGCCGGTAAAAATCGCCGTCACCGATGGCCAGGAGCAGTTCGGTCAATTCCCCATCCAGGGCGTGCTGAACCTGCAACTGGGGCGCTTCACCGATATCGATGCGGATTTCTGGATCAACCAGTTCGACAGCAACGGCAGCGTCGTAGCCAGCGAGCACTTGTCGCAGAAGGACGTGCGCACCAAGAACAACCAGCTCAACTACCTTGACGGCGGCCATCTGGCACTGCTGATCAAGATCACTTCACTGACCGCCAAACCACCCAGCGCGCCGCCGCCCGAGCTGCAGGACTGATCCAGCGCCATGCCCCCGACGTCGTCGCTTACCAAACCACTGGCCCCTTCGTGGGCCAATCGCTTTAAAGAGCAAAGCCTGGAGCGTGGCCGGCGTTACGCGCTGGAAAACCGCGTACGTATCGTCGAGGCCGGCGACAGCACCATTATTGCCAGTTGCGAAGGCTCGGGCGGCAACGTGTACCGTCAGACCATTTCGCTGCGCGAGTCGGCCAAAGGCGCGCTGCTTTTGGTGGACAGCCGCTGCACCTGCCCGGTGCACAGCAACTGCAAACACATCGCGGCGGTACTGCTCAAGGTACAGGAAACCCTGGCCTACCCCGCCGCCGCCCAGGACGCCGAACTGCTGGAAAAACTCCAGGCCGTACTGGATAACCGCGTCGTACTGCCGCAAGTGCCGATGGACGACGTCCAACCGGTGCCGCGCCTGTGGCTGGCCAGCGCCGAGTTCAGCGCGTTCGAACCGCGCAACGGCAAGATGCAGCGTTATATCCAGCACCGCGCGGCGTTATCCTTCAACTACCTGGGCAACTATGTCAGCGGACAGAAAAACGCCGACATCATTGTGCGCCAGGACACCCAGAGCCTGCGGATCAAGCGCCACCCCGAGGTGGAACAGGCCTACCGCGAACAGCTGCGCCTGCTGGGTTTCAAGATCGCCACACGCCAGAGCAAAGCCTTGCCGGAAAGCGCCGGCGAACTGTTCGAGATGGTCAATGACAGCGCCTGGCTGAACTTCACCCTCAACGCCGCGCCGACCCTGCGCGCCGACGGCTGGGAACTGCAGATTGACGACGACTTCGGTTTCGACCTCAGCGCGGTGGACGACTGGTATGCCACCGTCGATGAAGGTCCCGAACGGGATTGGTTCGACCTTGAGCTGGGGATTATCGTCAATGGCGAGCGGCTGAGCCTGCTGCCGATCCTGCTGAACCTGATGCGCTCCCACACCGAGCTCCTCAACCCGGAGAAAATCGCTCGGCGCCGTGATGACGAGCTGGTCCTGGTGAATATCCCCGGCCTGCCCAATGGCGGGCATGGCCCGCTGCAAGTGGCACTGCCCTACGGCCGCCTGAAACCGGTACTGGCTACCCTCGGTGAGTTTTACCTGCAGGAGCCCGGCACCACCGCGCTGCGCCTGGCCAAGGCCGATGCGATTCGCCTCAACCCGCTGGAAGACCTGCCTTTGCAATGGGAAGGCGGCGAGAAGATTCGCAACTTTGCCCAGCGCCTGCGGGACATCAAGGACTTCACCTGTGTGGCGCCCGAAGGCCTGAACGCGACCTTGCGGCCTTATCAGCTGGAAGGTTTGAGCTGGATGCAGTCGCTGCGCCAGTTGGATGTGGGCGGCATTCTTGCGGATGACATGGGCCTGGGTAAAACCCTGCAGACCCTGGCGCATATCCTCAGTGAAAAGGCCGCCGGGCGCCTGGACCGGCCGTGCATGGTGGTCATGCCCACCAGCCTGATCCCCAACTGGTTGGACGAAGCGGCGCACTTCACCCCGCAACTCAAGGTGCTGGCGCTGTACGGCGCCACGCGTAAAAAACACTTCGCCAGCCTGCAGGACTACGATCTGCTGCTGACCACTTATGCGCTGCTGCCCAAGGACATCGAGCACCTGGCCGCCCTGCCCTTGCATGTGCTGATCCTCGATGAAGCCCAGTACATCAAAAACCCTTCCAGCAAGGCTGCCCAGGCCGCGCGCGAGCTGAATGCCCGGCAGCGTCTGTGCCTGAGCGGCACACCGCTGGAAAACCACCTGGGCGAACTATGGTCACTGTTCCACTTTCTGCTGCCGGGTTGGCTGGGCGACGTCAAAAGCTTCAACCGCGACTACCGCGTTCCCATCGAAAAACGCGCCAGCGAGGTACGACTGCAGCACCTTAACGGTCGGATCAAACCCTTCCTGCTGCGCCGCACCAAGGAGCAGGTGGCCACTGAGCTGCCGCCCAAGACCGAGATCATTCACTGGGTCGACCTCAACGAGGCCCAGCGCGACGTGTACGAAACCATGCGCCTGGCCATGGATAAGAAAGTCCGCGATGAAATCACCCGCAAAGGCGTGGCGCGCAGCCAGATCATCATCCTTGAAGCACTGTTGAAGCTACGCCAGGTGTGCTGTGACCTGCGTTTGATCAACGATGCGACCCTGCCCACTCGCGGCAGCAGCTCGGGCAAGCTCGACAGCCTGATGGAAATGCTCGAAGAACTGTTTGAGGAAGGCCGCCGGATCCTGTTGTTTTCCCAGTTCACCTCGATGTTGAGCCTGATCGAAGTGGAGCTGAAAAAACGCGGTGTCGCTTACGCGCTGTTGACGGGCCAGACTCGCGACCGGCGCACACCCGTGAAGGATTTCCAGAGCGGCAAGTTGCAGATTTTTCTGATCAGCCTGAAGGCCGGCGGTGTGGGTCTGAACCTGACCGAGGCCGATACCGTGATTCACTATGACCCGTGGTGGAACCCGGCCACGGAAAACCAGGCGACCGACCGTGCTTATCGCATCGGCCAGGAAAAACCGGTCTTCGTGTACAAAATGATCGCCCGCGGCACCGTGGAAGAGAAAATCCAGCACCTGCAGAAGGAAAAATCCGACCTGGCGGCGGGGGTGCTGGATGGACGGACCACGGGAGATTGGCAGTTGGGCAACGAGGATATCGAGGCGTTGTTTGCGCCGTTGCCCAATAAGCAGGAAAAGCGCTAGATCAGCTGTGCATCCCGCAAAGCGCCAAGTGCGGTGAGCCAGCGCGGATCCTGTTTGTAGTCAGTCGAAGCAATCGCCTGCCCACGCATACGCGCGATGCGGGCCGATGGCGTGACCTTCATCCGCTGCGCCGCACTCAGCGCCAACTCAGCCGCCGCACGATCGTTACACACCAGCCCCATGTCACAACCGGCGGTCAATGCCGCCTCGATCCGGCTGGCCGCATCGCCGACCACATGGGCACCGGCCATCGACAGGTCATCGCTGAAAATCACCCCATCGAACTGCAACTCGCCGCGCAGGATGTCCTGCAACCAGCGGCGTGAGAAACCGGCGGGCTGGGCGTCCACCTGCGGGTAGATAACATGCGCCGGCATCACTGCCGCCAACTGCTTGCTCAGGCGTGCGAAAGGCACCAGGTCATTCGCGCGAATCTGCTCCAGGCTGCGTTCGTCATTGGGAATTGCGACGTGGGAATCAGCCTCAGCCCAGCCGTGGCCGGGAAAGTGTTTACCGGTGGCGGCCATGCCGGCGCTGTTCATGCCACGGATAAAGGCACCGGCGAGCACGGCGGCGCGCTCGGGGTTGCCCTCAAAGGAACGGGTGCCGACCACGGCGCTACGCTGGTAGTCCAGGTCCAGTACCGGGGCGAAGCTCAGGTCGAGACCGACCGCCAGCACTTCAGTGGCCATGATCCAGCCGCACTGCTCGGCCAGGTACTCGGCGTTGGGGTTGTCCGCCAACGCGCGCATGGCCGGCAGGCGCACGAAGCCTTGGCGCAGGCGCTGCACGCGCCCGCCTTCCTGGTCGACCGCCAGCAGCAGGTCCCGGCGCACCGCCCGAATGGCCGCGCTCAACTCACGGACCTGGCGTGGATGCTCGATATTGCGCGCAAAAATGATCAAGCCGCCCACCTCCGGCTGGCGCAACAGGTGGCGATCCTCAGCCGTGAGCCAAGTACCGGCCACGTCGACCATCAAAGAACCTTGCAGGGCAACTGTCATAAACCTTCCTTAAATAACGCACACAACCCGTTGCGCTCACTCGGTGCAAGGCACGCGGTGAGCACAACGGGTTGCGAATAATCAGCAGACATGAACATGGCGGCTAGCTTAGCGGATGCCAGTGGCCGCGCACACCCAGGGAGATCAAACCTTGGCGGGGGTGGGCACGGTTTTGCTGCGTGGGCGCAGTTGCGCGGCGGCCATGGTCGGGTCGGTCACGCCGGTTTCAGCGCGCATGCCGGCGGCAAGGAACGGCACCATCAGGCGCATGACTTGCTCGATGGAGGTATTGACGCCGAAATCAGTCTCGGCAATTGCACGCAACGCCTTGATGCCGGACATGCTGAACGCCGCGGCCCCGAGCATGAAATGCACGCGCCAGAACAATTCGATCGGCGGAATACGCGGCGCGGCTTCGTTGACCAGCAACATATAGCGGCGAAAAACCTTACCGTACATATCTTCCAGGTACCGCCGCAGGTGGCCCTGGCTCTGGCTGAACGCCAGGCCGAGCAAGCGCATGAAGATCGACAAGTCATTGCCGCTGCGCGGTTGCACCACGAGCGCTTGCTCGACAAGAATTTCCAGCAGTTCTTCCAGGCTAGGCTTGTGATCGGCCTTGGCCTGGCGGCGCTCGAGCTCACGGTCGAGGCTGGCGCAGAAAGGCCCCAGGAAGCGCGAGAACACCGCCTGGATCAGGGCCTTTTTCGAGCCGAAATGGTAATTCACTGCCGCGAGGTTGACCCCGGCCTTGCTGGTAATCAGCCGCAATGAAGTTTCAGCAAATCCTTTTTCCGCGAACAATTGCTCGGCGGCATCGAGAATGCGTTCAACGGTTTCCGACTGGGCCATGGCTACTCCGCCTGACAAACACTTGTTTGAAACATACGTTTCAGGTTGTGTCTTGTCAAGCCTGGCAGGCCGTTTTCCGGCCGGGCAGTCATCGCTCCAAGCGCCATTTAATCACATCCGAACGGGTCTGTAGGTAGCGCTATCCAGCACTTGTAGGAAGGATGCATCACGACCGTCCAGCGGAGTGCTGAAAAAGGATGATTGCCAAGCGCAGTTCACTGTATATAATCCCAGTCACTGTATAAAAAGACAGAGCGATCAACATGCTAAAACTGACGCCACGCCAAGCTGAGATTCTGGCTTTTATCAAGCGCTGCCTCGATGACAACGGCTACCCGCCGACGCGAGCGGAAATTGCGCTGGAACTGGGGTTCAAGTCCCCCAACGCCGCCGAAGAACACCTAAAGGCCCTCGCACGCAAAGGCGCGATCGAGATGACCCCAGGTGCTTCGCGAGGCATTCGCATCCCAGGCTTCGAGGCCAAGGCCGACGAGTCGACATTGCCGATCATCGGGCGCGTCGCCGCCGGTGCGCCGATCCTGGCGCAGCAACACGTCGAAGAGTCCTGCAATATCAACCCGACCTTCTTCCATCCTCGCGCCGACTATTTGTTGCGAGTACACGGCATGAGCATGAAGGACGTCGGCATCTTCGACGGCGATCTACTGGCCGTGCACACCACCCGTGAGGCCCGCAATGGCCAGATCGTCGTGGCCCGTATCGGCGATGAAGTCACCGTCAAACGCTTCAAGCGCGAAGGCAGCAAGGTCTGGCTCCTGGCCGAGAACCCTGAGTTCGCCCCGATTGAAGTGAACCTGAAAGATCAGGACCTGGTGATCGAAGGCTTGAGCGTCGGCGTCATTCGCCGCTAGAGGAGGCACCATGCAGCTCGTACACACCCCACAACACACCCAACTTTCGCTGTTCGAGGCCTTCATGGCCCATCCCCTTGCGCCGATCCTCAAGGAAACGGTCGAGGCGCCCTGGAACGTCGAACCCGAGGCGTTCAGTGAGCTGTCGTTGCGCGGTGCTGCCGAGAGCTGCCTGAACCTGTTGGCGCCTATCCTGCGCAACTTGAGCGAAGAGCAGGACGCCCGCTGGCTGACCCTGATCGCCCCGCCCGCCAGCCTTACCCAGGCCTGGCTGCGGGAAGCCGGCCTCAACCGCGAACGTATCCTTTTGCTGCAACCGCGCGGCACACAAAGCGCTCAACAGCTGACGTGCGAGGCATTGCGCCTGGGCCGCAGCCACACCGTGGTCAGCTGGCTAAACCCATTGAGTGCCGCCTCCAGGCAACAACTGGTCAACGCCGCGCGCGTCGGCGATGCGCAGAGCCTGAATATTCGATTGGGATGAAGATTCCCCCACGCGGGCCATCCTCAGGAGGAGGCTCGTTGTGGTGGAGAGTGAAGGTAGGCGTGAAACGACGTGAGTGGTGAGCCTGCTTAATACCCCACCACAACACCATACGGCTTGAACAATCAGTGAAGTACTCGCGGTCCGTCTTCTTTCTCCGGCTCGCCTTCGGCCAGTCGCCCCGCCATCTGCACACCGACGCTCAACATGGCTTTTGCCACTTCCACATGCTGACCTTGCAGAAACACCTTGGCGTCCTCGGAAAAATCCAGAATAACCAGAGAGCCCTCGTCCTCAGCCCGGCGCAGTTCGATTCGGCCGTCAGGCAGTTCAACAATTTCCAGAAAGGACGTCGGCATAAAATCTGTTCTCCACGAAAGGCCGGGATTATATCAGTCATCCGCCCGGCCTCGCTGCGGATCTGAACAGGTTTCTTTACGGCTTGATAAACGGTGCTTTTTAAGTAAAAGCCGCTATTAACACTCGTTGAGCCCTTCACGAAAGCGCAGTGCCATCTTTTTCAGCGCTTGCCGCCAGCCTTCCAGCTCTTCCCGACTCAGGGGCTTGGGCTCCTCCTCTTCCAGCGCGACCGCTACGATCAGCGGTTGAGTGACGTCGCCTTTAGGTACATGGGGGACGCGGGGCGGCTGGAACATATCAGCATGGGCCTTGAGCAAACGCGCCACCCAGCTGTCGGGACTCTGAGCCATTTCTACCAGCTCGGCTAATTCGGGAATGGCCATGGACGCCAGCACTTCACTGTTCATGATCATTTCGGCACGCGGCGAACCCGCCTGGGGTAAGCGGTAGAACCCGGCGATTTCATGGCACAGCCCCAGCAAGGCGCCGTACAAGTGGAACAACGCCGCTTCTCGCCCCGCCTGGACCAGCGCGATGGCGTTCATCTCCTTCCCTTCCTCGGCACGACCGAGGGCTTCCAGGGACAAACCCGCGAAGTAAATTTTCTGATTGGTACGGGTATAGAGTTCGTGGGCCATAACGGCAATCTCCACAACGAATTAGGCGTGATGCTGGCTGAACAGTGTCACGGATCAGCCGAATCGACCGCAAGTGCAATAACCGCTGCTTGTGCAGGTCGGAACTCTACTTTCAGAAACCAAAAAAATCCAAATGTGGCAGGGGCTTGCCCCTCCCACACTGGATCTTCAGTGCATGCGAAAGATCAAGCGCCCTGGCGCTTGTCCTCGACCTTCCACTTGCCACCTTCGTAGAAGGCTTTCCAGCCGGTCGGCTTGCCATCCACTTCGGATTGCACGTACTGCTCCTTGGTCTTGCGGCTGTAGCGAATCACCGCTGGGCGACCGTCCGGGTCCTTCTTCGGTGCTTCACACAGGAAGTGGTACTTAGGATCGATCTCGTCCTTGTGCGGCACGATCTCCATCACCAACGGCGCGCGGGTCTCGCGGTTTTTCGGGAACTGACTGGCCGCCAGGAACAAGCCCGAGGCACCATCACGCAGGATGTAAGTGTCGTTGACCTTCTCGCACTTGAGCTCCGGCATTTTCACCGGGTCCATCTTCGGCGGCGCCGCGTCGCCGCTTTTCAGCAGTTTGCGGGTGTTTTTGCACGTCGGGTTGGTACAGCCGAAGAACTTGCCGAAACGGCCGGTCTTGAGCTGCATCTCACTGCCGCACTTGTCGCATTCCAGGCTCGGACCTTCGTAGCCCTTGATGCGGTAAGTGCCCTCTTCGATCTCGTAGCCGTTGCAATCCGGGTTGTTACCGCAGATATGCAGCTTGTGCTTCTCATCCAACAGGTAAGCATCCATCGCCGTGCTGCAGATTGGGCAGCGATGCTTGCCGCGCAGGACCAGCGATTCGGATTCACCTTCGTCGTCGGCGGCGATTTCATCGCCCGGCACCAGGTTGACCGTGGCCTTGCAGCGTTCTTTCGGCGGCAGGCTATAGCCCGAGCAGCCGAGGAAAACACCCGTGGACGCCGTGCGAATCTGCATCGGACGACCGCATGTCTGGCATGGAATGTCCGTCATCACCGGCTGGTTGGCACGCATGCCGTTTTCAGGGCTCTCGGCCACTTCGAGTTTCTTCTTGAAGTCGCCGTAGAACTCGTCCAGCACGTTTTTCCAGTCGCGCTCGCCCTGCGCCACATCGTCCAGGTTCTCTTCCATGCCGGCGGTGAAGCCGTAGTCCATCAGGTTTGAGAAGCTCTCGGAGAGACGCTCGGTAACGATGTCACCCATCTTTTCCGAATAGAAACGACGGTTATGCAGCGCCACGTAGCCACGGTCCTGGATGGTGGAAATGATCGCCGCGTAGGTCGACGGACGACCGATGCCGCGTTTTTCCATCTCTTTGACCAGGCTGGCTTCCGAATAACGCGCCGGCGGCTTGGTGAAGTGCTGGGACGGGTCAAGCTTGATCAGCTTCAACGTGTCGCCCTGGGCCATGTCCGGCAGCACATCGTCGTCGCCAGGCTTGGCGATCTGCGGCATCACGCGGGTGTAACCGTCGAACTTGAGGATACGGCCCTTGGCGCGCAACTCGAAATCCCCGGCGCCCACGCTGACTGTGGTGGACAGGTATTGCGCCGGCAGCATCTGGCAAGCCAGGAACTGGCGCCAGATCAGCTCGTAGAGGCGCTCAGCGTCGCGTTCCATGCCACTGAGCTTGCTTGGCTCGGTGTTGGCGTCGGAAGGACGAATCGCTTCGTGAGCCTCCTGGGCGCCTTCCTTGCTGCTATAGACGTTAGGCTTTTCCGGCAGGTACTTCTTGCCGAACTCGCTTTCGATATAGGTACGCGCCATCGCCACCGCATCCTGCGACAGGTTGGTGGAGTCGGTACGCATATAAGTGATGTAACCGGCTTCGTACAGACGCTGGGCCATCATCATGGTTTTCTTCACACCGAAGCCCAGGCGGTTGCTCGCGGCCTGTTGCAGGGTGGAGGTGATGAACGGTGCCGACGGCTTGCTGCTGGTAGGTTTGTCTTCACGCTTGACGATGCTGTAGCTGGATGCCTTGAGCTTTTCCAGCGCGGCCATGGCCTGGGCTTCGTTCAGCGGCTTGAAGGCTTCGCCTTTCTCACGAGCCACTTCGAAGCGCACATTGGCGCCCTTGGCGGTGCCCAGGTCGGCGTGGACTTCCCAGTACTCTTCAGGGATGAATGCACGGATCTCGCGCTCACGTTCCACCACCAGCTTCACGGCTACAGACTGCACACGGCCGGCGGACAGGCCACGGGCGATCTTGGCCCACAGCAGCGGCGAAACCATGTAACCCACTACGCGGTCAAGGAAACGCCGCGCCTGCTGGGCATTGACGCGGTCGATATCCAGCTCGCCGGGCTTGGAGAAAGCTTCCTGGATGGCTTTCTTGGTGATCTCGTTGAACACCACGCGCTTGTAGCGGCTGTCGTCACCGCCGATGGCTTCCCGCAGGTGCCAGGCAATGGCTTCCCCTTCGCGGTCCAAGTCCGTCGCGAGATAGATGGTGTCAGCATCCTTGGCGAGCCGGCGCAGCTCTTCGATCACCTTCTCCTTGCCCGGAAGGATTTCGTACTTGGCCTTCCAGCCATGATCCGGATCGACGCCCATGCGCGAGACCAGCTGCTTGCGCGCTTTCTCCTTGGGGCTGAGTACCGGACCTTCGCCCGCGGCGGCCTTGCCGCGCTTGGCGGCAGGCTCCTTGCTGGCGCTAGCCGAACCGCTGGTGGGCAGGTCTCGGATATGGCCGATACTCGACTTCACCACGTACTCGTTGCCCAAGTACTTGTTGATGGTCTTGGCCTTAGCCGGGGATTCCACAATGACCAGCGATTTGCCCATGGATCGGAAAATTCCTGAATTCGAGAAGTGAAAGGCAGTTGGCGCCTGACGCGGCAACGCTATATATAGTGGCAACCGGGTGAGGTCAAGCGCAGCATTCTGCGCGGCCTACGGTTATTGCCCTTTAAAAAGACTGGGTTCGGCCTGGACCAAAGCAAAGCGTGGGACCTGCTCGCCGTCAACCTCGACGCTTTCCAGGAACATGCTCAAGGGGCGCACCCAAAAGCCGTAATCGCCATACAGTGCTTGGTAAAACACGACTTGCTCTTCGGTCTCGGAGTGGCGCGCCACGCTGAAAACCCGGTACTGCGGACCTTTATAATGCTGGTAGAGCCCTGGTTCGACTTTCATGCTCTGGCCCCCTTACAAAATTTATAAAAAAAAAATTTAAAAAATCCAAAAAACAAAAACCGGGGCACTGGGCCCCGGCTTCCGTCAACCCAACGCTTAGACGCGTTCGAAGACGGTGGAAATGCCTTGGCCAAGACCAATGCACATGGTGGCTACCCCAAGGTTGCCGCCATTTTGCTTCATTACATTGAGCAACGTGCCAGAGATCCGCGCACCGGAGCAACCGAATGGATGGCCCAGGGCAATCGCACCGCCGTGCAGGTTAACCTTCTCATTCATCTTGTCGAGCACTTTCAAATCTTTCAGCACCGGCAGAGCCTGTGCGGCGAATGCTTCGTTGAGCTCGAAGAAGTCGATATCGCTGATGGAAAGACCCGCGCGCTTCAAGGCTTTCTGCGTCGCCGGTACTGGACCATAGCCCATGATCGCCGGGTCCACACCCGCCACCGCCATCGAACGAATCACCGCCAGCGGTTGGATCCCGAGGTCCTGGGCACGCTGCGCCGACATCACGATCATGCACGAGGCACCATCGGTGATTTGCGACGACGTGCCCGCCGTGACGGTACCGCCCTTCGGATTAAAGGCAGGCTTGAGGGCCGCCAGGCTTTCCAGGGTGGTATCCGGACGAATGGTCTCGTCGTAGTCGAACAGTTTCAGGAAACCGTTCTCGTCGTAGCCGTTCATCGGGATGATTTCATCCTTGAACTTGCCTTCCACGGTCGCCTTGTGAGCGAGTTGATGGGAACGCAGGCCGAAGGCATCCTGGGCTTCACGGGTAATGCCGTGCATTTTGCCGAGCATCTCCGCCGTCAGGCCCATCATGCCCGAGGCTTTGGCCGCGTACAGCGACATATGCGGGTTCGGATCGACGCCGTGCATCATGCTGACGTGGCCCATATGCTCCACGCCACCGACCACGAATACATCGCCGTTACCGGTCATGATCGCCTGGGCGGCGGTGTGCAGCGCGCTCATCGACGAGCCGCACAGGCGGCTGACGGTCTGGCCGGCCGCAGTGTGGGGGATCTGAGTCATCAGCGACGCCATGCGCGCGATGTTCCAGCCCTGCTCCAGGGTCTGGTTGACGCAGCCCCAGATCACATCCTCGACTTCGTTCGGGTCGACCTTGGTGTTACGTTCCAGCACTTTGCTGATCAGGTGCGCCGACATGTCTTCGGCGCGGGTATTGCGGTGCATGCCGCCCTTGGAGCGGCCCATCGGCGTGCGACCGAAGTCGACAATCACGACGTCTCTTGGATTCAAGCTCATAAATATTCTCGCTCTAGTCGTCTGGGCGCTTAACCGAAGAAGCTCTGGCCGTTCTTGGCCATTTCACGCAGCTTCGCGGTCGGGTGGTACAGCGGGCCCAGCTCAGCGTATTGATCAGCCAGGGCAACGAACTCGGCCACACCGATCGAGTCGATGTAACGCAGCGCACCACCACGGAATGGAGGGAAACCAATACCGTACACCAGGCCCATATCGGCTTCGGCGGCAGTCTCGACGATGCCATCTTCCAGGCAACGCACGGTTTCCAGGCACAGGGCGATCATCATCCAGTTGATGATGTCCTCGTCGGACACTTCACGCTGCTCGTAGACGATCGGGGCGAGTACTTCGTGCACCGAAGGGTCGGCGACTTTCTTCTGCTTGCCCTTCTTGTCCGCCTCGTAGGCGTAGAAGCCCTTGCCGTTCTTCTGGCCCAGGCGCTTGGCGTCGTACAGCGCGTCAACAGCCGAGCGGCGGTCATCTTTCATACGGTCCGGGAAGCCTTCGGCCATCACGTCGCGACCGTGGTGGCCGGTGTCGATGCCAACCACGTCCATCAGGTACGCCGGGCCCATGGGCCAGCCGAATTTTTCCATGACTTTATCGATGCGCACGAAGTCCACGCCGGCGCTGACCAGCTTGGCGAAACCGCCGAAGTAGGGGAACAGCACGCGGTTGACCAGGAAGCCCGGGCAATCGTTGACCACGATCGGGTTCTTGCCCATTTTCTTGGCGTAGGCAACGGTGGTGGCCACCGCGTGCTCGCTGGACTTCTCGCCACGGATCACTTCCACCAGCGGCATCATGTGCACCGGGTTGAAGAAGTGCATGCCGACGAAGTTTTCCGGACGCTTGAGGGCCTTGGCCAGCAGCGAGATGGAAATGGTCGAGGTGTTGGAGGCCAGGATGGTGTTTTCCTTGACCTGCGCTTCCACTTCAGCCAATACGGCCTGTTTGACTTTCGGGTTTTCGACGACCGCCTCGACCACCAGGTCGACGTGGCCGAAATCACCGTAGGACAGCGTAGGACGAATGCCATTGAGCACTTCAGCCATTTTCGCTGCGGTCATACGACCTTTATCCACACGGCCCACCAGCAGTTTGGCGGCTTCCGCCAGGCCCTGCTCGATACCGTGTTCGTTGATGTCTTTCATCAGGATTGGCGTGCCTTTGGACGCCGACTGATAGGCGATACCGCCGCCCATGATACCGGCGCCGAGTACGGCAGCCTGCTTCACGTCGCTGGCGATTTCGTCGTAGGCCTTGGCCTTTTTCTTCAGCTCCTGATCGTTCAGGAACAGGCCGATCAGGCTCTGGGCAGCCGAGGTCTTCGCCAGTTTGACGAAGCCCGCCGCTTCCACTTCCAGGGCTTTGTCGCGACCGAAGTTCGCGGCTTTCTGGATGGTCTTGATGGCTTCAACCGGCGCCGGGTAGTTCGGGCCCGCCTGGCCAGCGACGAAACCTTTGGCGGTTTCGAACGACATCATTTGTTCGATGGCGTTGAGCTTGAGTTTTTCCAGCTTGGGCTGACGCTTGGCCTTGTAGTCGAATTCGCCACTGATGGCGCCTTTGATCAGGTTCAGCGCGGCCTCGGACAGTTTGTCCGGGGCAACCACAGCGTCCACGGCACCGACTTTCAGTGCGTCTTCGGCACGGTTTTCCTTGCCGGCGGCGATCCACTCGATGGCATTGTCCGCACCGATCAGGCGCGGCAGGCGCACGGTGCCGCCGAAACCTGGGTAGATGCCCAGCTTCACTTCCGGCAGGCCGATTTTTGCGGTCGCCGACATCACACGAAAGTCAGCGGCCAGGCACATCTCCAGGCCACCACCGAGGGCGATGCCATTGATCGCGGCAACCGTCGGGACGTTGAGGTCTTCGAAATCGCTGAAAATCTTGTTGGCTTCGAGGTTGCCAGCCACCAGCTCGGCATCGGGCAGCTTGAAGTTGTCGACGAATTCGGTGATGTCAGCGCCGACGATGAACACGTCCTTGCCGCTGGAGACGATCACGCCCTTGACCGAAGCATCTGCTTTGATGGTGTCTACGGCCTGACGCAGTTCGTTCAGGGTTAGACGGTTGAACTTGTTGACGGACTCACCCTTGAGGTCGAATTTCAATTCGACGATGCCACTTTCAAGAGCCTTAACCGTGATGGCTTTACCTTCGTAAATCATCAACTGATCTCCACGATATGGAAGCTGAACAGTACACATCGGACGCTGGCCTCTGGTTGGACACTGACGGTGAGGTCAATGCTCATGCCAATCCGCCAGGCACACCCGCCAATGCGATAGTCGGGATTCTGTACGAGCGGTCTGACAGACAAACGCTCAATTCATACGCCCGTTTGATTTGGGTACGCCACCTTCATCCAATTCCGGGCAATTGTCAATCGCTCCAAAGGCTAGGAAAAACGCGACTTTCCAGTCATTTCAGAACCCCAACCATAGGCCTGCGCCTCGTCAATATTCAACTATTCACGAAATCAATAGTCGGCAAGGACGCGAAGGGTCGCGCAGTAAGCGCCCCGCTTAAAATGCCAACTTGAGCATCAGGCCAACGCTTTAAGCAGCGCATCAATGTCCTGCAAAACCTTCGCGTCGCCCTTCTCGCCCCAATACAAGGCGATCATTTGCTTGTCGGCTTGGACTTTGTAGACATTGGCCGGCAACGTTGAAAAATGCGGCAACAACTTCTCATCCACGCACGGTTCACGCCATTGGTTGACCCACACCCCGGGCTCCAGTTGCCAGTAACTCCAGATCGCCGGCGCCGCGCCACGCCGCGGCCGGCAGTATTGCGCGCACGGGCTTGGCGGCTCCTGCTTGAGCCAGTGCGGCCACTCCTGAGGTGCCAGTTGCATGGCCAGACCGATGCGACGCGCCTCCATGCGCAGGGCCATGCGCCCACTCTGATGACGCGACGGGCGCAGCCATGCCAGGGGGCTCAATACCACTACAAGGATTGACACCACTATCCAGACCGTCATATCTGTACTCCCGATTTTTCTGATGAGCGGATTTGACCTGACGCAACCCCATCCGCTTGAAACCAGCCATACTTAATTTATTGCAGTCCCCCTGGAGGAACGCCTCATGTCGTACGAACATATTCTGGTCGCTGTAGATCTGACCGAAGAGTGCGATCCAGTGATCAAGCGCGCACGAGCTTTCGCAGTCGCCAGCGGCGCCAAACTGTCCCTCGTGCATATCGTCGAACCCATGGCCATGGCCTTCGGCGGCGACGTTCCCATGGACCTTTCCCAACTGCAGCAGCAACAATTCGACCAGGCCAAGGAGCGTCTCGATCGCCTGATCGTCAAATATCCCGAAGTGACCAAGGAAAACTCCCACCTCACTTACGGCCAACCGCGTCAGGAGATCCACCACCTGGCCAAGGAACACGGCTGTGACCTGATCGTGGTCGGCAGCCATGGCCGCCACGGCCTGGCGTTGCTGCTCGGCTCTACTGCCAATGATGTGTTGCACGGCGCGCCGTGCGATGTGTTGGCGGTGAAGCTGGTTAAAAATACTTAAGGACGCTGAAGACCAAATGTGGGCGGGCGGTGCGACGTGCCCCCTCCCCCATTTAAACCGTATTTCATATGAAAAAGCCCGGTGCTCATCAGATGAACACCGGGCTTTTTATGGCCTGTAGATCAATCAGGCATCCAATTCAGCCCAACGCTCGACCAACGCCTCCAACTCCTGATTCAACGTCTCCAGCGAAGCGATGACCTTGGCGGTTTCCGCCGCAGGCCGCAGATAAAAACCCGCGTCAGCCATTTGCGCTTCTACTGCGGCGATCTGCTGTTCCTTGGCATCGATATCACCGGGCAAGGCTTCCAGCTCACGCTGCAGCTTGTAGCTGAGTTTCTTCTTGGCGGCCGGTGCGGCTTCCTGCACCGGGGCAGCAGCTTCCACCGGAGCCACCACAGCGGAGGTCAGGTCGGCTTTGCCGGATTTGCTTTCGGTCACGCCCAGCAGACGCGCAGAGCCGCCCTGGCGCAGCCAGTCCTGGTAACCCCCGACGTACTCGCGCACCTTACCTTCGCCTTCGAACACCAGCGTGCTGGTCACCACGTTGTCGAGGAATGCCCGGTCGTGGCTGACCATCAGCACAGTGCCGTTGAAGGTCAACAGCACCTCTTCCAGCAGTTCAAGGGTTTCCACGTCCAGGTCGTTGGTCGGTTCGTCGAGCACCAGCAGGTTGGCCGGCTTGCTGAACAGCTTGGCCAGCAGCAGACGCGCACGCTCACCACCGGACAGCGCTTTTACCGGGGTACGTGCGCGCTGCGGGCTGAACAGGAAGTCGCCCAGGTAGCTCAGCACGTGGCGGCTCTGACCTTCGATGTCGATAAAGTCACGGCCTTCGGCCACGTTATCGATCACGGTTTTTTCCAGGTCCAATTGATGGCGCAGTTGGTCGAAGTAGGCCACGTCAATGCGCGTGCCCTCTTCCACCGTGCCGCTGGTCGGTTTAAGACCATTGAGCATCAGCTTGAGCAAGGTGGTCTTGCCGGTACCGTTGGCGCCGAGCAGGCCAATACGGTCGCCGCGCTGCAGGACCATGGAGAAGTCTTTGATCAGGAACGGGCCGTCCGGGTGATGGAAGCTGACGTTCTCCAGCACCATCACCTGCTTGCCGGACTTGTCGGCGGTATCCAACTGGATATTGGCCTTGCCGGTACGCTCGCGACGTTCGCTGCGCTCAACGCGCAAGGCTTTGAGCGCACGCACGCGACCTTCGTTACGGGTGCGGCGCGCCTTGATGCCCTGGCGAATCCAGACTTCTTCCTGGGCCAGCTTCTTGTCGAACAACGCATTAGCAGTTTCTTCAGCGGCCAGCGCGGCTTCCTTGTGCACCAGGAAGCTGGCGTAGTCGCCGTTCCAATCGATCAGGCCGCCGCGATCCAGTTCCAGGATGCGCGTCGCCAGGTTCTGCAGGAAGGAACGGTCGTGGGTGATGAACAGCACCGCACCCTGGAAATCCTTGAGGGCTTCTTCCAGCCAGGCGATGGCGCCGATGTCCAGGTGGTTGGTCGGTTCGTCGAGCAGCAGCAGATCGGGTTCGGACACCAGCGCCTGGGCCAGCAGCACGCGGCGACGCCAGCCGCCGGACAATTCGGCGAGGGTCTTGTCGGCCGGCAGTTGCAGGCGGCTCAAGGTGCTGTCCACCAACTGCTGCAGGCGCCAGCCGTCACGGGCTTCAAGGTCCTGCTGGACGTGCATCAGCTTGTCCAGGTCTTCCTCGGTGACGCAGTTCTGCGCCAGGTGATGGTATTGCGCAAGCAACTCACCGACACCGTCCAGGCCTTCGGCAACCACGTCGAACACAGTCCGTCCGTCGGCCACCGGCAGCTCCTGGGGCAATTCGCCGATCTTGAGGCCCGGCGCGCGCCACACGGAGCCGTCATCGGGCTTCTGATCGCCCTTGACCAGCTTCATCATGCTGGATTTGCCGGTGCCGTTGCGGCCGATGATGCACACCCGCTCACCACGGGCGATCTGCCAGGACACCTTGTCCAACAACGGCATAGCGCCGAAAGCAAGGGACACATCGCTGAATTTGAGCAGGGTCATACGCTTCTCCAAAAACTGGGCGCGCATTCTACCTGAGTTGAGGGTGGGATGCGGCCGGCATTTTCGCTGTCGACACGTTCTGTAGGACATTTCCGGCGAACTTGCAGGAAGCGCCCGGCAAAGCTTTCACCGGCCGCTGGCAAAAGGCTAAGCTAGGGGCAATCAGTGTCGGCGGTGCCGGTGCTAGTCGTGATTTCTTTGCACGGACGTCTCATGCGCAGTCGCCTTTTCAACTTTTTATCTTGTCTGCTTCTTTCCGCCACCGCCGTTCAATCCGCCCAGGCCGTGGACCTCACCACCCAACGTCAATATTACGATGAAGCCAAACGCGCCCTGGCCAAAGGCGATACCGGCCCCTACATGCAATACAGCCAGGCCCTGGCCGATTACCCGTTGACGCCGTATCTGGCCTACGACGAGCTGACCGCACGCCTGAAGACCGCCAGTAACGAGGAAATCGAACAGTTCCTGGCCAAGAACGGCGACCTGCCCCAGGCCAACTGGATGAAGCTGCGCTGGTTGCGCTGGCTGGCCGATCGGGGCGACTGGCAGACGTTTGAAAAGTATTACGACCCCAAACTCAATTTCGTTGAACTGGACTGCCTGCACGGCCAGTACCAGCTCACACACAACTTGAAGGCGGAAGGGTACAAAACCGCCGAAAAACTGTGGATGACCGGCAAATCCCAGCCGGCCGCCTGCGATGTCACCTTTGGTCAATGGGCCGCCGACGGCCAACTTACCGAACAGAAAATCTGGGACCGCGCCAAGCTGGCCGCCGAAGCACGCAACTACGCCCTGGCCAACAGCCTGGTGAAAACCCTGCCGACCCTCGGCGCCCAAGGGCGTCTGATGGTGGACGTGGCCCAAAAGCCCGACATGCTCAGCGACCCGTCGCGCTTCCTGCCGGCCACCGAGGCGATGTCCGACGCCGTGGGCCTGGGCCTGCGTCGCCTGGCCCGTCAAGACCCGGACAAGGCCATGGCGCTGCTGGATGGCTATGCCAGCAGCATGCACTTCTCACGTGACGAAAAAGTGGCGATCGCCCGCGAAATCGGGCTGACCCTGGCCAAACGCTTCGACCCTCGCGCGCTCGAGGTAATGACCCAATACGACCCGGAGCTGCGCGACAACACCGTCTCCGAATGGCGCCTGCGCCTGCTGCTGCGCCTGGCTCGCTGGGAAGATGCCTACCAGCTGACCCGCAAACTCCCGCAGGACCTGGCCACCAGCAACCGCTGGCGCTACTGGCAGGCCCGCAGCCTGGAGCTGGCCGAGCCGAAAAACCCGCAAGCGCTGGTGCTGTATAAAAATCTGGCTCAGGAACGGGATTTCTACGGTTTCCTTGCCGCCGATCGCTCCAAGGCCCCCTACCAGTTGAAAAACAAGCCACTGTTGATGAGCCAGGCGCTGGTCAACAAGGTACGCAACACCCCCGGCGTACGCCGCGCCCTGGAATTCTATGCGCGAGGCCAGGTGGTCGACGGGCGCCGCGAGTGGTACCACGTCAGCCGTCATTTCAACCGCGACGAAATGGTCGCCCAGGCCAAGCTGGCCTACGACATGAAGTGGTACTTCCCGGCCATCCGCACCATCAGCCAGGCGCAGTACTGGGACGACCTGGACATTCGTTTCCCGATGGCTCACCGCGACACCCTGGTGCGTGAGGCCAAGGTACGGGGGCTGCATTCAAGCTGGGTGTTCGCCATTACCCGCCAGGAAAGCGCCTTCATGGACGACGCCCGCTCCGGCGTCGGCGCCAGCGGCCTGATGCAGCTGATGCCCGGCACCGCCAAGGACACCGCGCGCAAGTTCAGCATCCCGCTGGCCTCACCGGCCCAAGTGCTGGACCCGGATAAAAACATCCAACTGGGCGCCGCTTACCTGAGCCAGGTGCACAGCCAGTTCAATGGCAACCGCGTGCTCGCTTCCGCCGCCTACAACGCCGGCCCCGGCCGCGTACGCCAGTGGCTGCGCGGGGCCGATCACCTGAGTTTCGACGTATGGGTGGAGAGCATCCCGTTTGACGAAACCCGCCAATACGTGCAGAACGTGCTGTCTTATTCGGTGATCTACGGGCAGAAGCTCAACTCGCCGCAGCCGTTGGTGGATTGGCATGAGCGGTATTTTGATGATCAGTGAACGCTGAAGCAGTCGCCCGCTGAAGCGCCAAGATAAGTGCCCGCATTGGACCATGCGGGCATTTTTTATGGAGGGTCGATTCCACACGTTCCCCAGCCTGTGGCAGGGGAGCTGATCACCGCCAACAATCGCCTAACTGGCCGACTCTTCCCCATCACTGAACTGCAACGCCGCCAACCGCGCATACAGTGGATTGCTCGCAATCAACTGCTGATGGGTGCCCACCGCCACCAGCTTGCCCTGGTCCATCACGGCGATGCGATCAGCGTTCTTCACCGTCGCCAACCGATGCGCGATAACCAGCGTGGTACGCCCCTGCATCAACTGCGGCAACGCTTGCTGGATCAGGTGTTCGCTTTGGGCGTCGAGTGCGCTGGTGGCTTCGTCCAGCAGCAGGATCGGCGCGTCCACCAGCAGCGCGCGGGCGATGGCCAGGCGTTGACGCTGGCCGCCGGAGAGGCCCAGGCCGCCATCACCGAGGTGGGTCTGGTAGCCGTCGGGCATTTGCAGGATGAAGTCGTGGGCGTGGGCGATTCGAGCGGCGGCTTCGACCTGCTCGCGGGTGGCATCCGGGTTACCGTAGCGGATGTTCTCCTCGACACTGCCGAAAAACAGCGCCGGGCTCTGGGATACCAGGGCGAAGTGGCGGCGCAGGTCCGTTGGGTCGAGGTTGGTCAACGGTTGGCCGTCAAGCAGGACGCGGCCCTGCAGGGGGTCGTAGAAGCGCAGCAACAGGTCGAAGAGCGTCGATTTACCTGCACCGGAGGGGCCTACCAGCGCCAGGGTTTCGCCGGGGTTGATGGTCAGGTTCAGGCCATCGATGGCGTAGCTGTCCGGCCGCGAAGGGTAGGCAAAACGCAGATCCTGCAGCTCCATGCGGCCACTGACCCGTTCTGGAAGCGTTACGAGGCCCGTGGCGGGCGCCTGGATTTCGTTGTTCGACTGCAACAGCTCGCCGATGCGCTCCGCCGCACCGGCGGCGCGCTGCAGCTCGCCGAGCACTTCACTCAGGGTGCCGACGGCGCTGCCGACGATCAGGCTGTAGAACACGAATGCCGCCAGTTCGCCGCCGGAGATGCGCCCGCTGATCACGTCCATGCCACCGACCCACAGCATCACGCCCACGGCACCGAGCACCAGCATGATCACCAGGGTAATCAGCCAGGCACGCTGGGCAATGCGTTTGCGCGCGGTGTTGAACGCCTGTTCGACGGTGACGGCAAAACGCTGCTCATCCTGTACTTGGTGGTTGTAGGCCTGAACCGTCTTGATCTGGCCGAGGGTCTCAGCCACATAGCTGCCCACGTCGGCGATGCGGTCCTGGCTCTGGCGCGACAGGCTGCGCACACGCCGACCGAAGATCAGGATCGGCGCCAGCACCAGCGGCAGTGCCACCACCACGATGCTGGTGAGTTTGGGGTTGGTGACAAACAACAGCACGATGCCGCCGATGACCATCAACGCGTTGCGCAGAAACAACGACAGCGACGAGCCGATCACTGACTGCAACAAGGTGGTGTCCGTGGTCAGCCGCGACTGGATTTCCGAGCTGCGGTTGTTCTCGTAGAAACCGGGGTGCAGATAGATCAAATGGTTAAACACCTGCCGGCGAATGTCCGCCACCACTCGCTCGCCGATCCACGACACCAGATAAAACCGCGCGAAGGTGCCGACCGCCAGCCCCACAACCAACAGCATAAACAGGCCGATGGACTGGTTGAGCAGGTGCGGTGACTGGGTCATGAAACCCTGGTCCACCAGGAGACGGATACCCTGCCCCATGGACAGGGTAATGCCGGCGGTGACGATCAGCGCCACCAGGGCACCGAAGGCCTGCCAGCGGTAGGGCGCAATGAAGCGGCTGGCCAGGCGAATCGCGCGGCGTTGTCGGACTGAGAGCATGGAGGGCGTCACCGATGAGGAACCTGTACACACCCACATGGGGGGAACTTGGGCGAATAACAATGAGTCAGGTTAATTATGCCCGCCGATACTGGCCACTAGATGCTATCGGTCTAACGCCCGGCTGGAAATCCTCGGCGGTTTCTGGTGGACTGGTCGTTCGAACCGGTGATCTTGTAAGGAGTTGTAATAGCTCGGTCACGCGGGGGAATTAAAGTAGGTACACAACCTGATGAGGAGACAGGCCATGTCCTTGCAACACAGCAGCGATGCCAAGATTGACGTAATCCGCCAGCCACAGGCGTTGCCTTGCTCGTACATCGACGCCAAGGGTGACGAAGTGCAGATTACCGAAGAAATGATCCAGCGCGCCTGCAGCGAGCTGGAACAGCGACTGGTCAAGCCTGCCCAGCAAGGCTGAAACGCCCACGCTCTTTCACACCCGGCCCCGGTGGCCGGGTTTTTTATGCGCCGCGTTCCTACAGCTGTTGGGCGCCCAGAGCACTGACAATGCGCGCCAGCTCTGCCGACTCGCCGTTGATCCGCACTTTGAGCCCCTCGATCTCGCGACGCTGCGGGTAATGTTTGCGCAGCCGGTCAAAGGCCAGGCGCTGCTCCTGCACCGTGCCGACCAGGCTACGGCGAAAATCCGCGTCGTCACGGCGCGGGTCGTACACGCTGCGACATAAGGTCGCCAACGCCCAGGCCGGCTCCGTGGCTGGGTTCAGGTGCACTTCGGCCAGCCACGGAGGCGGCAGCAGATCGCTCAGCTGAATGCTCGGTGCCTGGCCCAGATGGGCACAAAACGCCTGATAGATCTGCGCCGTGCCGCGTTGTTTGCCGTCCAGGCTGTAACCGGCGATATGCGGCGTGGCCAGCACGCACAGGTCGGCGAGTGCCACGTCGACTTCGGGCTCGCCTTCCCACACATCCAGCACGGCTTGCAGGTCTTCGCGCGCCAGCAGCACCTCGCGCAGCGCGGCGTTGTCCACCACCGGGCCACGGCTGGCGTTGATCAGCCAGGCGCCGGGCCTGAGCTGGTTGAGACGCTGACGGTCGAACAGGTGCCAGGTAGAGCCGTTGCCGGACTTGATCAGCGGCGTGTGCAGGCTGATCACATCGCACTGCTCGATGATCTGCGCCAGGCTGACGTAGTCGCCGTCCTCGGCGATCTGGCGCGGCGGATCGCACACCAGCACATTCCAGCCCAGGCCCTTGAGCACCTGAACCAGGCGCCCGCCCACTTCACCGGCGCCGACCACACCGTAGGTGCGCCGGGTGAGGTCCACACCTTCGATCTCGGCCAGGGTCAGCAGGCTGCCCAGCACATAGTCCACCACGCCGCGGGCATTGCAGCCGGGGGCGCTGGCCCACTGGATACCGGCCTGCTTGAAGTAATCCAGGTCCAAATGGTCGGTGCCGATGGTGCAGGTGCCGACAAACCGCACCGATGTGCCTTGAAGCAAAGCGCGGTTGACGTTGGTCACCGAGCGTACCAGCAGCACATCGGCCTGCTCGACGGTCGCGCGGTCGATGGAACGGCCGGGCACACGGCGAATCTCGCCGAACCCTTGGAAGAATGCGTCGAGCAGGGGGATATTTTCGTCGGCAACAATCAGCATGGCGGGCTCCTTTGGCGGACAGGCAGTGTACAGGGATCGCGGGCATCGCTTACAAATCCCTAACACAGGTTTTTTCCTGACCGTTGCGTCAAGGCGTAGAATCCGCGGTCCTTGCGCACCTCTCGACTGGACACCTGTACGTGAACACTGCCACCGCTCCCCTCACCCGCCCCGCCCGCATCAGCCGGGAAGTGCGCGACCTGCTGACGCTCGCGCTGCCGATCATGATCGGCCAACTGGCGACCACCGCCATGAGCTTTGTCGACGCGGTGATGGCCGGACGCGTCAGCCCGCAGGATCTGGCGGCGGTGGGCCTGGGCAATTCGATCTGGATCCCGGTGTACCTGCTGATGACCGGCACGCTGCTGGCCACCACGCCGAAGGTCGCCCAGCGTTACGGAGCGGGCCGGTTCAGTGAGATCGGCCCGTTGGTACGCCAGTCATTGTGGTTGGCGGTGGTCGTCGGGGCCATCGGCGCATTGTTGCTGCTGTGCGCCGAACCGATCCTGCATGCGATGAAGGTCGAACCCGACCTGATCGCGCCATCCATGGGCTACCTGCATGGCATCGCGGCGGGCATGCCGGCGGTGGCGCTGTATTACGTGCTGCGCTGCTTCAGCGACGGCCTGGGCCGCACCCGGCCAAGCATGGTCATGGGCCTGGTCGGCCTGGGGCTGAATATTCCGCTGAACTACATCTTCATCTACGGTCATTTTGGCGTGCCGGCCATGGGCGGCGTGGGCTGCGGCTGGGCCACGGCCATCGCGATGTGGGTGATGATGCTCGGCCTGGCCGGTTGGACGCGCTGGGGCGCCGCCTACCAGAGCAGCGAACTGTTCAAACGCTTCGACTGGCCGCAGTGGGCGGTGATCAAGCGCGTGCTGGGCATTGGCCTGCCGATTGGCGTGGCGATCTTTGCCGAATCGAGCATCTTCGCGGTAATCGCCCTGCTGCTCGGCAGCCTGGGCGCCACCGTGGTGTCGGGGCATCAGATCGCGCTGAACGTGAGTTCCCTGGTGTTTATGATCCCCTACTCCCTGAGCATGGCGGTCACCGTGCGCGTCGGCCAGGCCCTGGGACGTGGCGAGCCGCGTGAAGCGCGCTTCGCCGCCGGGGTCGGCATGGGCACGGCATTGGCGTACGCCTGCCTGTCCTGCAGCCTGATGCTGCTGTTGCGCGAACAGATCGCAAGTATCTACACCCCGGACCCGGTGGTGATTCACCTGGCGTCCACGCTGATCGTATTCTCAGCGCTGTTCCAGTTCTCGGACTCGATCCAGGTCACCGCCGCCGGTGCGCTGCGCGGCTACCAGGACACGCGGGTGACTATGGTACTGACGCTGTTTGCCTATTGGGGCGTGGGGCTGCCGGTGGGATACGCCCTGGGGCTGACCGATTGGCTCGGCGAACCCAGCGGCCCGAGCGGTTTGTGGCAAGGGCTGATCGTAGGCTTGAGCTGTGCGGCGGGGATGCTGCTGGTGCGCCTGGCGCGCAGTGCACGCCGGCGCATTCGGGCCGACAAGGCACGGGGCTAATCGGCTTTCTTGCGGATCCAGTACAGATAGGTACCGGCCTGCTCCTGCTGCTCCACCAGTTCGTGGTCCAGGAACACGCAGAACTTGGGGATATCGCGACGGGTCGACGGGTCGGTCGCGATCACCTTGAGCAAGCCGCCCGCCGGCAGGTCACGGATGTGCTGGTGCAGCATCATCACCGGTTCCGGGCAGTTGAGGCCGGTGGCGTCGAGGGTGGCGTCGACGGGCAATTCAAGACTCATATTTCACTCCTAAAACCAACCCGATCTTTTATGGGAGCGGGCTTGCTCGCGAAGACGCGGGCACATTCAACATAAATTTCGACAGTTATACCGCTTTCGCGGGCAAGCCCGCTGCCACATTTTGAGCGGTGAGTCAGCGGGCCTTGGGTTTCTTTACGCTTTCCAACCGACGCAGGTGGCACGTCACTTCTTCACGGTCGTGGTACAGCTGCTTGCAGCCGATTTCCACACGAATGCCACGCGCCTTGAAGCCTTCCTCGATGCGCTCCAGCAGGCGCTTGACCTCGGCATAGCGCTGTTTCATCGGCAACTTGAGGTTGACCACCGCCTCGCGGCAATACCCTTCGCCGATCCAGGTCTCCAGCAGCGCCGCGTTACGCGCGGGTTTCTCGACGATGTCGCAGACCATCCAGTCCACCGGCTGCTTGGGCACGAAAGTGAAACCGTCGGCCATCAGGTGCTGCACCAGACCGGTGTCCATCAGGCTCTCGGCCATCGGGCCGTTGTCGATGGCGGTCACCAGCATGCCACGGTTGACCAATTGCCAGGTCCAGCCACCGGGCGCGGCACCGAGGTCGACGCCGGTCATGTCGCCATGCAGGCGCTCGTCCCATTGGTCGCGAGGAATAAAGTGGTGCCAGGCCTCTTCCAGCTTGAGCGTGGAGCGGCTCGGCGCTTCACGTGGGAACTTCAAACGCGGGATGCCCATCGGCCACATCGCCGAATTATTCGATTCGGCCAGGCCCATAAACACTTCGCGGCCGCTCTTGAAGGTCAGCAGCAGGCGCGGTTTGCTCGGGTCATCCACCAGCCGGCCGGCATTGAGCAGGGCTTTGCGCAGGTGCACTTCGAATTTCTTGCAGAAGTTCGACAGCTCTTTGCCGTCATTGGTGTCGACCATTTCCAGCCACAGGCTGCCGCACACCGGGAATTCGCGCAGGTGGGCAAGGATTACGCTGATGCGGTCGGTTTCCGGCAAGTCGATAAACACTCCACGCGCCCATTGCCGCGGGAAGATCAGCTCGGCAAAACGCTGGCCGTGCATCAGGCGCTGGGCGCCGTCTTCTTCGGGGCAGACAAATTCGGCGCAGGCGCTGCCGGTCTTGGCCTTGGCGTAGCCGGATACGTTCAGGCGCGCGGCAAGCTCGGCGATCTCGGAACAGACTTCGCCTTCAAACCCTGGGCGGCAGTGCATAAAAAGGGTGTTCATCAACTCTCCTGGTGACTCGACCGACATTGCGCTATCGCAATGCCTGTCATGAAAACGCGCGCATGATAGCCGAGTTCGGAACCTTGGACTTAACCATAGAGTCCAGTTATTAGCCTGCTAATCAAAACAGGGCTAACGTGATAGCTCTGTTCGTCCCGTCAGGTCCGTGGCCGTGCGGACCATAAGGAGTCGTGTCATGTCATCGCTTGATAGCCTGAGAACCCTTAAAACCCTCGAAATAGACAGCAAGACCTATCACTACTTCAGCCTGCCCGAAGCCGCCAAGAGCCTGGGCGACCTGGACAAGCTGCCGATGTCGCTCAAGGTGCTGCTGGAAAACCTGCTGCGTTGGGAAGACAACAAGACCGTCACCGGCGCCGACCTCAAGGCCATCGCCGCCTGGCTCAAAGAGCGCCAGTCCGACCGTGAGATCCAGTACCGCCCCGCCCGCGTGCTGATGCAGGATTTTACCGGTGTACCCGCCGTGGTCGACCTTGCCGCCATGCGCGCCGCCGTGGCCAAGGCCGGCGGCGACCCGCAGCGCATCAACCCGCTGTCCCCCGTCGATTTGGTGATCGACCACTCGGTGATGGTCGACAAGTTCGGCAACGCTGATGCCTTCGAGCAGAACGTCGACATCGAAATGCAGCGCAACGGCGAACGCTACGCCTTCCTGCGCTGGGGCCAGAGCGCGTTCGACAATTTCAGCGTGGTGCCGCCGGGCACCGGTATCTGTCATCAGGTCAACCTCGAATACCTGGGCCGCACGGTGTGGACCAAGGACGAAGACGGCCGCACCTATGCCTTCCCCGACACGCTGGTGGGGACCGACTCCCACACCACCATGATCAACGGCCTGGGCGTGCTCGGCTGGGGCGTGGGCGGTATCGAAGCGGAAGCGGCGATGCTCGGCCAGCCGGTGTCGATGCTGATTCCCGAAGTGATCGGCTTCAAGCTCACCGGCAAGCTCAAGGAAGGCATCACCGCCACCGACCTGGTGCTGACGGTGACCCAGATGCTGCGCAAGAAAGGCGTAGTGGGTAAATTCGTCGAGTTCTATGGCGACGGCCTGGCTGACCTGCCTCTGGCGGACCGCGCCACCATCGCCAACATGGCCCCGGAATACGGCGCCACTTGCGGCTTTTTCCCGGTCGATGAAGTGACCCTGGACTACCTGCGCCTCTCCGGCCGTCCGACAGAAACGGTGAAACTGGTCGAGGCGTACACCAAGGCCCAGGGGCTGTGGCGCAACGCTGGCCAGGAACCGGTGTTCACCGACAGCCTGGCGCTCGACATGGGCAGCGTCGAGGCCAGCCTGGCCGGGCCGAAACGCCCGCAGGACCGGGTGTCGCTGCCGAATGTCGGGCAGGCGTTCAGCGACTTCCTCGACCTGCAATTCAAGCCCACCAATAAAGAAGAAGGCCGCCTGGAAAGCGAAGGCGGCGGCGGTGTCGCCGTGGGTAATGCCGATCTCGTAGGAGAAGCCGATTACGACTTCGAAGGTCAGACCTATCGCCTGAAAAACGGCGCCGTGGTGATCGCCGCGATCACCTCCTGCACCAACACCTCCAACCCCAGCGTGATGATGGCCGCCGGCCTCGTCGCGAAAAAGGCCGTGGAAAAAGGCCTGACGCGCAAACCCTGGGTCAAAAGCTCCCTGGCGCCCGGCTCCAAAGTGGTCACCGACTACTACAAGGCCGCGGGCCTGACCCAGTACCTGGACAAGCTCGGCTTCGACCTGGTGGGGTATGGCTGCACCACCTGCATCGGCAACTCCGGGCCGTTGCCCGAGCCGATCGAAAAAGCCATCCAGAAAGCCGACCTCACCGTCGCGTCGGTGTTGTCGGGCAACCGCAACTTCGAAGGCCGCGTGCACCCCCTGGTAAAAACCAACTGGCTGGCGTCGCCGCCCCTGGTGGTGGCCTACGCCCTGGCCGGCACCGTGCGCATCGATATCAGCAGCGAGCCGTTGGGTAACGACCAGCAGGGCAACCCGGTCTACCTCAAGGACATCTGGCCCAGCAGCCAGGAAATTGCCGACGCCGTGGCCCAGGTCAACACGGGCATGTTCCACAAGGAATACGCCGAGGTGTTTGCCGGCGACGAACAGTGGCAGGCCATTGAAGTGCCGCAAGCGGCGACTTACGTGTGGCAGAAGGACTCGACCTACATTCAGCACCCGCCCTTCTTCGATGACATTGCCGGCCCGTTGCCAGTGATCAAAGACATCACGGGCGCCAACGTGCTTGCGCTGCTGGGCGATTCGGTGACCACCGACCACATTTCCCCGGCCGGTAATATCAAGATCGACAGCCCCGCCGGCCGCTACCTGCGCGAACAGGGCGTGGAACCGCGTGACTTCAACTCCTACGGCTCACGCCGGGGCAACCATGAGGTCATGATGCGCGGCACGTTTGCCAACATCCGTATCCGCAATGAAATGCTCGGCGGCGAGGAAGGTGGCAATACGCTGTATATCCCCACTGGCGAGAAGATGGCGATCTACGACGCCGCGATGAAATACCAGGCCGCGGGCACGCCGCTGGTGGTGATCGCCGGGCAGGAATACGGCACCGGCTCCAGCCGCGACTGGGCGGCCAAGGGCACCAACCTGCTGGGTGTCAAAGCGGTGATTGCCGAGAGTTTCGAGCGTATCCACCGTTCCAACCTGGTGGGCATGGGCGTATTGCCGTTGCAGTTCAAGCTGGACCAGAACCGCAAGGCGCTCAAACTCACCGGTAAGGAGAAGATCGATATCCTGGGGCTGAGCGACGTGGAGATCGTGCCGCGTATGAACCTGACGCTGGTGATTACTCGGGAGGATGGCAGTACGGAGAAGGTCGAAGTGCTGTGCCGGATCGATACGCTCAATGAAGTGGAATACTTCAAATCGGGCGGCATCCTGCACTACGTGCTACGCCAATTGATCGCCTCCTAAGAACATAGGAGATCTAATGTGGGAGGAGGCAACCCCCTCCCACAGTTTGTTCGATCAGCCGAACAGCCACTTCCACAGCAGCACCAGCACAACCACCGCCAGTACCGGTCGCGCAATGCGGTAAGCCTTCGGATGCTTGCGCTTCCACTGCTTGACCACGCCACTGAACTTATCGCTGAAACGCTTGCTCCAGGCATACGCCTGGTTAATCCCACCCACGCGCTCGTCGTCGAGGTTCTGCGGTGCGGTGGCGCGGCCCAGCTGCTTACTGACCCAACGGTTGACGCGGGTCATGAGGCGGTTGCTCAGCGGGCGCTCGATGTCGCAGAACAGGATCACGCGGGTCTGCTCGGTTTCGTTCTTGACCCAATGCACATAGGTTTCGTCGAACATCACGTCTTCACCGTCCCGCCAGGCGTACACCTGGCCGTCGACAAAGATGCGGCAGTCGTCGGAATTGGGCGTGGACAAGCCCAAGTGATAGCGCAGGGAACCGGCGAACGGGTCACGGTGCGGGTTGAGGTGGCTGCCGCCCGGCAACAGCGCGAACATCGCGCCCTTGACGTTGGGAATGCTGCTCACCAACGCCACGGTTTTCGGGCACAGCGCCTCGGCCGACGGCAGCGGTTTGTCGTACCACTTGAGGTAGAAACGCTTCCAGCCCTTTTTGAAGAACGAACCGAAACCGGCGTCGTTGTTCTTTTCGGCGGCGCGGATGTAACCCTCGTCGAACAGGTGCATGGCCTCTTCGCGGATCACTTCCCAATTGTCCTTGAGCACATCCAGTTCCGGGAATTTGCTGCGGTCCAGGTAGGGCTTGGACGGCACCGCCGAAAACAGGTACATCAGGGCGTTATACGGGGCGAACAGCGCCGAATGGTTGACAAACTGGCGCAACATCGGCAAACGGGCCTTGCCGCGCAGGTGCACGTACAGCGTGCTGCCGATAAACAACAGCAGCACCGACAGTTTGGCGGTCAGAGAAAAGGTCATGCGGCAACTCCTGGAAATAAGCGTCTGGCCGACAGCACCCCCTGGGCGGGATGCCAGACGTAGCAGCCGGCCATGATAAACAGTTGCGCCATTATGCAGAAGGCCCGCACCGACCAGCTGACCTGCATCAAGCCTGGTTTTCCTGCTCAGTGAACAGATCACTGAATAACATGCTCGACAGGTAGCGCTCGCCGGAGTCCGGCAGCACCACCACGATGGTCTTGCCCTGCATCTCCGGTTTCTGCGCCAGCCGCACCGCCACCGCCATCGCGGCACCGCAGGAGATCCCGCACAAGATCCCCTCCTCCTGCATCAAACGCAGGGCCATGGCCTTGGACTCCTCGTCGCTCACCAGTTCCACGCGGTCGACCATCGACAGGTCGAGGTTCTTCGGCACAAAGCCGGCGCCGATCCCCTGGATCTTGTGTGGGCTGGGCTTGACCTCCTGACCGGCCAGGGTCTGGGTAATCACCGGCGAACCGATGGGCTCGACGGCCACCGACAGAATCGGCTTGCCCTGGATATTTTTGATATAGCGCGACACCCCGGTGATGGTGCCACCAGTGCCCACGCCCGCCACCAGCACATCCACGGCGCCGTCGGTGTCGTTCCAGATTTCCGGGCCGGTGGTTTTTTCGTGGATCGCCGGGTTGGCCGGGTTTTCGAACTGGGCCGGCATAAAGTACTGGGCCGGGTCGCTGGCGACGATCTCGCCGGCTTTCTCGATAGCGCCTTTCATGCCTTTGGCCGGCTCGGTCAGTACCAGCTCGGCGCCGAGGGCCTTGAGCACCTTGCGCCGTTCCAGGCTCATGGACGCCGGCATGGTCAGCAGCAATTTATAGCCACGGGCCGCGGCGACGAACGCCAGGCCGATGCCGGTGTTGCCGGAGGTGGGTTCGACGATGGTCATGCCCGGCTTGAGTTTGCCGCTGCTTTCGGCGTCCCAGATCATGTTTGCACCGATGCGGCACTTCACTGAGTAACCGGGGTTACGCCCTTCGATCTTGGCCAGGATGGTCACACCGCGCGGGGCGATGCGGTTGATCTGAACCAGGGGCGTATTACCGATGGAGTGCGCGTTATCTGCAAAAATGCGGCTCATGGCGGGTCCTATTGGGCGGTTGCGAAAGGTTTCAAGGGTATGCCTGGTCTTCCGGGGCGTCCAGTCGGAGGAACGTTGAGGCCGGCGCGGGAGTCCATCTGCTTACGAGCAAGGAGAACTGCCCCATGAAACGTCGCTATAGTTGGCCGCTATGGACCATCGCCGGGCTGGTGGTGGTGCTGATCGCCCTGAACATCGCGCTGCCCTACCTGGTACGCAACTACCTGAATGACAAGCTCGCCAATATGGGCGAATACCGTGGCGAAATCGCCGACGTAGACCTGGCCCTGTGGCGCGGCGCGTACCGCATCAACGGCCTGCAGATCGTCAAGGTGGACGGCAAGGTGCCGGTGCCGTTCGTCAAGGCGCCGCTGATCGAGTTCGCGGTGAGCTGGCATTCGCTGTGGTACGACCATGCCGTTGTCGCCGAAGGCCACTTTGTGCGGCCGGAAATCAACTTTGTCGACGGCGGCGCCAACAAACAGGCGTCCCAGACCGGTAAAGGCACCGACTGGCGCGAGCAATTGGGCAAGTTGTTGCCGATCACGCTCAACGAAGTGCGCATCGAAGACGGCAAGATCGCCTTCCATAACTTCAATTCCAAACCGGCGGTGAACATCAATGCCACCGGGGTCAACGCCAGCTTCTACAACCTGACCAACGTGGTCGACACCGAGGGCAGGCGCGATGCGCGCTTTGAAGGTAAAGCACTGCTGCTGGGCCAGGCCCCGCTGGAGGCCAACGCCACCTTCGACCCCTTGAGCGATTTCGAAGACTTCGAATTCCGCTTCCGTGCCCGCGACTTGCAGCTCAAGCGCATGAACGATTTCGCCTCGGCCTATGGCAAGTTCGATTTCAAGGCAGGCACCGGCGACCTGGTCATTGAAGCCCAGGCCGAAAAAGGCCAGCTGTCCGGCTACATCAAGCCGTTACTGCGGGATGTGGAAGTGTTCGACTGGCAGCAGGACGTGGAAAACAAAGACAAAAACATCTTCCGTTCGATCTGGGAGGCCGTGGTGGGCGCCAGCGAAACGGTATTGAAGAACCAGCGCAAAAACCAGTTCGCCACCCGCGTCGAGTTGAGCGGCAGCGTGCACCAGCAAAATGTCAGCGCGTTTTCGGCGGTGATTGCCATTTTGCGCAACGGGTTCATCCAGGCATTCAATGCCCGCTATGAACAGCCCAAGCCCAGTGCCGATTGAGCGCTCGGCGTGACCGGCCATTCAGAGGCTGAATAGCCCGTCTGCGTTCACAGTCGCCGGGGCCGCGCGGTATAGTCCGGGCATTGATGAATTCGAGGAATGACCGATGAAGTTCGAAGGCACCCAGGCTTACGTTGCCACCGATGACCTGAAACTGGCCGTCAACGCTGCCATTACCCTGGAGCGTCCGCTGCTGGTCAAGGGCGAGCCCGGCACCGGCAAGACCATGCTCGCCGAACAACTGGCCGAGTCCTTCGGTGCCAGGTTGATTACCTGGCACATCAAGTCCACCACCAAGGCCCACCAAGGTCTGTACGAGTACGACGCGGTGAGCCGCCTGCGCGACTCGCAGCTGGGCGTGGACAAGGTGCACGACGTGCGCAACTACCTGAAAAAAGGCAAGCTCTGGGAGGCGTTCGAGTCCGAGGAGCGCGTGATTCTGCTGATCGACGAAATCGACAAGGCCGACATCGAGTTCCCCAACGACCTGTTGCAGGAACTCGACAAGATGGAGTTCTACGTCTACGAAATCGACGAGACCATCAAGGCCAAAAAGCGCCCGATCATCATCATTACCTCCAACAATGAAAAAGAGCTGCCGGACGCCTTCCTGCGCCGCTGCTTTTTCCATTACATCGCCTTCCCCGATCGCACCACCCTGCAGAAAATCGTCGACGTGCACTACCCCGACATCAAGAAAGACCTGGTCAGCGAAGCGCTGGACGTGTTTTTCGACGTGCGCAAAGTCCCTGGCCTGAAGAAAAAACCCTCCACATCCGAACTGGTGGACTGGCTCAAGCTGCTGATGGCCGACAACATCGGCGAGGCGGTGCTGCGCGAGCGCGATCCGACCAAGGCCATCCCGCCGTTGGCCGGTGCCCTGGTGAAGAACGAGCAGGACGTGCAGTTGCTGGAGCGTCTGGCGTTCATGAGCCGTCGCGGTAATCGCTGATGTTGCTCAACCTGTTCAATGAAATGCGCGCAGCCAAGGTGCCGGTGTCGGTGCGCGAATTGCTCGACCTGATCAACGCGCTCAAACAACGCGTGACCTTCGCCGACATGGACGAGTTTTATTACTTGGCGCGGGCGATCCTGGTGAAGGACGAGCGGCATTTCGACAAGTTCGACCGCGCCTTCGGTGCCTATTTCAACGGCTTGGAAAAGCTCGACGATCACTTGCAGGCGCTGATCCCCGAAGACTGGCTGCGCAAGGAATTCGAGCGTTCCCTCAGCGACGAAGAACGCGCGCAGATCCAGTCCCTCGGCGGCCTGGACAAACTGATCGAGGAATTCAAGAAACGCCTGGAAGAACAGAAAGAACGCCACGCCGGCGGCAACAAGTGGATCGGCACCGGCGGCACCAGCCCGTTCGGTTCCGGCGGCTTCAACCCCGAAGGCATCCGCGTCGGCGACGCCGGCAAGCGCCAGGGCAAGGCCGTCAAAGTCTGGGACCAGCGCGAGTACAAGAACCTCGACGACCAGGTGGAACTGGGCACGCGCAATATCAAGATCGCCCTGCGTCGCCTGCGCAAATTTGCGCGCCAGGGCGCGGCGGAAGAATTGGACATCGACGGCACCATCGACCACACCGCTCGCGATGCCGGCTTGCTGAATATCCAGATGCGCCCGGAACGGCGCAACACCATCAAGTTGCTGCTGCTGTTCGATATCGGCGGTTCGATGGATGCCCATGTGAAGATCTGCGAAGAGCTGTTCTCCGCGTGCAAGACCGAGTTCAAGCACCTGGAGTACTTCTACTTCCATAACTTCGTGTACGAATCGGTGTGGAAAAACAACCAGCGCCGCACCTCGGAACGCACCTCCACCCAGGACCTGCTGCACAAGTACGGTGCCGATTACAAAGTGATCTTTATCGGCGATGCCTCGATGGCGCCGTATGAAATCACCCAGGCCGGCGGCAGCGTCGAACACTGGAACGAAGAGCCGGGGTATGTGTGGATGCAGCGCTTCATGGCCAAGTACAAGAAGCTGATCTGGATTAACCCGTATCCCAAGGACACTTGGGGGTACACCGCCTCCACCGGGATTGTGCGGGAGTTGGTGGAGGACCAGATGTATCCCCTGACATTGCGCGGGCTGGAAGAAGGCATGCGCTTTCTCTCCAAGTAATGCCCGGTCCCACAGATTGGAAGCGGTGCAAATACTCTCTACAAGTACACCGACATCCAATGTGGGAGGGGGCTTGCCCCCGATTCCGGTGGTGCAGTCACCGACGGATGGACTGATACACCGCTATCGGGTGCAAGCCCTTCCCGCCGTCTGGAAGCGGCGCAAATACTCGATGTGCTGCCGATGCGCCGTTTCCTGCACCACCGGCGCCAATCGCACGGTCTCCCCCGGTAGACATTGCGCCAGCCTGGCCAACGCCAAGGGTGTGAGCGCACCCAGCCGTGGGTAACCGCCAATGGTCTGCCGATCATTGAGCAGCACGATCGGCTGCCCATCCGGCGGAACCTGGATCGCCCCCAAGGGAATCCCTTCGGAGATCAACGACGGCCCCTGATACTGCAACGGCGTGCCCAGCAGACGCATGCCCATGCGGTCGGCACGGCTGTCGAGCGTCCAGTCGGTGTTGAACGCGTCAAACAGACTCTGCCCGCTGAACCGGCCGATCTGCGCGCCGACAATCACGTCCAGCGAGCCGCCGGTCGGCAAGGCGGGCTGACTCAGCTCCTGCAGGGCACCGCCCGTACCGGAATAGGCCAACCGACCGCCTTCGGCCAGCGCCTTCCCCCTTCCCTCCACGCCACCGAGCGCTTCACGCACCACCGTGGCGCAGCTGCCCAACACCGCCGGCGCATCAAACCCGCCGGGTGCCGCCAGGTACGCCCGCGCACCGCTGAACGGCTGGGTAAAGCGCAGACGCTGGCCCTTCTGCAGGACAAAACTGCGCCCGGGGCTGATCGCGCGCTCGTCGATAAAGGCCCCCAGGTCGGCACCGGCCAACGCCAGCAGGCAATAGTCCTCGGCCTTCACGGTAAAGCCGCCGAGGGTGATTTCCACCACCGGCGCATTCAGCGCATTGCCCAGCAACCAATTGGCCCAGGCCATCGACACCCAATCCAACGCACCGCCCTGGGTTACGCCCAGATGGCGCACACCAAAACGCCCGGCGTCCTGCAACAGGCACAGCGGCGTGCTGGCCTCGATCAATAAACGGCTCATGCATGCGCCTCCAGCGGTGCGTCATCGCCACCCAACCGGATGAATTCGGCGTGATCCACCGCCTGGAAACGCACCGTATCGCCGGGCTGCATCAGGCTGTAACCGTCGCGCTCGCGGTCGAAGAGTTTGGCCGGGGTGCGGCCGATCAGGTTCCAGCCACCCGGCGACACCACCGGGTAGGCCGCCGTCTGCCGCTCGGCGATGCCCACGCTGCCGGCCGCCACGCGTTTGCGCGGGGTGCTCAGGCGCGGGGTGGCCAGGGCTTCATCTACCAGCCCCATAAAGGCGAATCCGGGAGCAAACCCAAGGGCGAACACCTGGTATTCGTGGGCGCTGTGGCGGCGGATCACCTCATCCACCGTCAAGCCACTGCGCTGGCTGAGCAAGCCCAGTTCGGGGCCGACGCGCAGGTCGTACCATACCGGCAGGACATGGCACTGGCCGCTGCCCTGGGCCTGGGGTTGCAGGTCGGCGAGGGCTCGATCGATGCGTTGTCGCGCCTCGGCCGGGCTCAACGCGGTGAGGTCGTAATGCACCATCAGCGTTGTATAGGACGGCACCAGGTCCACCAAGGCCGGGCCGAATGCGCCACGCAATTGCTGGGTAGCGGCGAGCATCCACGGCATATTGGCTTCGGCGATGACCTCGAACAGACGCACCATCAGGCAATCGATGGCCACCACTTCAATACATGGCTTCATGCTGACTTCAACGCTTGGCGAATGCGTTGCACCGCGGCGATGGAGCTGGCGTTGTCGCCGTGTACGCACAACGTATTGGCCTGCAACACCAGGGCGCTGCCGTCGCTGGCGGTCAGCGGCTCGCTGCGGGCGATGGTCAGGGCTTGCTGGAGCACGGTGTCGGCGTCGTGATGCACCGCGCCCGGCAGTTGGCGCGAGACCAGGTGGCCGTGGCTGTCGTAGGCCCGGTCGGCGAACGCTTCGAACCACAGGGTCAGGCCGTATTCGTCACCCATCGCCTGGGCCGCGCTGTTGTCGCGGGTGGCCAGCAGCATCAGCGGCAGGCCGGCGTCGTAGGCCGCGATGGCCTGCATGACTGCGCGCAGCTGCGCCGGCTTGGCCATCATGTCGTTGTACAGCGCGCCGTGGGGTTTGACGTAGCTGACGCGCGCGCCCTGGGCCCGGCAGATGCCGTCGAGGGCACCGATCTGGTAGTGCAACAGGTCCTGGATTTCTTCAGGGCTGTAAGCCATCGAACGACGACCGAACCCCTGCAGATCCTGATAAGCCGGATGTGCACCGATTCGCACGCCATGCGTGAGCGCCAGGCTGACGGTCTTGCGCATGATACTCGGGTCGCCGGCATGGAAGCCGCAGGCCACGTTGGCGCAATCGATGAACGGCATGACCTCGGCGTCCAGACCCATGGTCCAGTTGCCAAAGCTTTCGCCGATATCACAGTTCAGTAGCAGGCGGCTCACGGTGGTCGCTCCTGTAGGCTTTGTTATTTTGTAGTGTGGGATTTTTACCGCAGGACACGCAACTTGTCCTGGCACCCCCACGCCGCTTATCGTGGAACGAACCGATTTTTGGCGCTGGCCCCGTGCCGCGTCCAACTAATAAAAACCGATCCAAGCATAAGAAAAAGTTGATCCCATGAATTTGAAGTTCCTCGAAACCTTCGTCTGGGTCGCCAGGCTCAAGAGCTTTCGCCTGACCGCCGAAAAACTGTTCACCACCCAGGCATCGATCTCCAGCCGCATCGCCGTGCTGGAAAGCGAACTGGGGGTCAAGCTGTTCCTGCGCGATTCGCGGGGTGTGAGCCTGACCCCGGAAGGCGTCAAGGTGCTCGATTACGCCGAACAGATGATGGTGACCCTGCAAGGTTTGAAGCAGTCCCTGGAGACCACCAGCAGCAAGGTCGGACGGATTCGGATCGGCGCCATGGACACGGTGATCCACACCTGGCTCAGCCCGCTGGTGGCGGAATTGATGGACCGTTTCCCGCTGGTGGAAATCGAATTGGTCGCCGATACCGCACTGAACCTCAGCGATCAGCTGCAAAAAGGCTTCCTCGACCTGATTCTGCAAACCGACCTGCTGCGCCTGGAAACCGTGCGCAGCCTGGAGCTGGGCAGCCACCCCATGGCCTGGATCGTCGCCAGCCAGTCGATCTACAACCGCGACTATGCGTCCCTCGCCGACCTGGCCCAGGAGCGCATCATCACCTATTCGAAAAACTCCCACCCGCACCAGGACGTTATCCGCCTGATGCAGGCCAACGGCGTCGCCGCGCCGCGCATGAACTGCGTGAACTCGGTGTCGGCGATCACCCGCCTGCTGCGCGACGGCTTCGGCATCGGCGCCCTGCCGCCGGTGCTGGTCAGCGAAGAACTGGCGCGCGGCGAACTGTTGATGCTGCCCATGGAGCAACGTTTGCCGAACCTGCAGGTGGTGGTGTCGTGGCGCGTTGGGGTGGAATTGGTGGAGGAGATCGTGGGGTTGTGCCAGAAGGTGGTGGCCCGGTATGCCGAGGAAGTCGGCGAAGAACGGATGGTGCTGGCAGCTGAATAAACCGGATAGGAATGTGGGAGGGGCACCCCTCCCACAGTTGACCGAGTTGGGCGTTAAAGGCCCTTGAGGTCCCGCTCCTCAATCGGCCGGCTCTGGCGCAGGCGCTTGCCGCCCAGCACGATCCAGTCGATCAACCGGTACAGGCATTCCAGGCCGAACGACAACAGCATCGCCCCGCCCAGGCCCCAGCCCATGGCTTCGGGAGTCAGCAGGATCTGGTAGCTGTAGCCGTTCCAGGTTTCCAGGCGGATATCCGGATCGGCGGCCACCGCCACTTGCAGCGCGCGGATGTACCACGGGCCCTGCATGGCCTGGAATTGCTTGTCCAACGCCACCTGGCGATCAAGCAAGGCGCCCAGGCTGCTGGCATCGCTCTGGAACACCGGGTCATCGCTGGCGCGGTAATGCTCGACCAGGGCGTGCATATCCCCCTTGAAGAACTGCTGCGCCGTGGTTTCGAAGCCGCGCAGGCTGGTCTGGGCCTCGATCAGGTGGGCCTCGACGCGCTTGGCATAATCGCTGATAAACCCCGGCACCTGCACACCGACCAACAGGCCAATGGCAAACAGCACCAACCGCAGATAGCTGAGCAACATAGTCGATGTCCTTACTCGGTAATGCCCTGGCTGACGCATTCACCGCGCCGCCACAGGCTCCATTGACCCGGTTCGTAGCGGGTCCAGTTTTCGTTGTCGGTCAGGGGTTCGGTGGCAATCACCGTGACCACGTCGTTGGGGGTGGTTTCGGCCTGAAAGTCGACGATCACGTCGACATCTTTCAAGCGCGCCGGGCCGAACGGTGCACGTCGGGTGATCTGGGCCAGTTTGGTCGAGCAATAGCAGAACAGCCAGTCGCCATCGCTGAGCAGGCAGTTGAAGACGCCTTTGCTGCGATATTCGGTGCAGGCCGCGATCAGGTCCGGCAGCACCTGCTCCAGGTCCACCGGCTCTGGGAAGGCTTCGCGCACGCGGTTGAGTAAATCGCAGAACGCCGCTTCGCTGTCGGTATCGCCCACCGGCCGATAGAACGTGGCGCGCGGGGCGAAGTCCGCCAGTTGGCCGTTGTGGGCAAAACACCAGTTGCGCCCCCACAGCTCGCGCACGAACGGGTGGGTATTGGCCAGGCTCACCTTGCCCACGTTGGCCTGGCGGATATGACCGATCACCACTTCGCTCTTGATGGGGTAACGCTGCACCAGCAGCGCAACTTCCGATTCGCTGCTCGCGGCCGGGTCCTGGAACAGGCGCAGGCCACGGCCTTCGTAGAACGCGATGCCCCAACCGTCGCGGTGGGGCCCGGTGCGCCCGCCACGCTGCATCAGCCCGGTAAAGCTGAACACGATATCGGTGGGGACGTTGGCACTCATGCCCAATAATTCACACATGCCAGGGCTCTCGCTGCAGGGCTTACAACGTTAAAGGCGCGGTTCGACCCGCATACCGCTGACGGGCGCCGGACGCCGGAAGGGTTCGTCATCCTCCGGGTCTTCGGCGGCCAGGGCGGCGTCGGTGGCGGCCTTGCGTTCACGGCGTGCCTTGGCGGCGCGCTCGATGGGCCAGCGGATCAACACGAAGACCAGGTACACGCCGAATGCGATCATGGTGTACATGAACAAATCGGAAATGGCCCGCCAGGCGTTATTGCCAACCTTGAGCACCAGGTCCAGCGCGGTGATGGCCACGGCCGGCGCGAACTGGGTCTTGACCGGGTCGACGATGGTGGGGCTCAGCAGCAGCACCGCCATCAGCAATTGCAGCGGCTCGCGCAGCCAGCGCCAGATCCAGCGCGTCATGCGCCACCACACCAACAGGCAGCCCAAAGCGGCGAAGGCGTACAGGCCCCAAGCGGTCAGATAGTCGTTCTCGGTCATGGTGTCCATGGCAAGGTAGGCAAACAGGCGGCTATGATAACGGCTTTTGCGTGTCGCGGCTGCAATGCCGGCCACCTTCCGCCAGACAGAGAGTGATCCATGCCGTCATCGACCCACATCACTGCCGCCCCGATTGCCCGCAAGGCCCCAGGCCAGGACCCGTACGCCTGGCTGCAAGAACGTGACAGCGCCGAAGTGCTCGATTATCTCAAGGCCGAAAACGCCTGGCAGGAAGCCCAGCTCGCCGACCAAGCCGCGCTGCGCGAAAGCCTGTTCGAAGAGATCAAGGGGCGCATCCTCGAAACCGACCTGTCACTGCCCTCACCCTGGGGCCCGTACCTGTATTACACGCGCACCACCGCCGGTGACGAATATGCGCGTCACTACCGCTGCCGTCGCCCGGCCGACGACGGCAACCAGGTGGATGAAAGCAGCGAGGAATTGTTGCTGGACCCGAACGAACTGGCCAACGGCGGCTTCTTCTCCCTCGGCGCGTTCAGCATCAGCCCCGACCACCAGCGCCTGGCCTACAGCCTCGATACCAGTGGCGACGAGATCTACACCCTGTACGTGAAGGAATTGGCCACCGACAAGGTCAGCGAACTGGTATTCGATAATTGCGACGGCAGCATGACCTGGGCCAACGACAGCCTGACGCTGTTCTTCGGCGAACTGGACGATACCCATCGCCCGCACAAACTGTATCGCTATCGCCTGGATGGTACGGCGGCGCAGGAAGTCTTCCACGAGCCTGACGGACGGTTCTTCCTGCATTGCTACCGTTCAAGCTCCGAACGCCAGCTGCTGCTGGCCCTGGGCAGCAAGACCACCAGCGAAATCTGGGCGCTGGACGCCAACCAGCCGCACTTGGACTTCACCTGCCTGGCGCCACGGGTCGAGGAACACGAATACGATGTGGACCACGGCCAGCTCGATGGCGAGTGGACCTGGTTTATCCGCAGCAACCGCGATGGCATCAACTACGCGTTGTTCGTCGCCGCCGATACCGGCGAGGTACCCACCGAAGCCCACTGGCGCAACCTGATCCCGCACCGCGACGACGTAATGCTCGACGGCGTGAGCCTGAACGCCAGCGCCATGACCCTGAGCCTGCGCATCGGCGGCTTGCCGGTGATCGAAGTGCATCCCCAGGACCTGGCGGCCTACCGCGTCGAATTGCCCGACGCCGCCTACAGTCTCTACGTACAGAACAGCCTGGAATTTCCCAGCGACAGGATCCGCCTGCGCTATGAAGCGCTGAACCGTCCGGCCCAGGTGCGCCAGCTGGAGTTGGCCAGCGGTGCGCAGCAGGTGCTCAAGGAAACTCCGGTGCTTGGCGTATTCAATGCCGACGACTACGTGAGCCAGCGCCTGTGGGCCACGTCGGCCGATGGCACTCAAGTGCCGATCAGCCTGGTGGTCAGGCGCGATCAGTTGGGCAAGCCGACGCCGTTGTACCTGTACGGCTACGGCGCTTACGGTTCGAGCCTGGACCCGTGGTTCTCCCACGCGCGCCTGAGCCTGCTGGACCGAGGCGTTGCGTTTGCGATTGCGCATGTGCGCGGCGGTGGCGAGTTGGGCGAAGCCTGGTATCGCAACGGCAAGCAGGAGCACAAGCAGAACACCTTCAGCGACTTTATCGCCTGCGCCGAACACTTGATCGCCCAGGGCCTGACCACTTCCAAGCAACTGGCCATCAGCGGCGGCAGTGCCGGCGGCCTGTTGATCGGCGCCGTTCTCAACCAGCGCCCCGAGCTGTTCCAGGCGGCGATTGCCGAAGTGCCGTTCGTGGATGTGCTCAACACCATGCTCGACCCGGAACTGCCGCTGACCGTCACTGAGTACGACGAGTGGGGTAACCCCGAAGACCCGGAGGTCTACGCACGGATCAAGGCCTACGCGCCGTACGAAAATGTACGGGCCCAGGCTTACCCTGCCCTGCTGGTGATCGCCGGCTACAACGACAGCCGCGTGCAGTACTGGGAAGCGGCCAAGTGGGTGGCCAAGCTGCGGGACACCAAGACCGACGATAACCTGCTGCTGCTCAAGACCGAACTGGGCGCCGGCCACGGTGGGATGAGCGGCCGCTATCAGGGATTACGTGATGTAGCGCTCGAATATGCATTTGTATTCAAGGCGCTCGGGCTGATTTAGGAACTTAGTGCGGCGGTTCGGTCTGAACACAGGACCGCCACTGTTTGATGGACCAAATTGCAGCTATGCCACCACCTACCCAACTCAATAATGAAATCCGCGACATGCTCATGGACTGCGGATTATTCGATCCGCTGCTGCCGGAAGATTTTCATATCGCCGCCGGCTACTTCAACATCAGCAGCATTGCCCAGGGCGAAGTGATTTTTCTCGAGGGCGATGCGGGCACCTTCATGTGCATCATCCACAGCGGCCAGGTGGCGGTGCAGAAAACACCTCACGAAGGTCAACCCGTGACCATCGCCACCCTGCGCAGCGGCCGCACCTTTGGCGAGATGGCGGTGCTCGACGGCGAGCGGCGCTCGGCCAGTTGCATGGCCGCCAGCGACTGCGTGCTGTTGAACCTGGGCAAGGACTCCCTGGAGAAAATGCTCAACGAAGCGCCGCGGGTGGCCGCCAAGATCATCCGCGCCATTGCGATTGCCTTGTCCAAGCGCCTGCGCATGGCCGACGGGCAACTGCTGGCCCAGCAGTTCTAGCCGCCGGGTGTCTTCGGCTTGCTGTCGTTCTGCTGCAGGCCGGGCACCGGCTGATCCTTGGGCGGCGTCGGCAAGACAATGGGCGCCAGGGGCGGCGAGCCGTTTGTCTTCGGCACCGCTGGCGGCGTGACCTGAGGGTAGAGGGTGGGCGTTGGGGTGCCCGGTGCGCCAGGCGTGGGCGCGGGGGCGACCGGTACGGTTTGCAACTCCTGAGCCTGCGCCGCACCCAATGTGAGCGCGCTCAACACAATGACCGTTAGAATGCTGCACTTCATCGATGGCTCCATGGCCTGACCGGAATGTCCTAAGGCTACTCCCAACCGCGCAAGAATGCCCTTCCCAATGAGATTTCCATGAAACGTTTCGTTCTGCTGGACACCACCCCGATCCCCGACAACGGCGGCGCTTTGTGCCTGTTCGAATATGGCGAGGATTTTGTCATCAAGATCCAGGGCGGCGACGGTGGCCAGTTGATGAATACGCGCATGCACGGTTCCGAAGACGCACTGGCCGAAATTCCCTGCCGCAAGGTCGCCGGCCGGCCGGGCTCGCGGGTCTTGATCGGCGGCCTGGGCATGGGCTTCACCCTGGCCTCGGCCCTCAAGCACCTGGGCAAGAGCGCCGAAGTGGTGGTGGCGGAGTTGGTGCCTGGCGTCGTGGAATGGAACCGAGGGCCGCTGGGGGAAAAATCCGGTCGGCCATTGCTGGACCCGCGCACGGTGATCCGCCAGGAAGACGTGGCCAAGGTGCTGCAGGCCGAACCCCAGGGCTTTGACGCGATCATGCTCGACGTCGACAACGGCCCCGAAGGTCTCACGCAAAAGGCCAACAGTTGGCTTTATTCGGCCGGTGGCCTGGCCGCCTGCGCCAAGGCCCTGCGCCCCAAGGGCGTGCTGGCCGTGTGGTCGGCCAGCGCGGATAAGCTGTTCAGCGACAAACTGCGCAAGGCGGGCTTCAGGGCCGAGGAAGTGCAGGTGTTCGCCCATGGCAACAAGGGCACCCGGCACACCATATGGATAGCGGAAAAGCTTAAGGGCTGAATCACGCTGTGTCGTGGCTATCGGGGGCACGTGGAATCGTCACACCGCCCTTCCCACATCAGTGATGGGAGTGGCGGTAGTCGATCACGTACGGCACTTTTTTCTCGAAGGTTTTCTCCAGCTCATCGCGGTCCAACTGGGGCATGCCGCCCAGTTGACGGGCCGTGAAACCGCTGTCGCCTACCTGCGCGCCCGGCGCCAGGCTGACCATGCGTTTGGCGACCGCTTCAATCGCGTCACGATAGCCGCCCTTCTTGTTCAGGTTGTACGCCGTCAAATCCACTTGGGTACGCAGCCAGTTGCCCCAGTAGAACTCCAGGAATTCCGGCGCCACTTCACCCTCGTCCGGTTTGCCGTAGGCCGCCTTGCGAGTGAAGTACACCAGGCTGCGGAAGGTGTCGTCCTGCAGGGATTTGAAGCCCAGGTGGGCCGGCAACTGGTCGGGCCGCAGGGGCTGGCCCTGGTTATCCTTGAGCCAGACCTTGCGTGCAGCCTCCATGCGCTGCCAGAAAACAGCCAGGTTCGGGCTGTCGCTGAAGTCGTCGGTGACCTTGACCCACATTTTCAACCGAGGCCCGCCGCCTGGGGTTTCCCACAGTGTGGTGAAGCTGTGGTGACCATCGGTCAGGTACAACTGACCGCCCAGGCCCACCACCACGGTTTTCATGTCGGACGCATGGGTGCCTACCGGGCTGGCGCAGCTGAAACTGGCGGGCTGGCGCAGGTCGGCGTTTTTCGGCACGTTGGCGGCCTCGCCCTGGCCGTTGGTTTCGCAGTATTCATCGAAGGCCTTGGCGGGCTTGGCTGCAAACAGTCCGAGGCTGTAATGGATCTGATCGAACCCCACCACCGCCTGGGTCGGGTGCAGCTGTTCGAGGGTCACTTCGATCACCTGCCCCGGCTTGGGCACCGACAACGCCTGAGCTTGAGCGGCGACCACACACAGCAGCAGTGCAACAGTCCATGATGGCCAACGCATGACTTCCCATTCCTTATCGATAAAGTGAATCGAACCTAGCGGTCATTTGCGGCGCGAGCGGCTAGAATCAACACTGTCCGTGACCCACCTAATAGCCAGGAGCCATGATGAGCTCGAGCAACCCGCCCTCCCACACCGCCAAGCTGGACCGCATCCTCGCCGATGCCCAGCGCGACCGCGAAATGGGCTACCGCGACAAAGCGCTGAAGATGTACCCCCACGTGTGCGGCCGCTGCGCCCGCGAATTCTCCGGCAAGCGCCTGAGTGAACTGACGGTACACCACCGCAACCACAATCATGATGACAATCCCCAGGACGGCTCCAACTGGGAATTGCTGTGTCTGTATTGCCATGACAACGAGCACTCGCGCTACACCGACCAGCAGTACTTCGGCGAAGGCTCCACCAGCAGCCCGACTATTGCCAAGGCCACCCACAACCCGTTCGCGGCATTGGCGGGGTTGATGAAGAAAGACGACTGAAGATTGTCGTCGTCCGTTGCGCCTGCCTCCCACAGATGAAGGGGCTCACAATCGACAGGCGAGAGGGGGCTTGCCCCAATGCCAGTCAGTTAAGGAGGAACACTGTAACTGTGGCGAGCGGGCTTGCCCCGCGCTGGGCTGCGCAGCAGCCCCAATAGGAGCGTCGCAGTATGCCAGGCAGTTCCGGGACTATGTTTTGGGGCTGCTTCGCAGCCCAACGCGGGGCAAGCCCGCTTGCCACAGGTTACTGGTTGCCCGTTCCGTCTCTTAACTGACCGGCATTGGGGCTTGCCCCCCGATAGCGCTGGCCCAAGCACTACATCCCCTTCAGGCCGTATAATCGCCGCTTTTCTTCAAGGCACCCTTCCCCGTGGGCAATAAACGCTACAGCTGCATCGGTCTGTATAACCCAAAATCCCCCGAAAACGTCGGCTCGGTGATGCGTGCCGCCGGCTGCTATGGCGTGGCGTCGGTGTTTTACACCGGGGTGCGTTACGAACGCGCGCGGGATTTCATCACCGACACCAAGAAGGTCCATCACGATATTCCGCTGATCGGCATCGACGACCTGAAAAAGATCCTGCCGCTGGGCTGCATCCCGGTGGCCGTGGAACTGGTGGACGGCGCCCGCCCGCTGCCCGAATACACTCACCCCGACCGTGCGCTGTATATCTTCGGCCCGGAAGATGGCTCGCTGGATAAGGATATCCGCGACTGGTGCGAAGACGTGGTGTACATCCCCACCACCGGTTGCATGAACCTTGCCGCCACCGTCAACGTGGTGCTCTACGACCGGTTGGCTAAGGGCAACAACACCCGTTCGGGCCCCAAGTACTGATTTTTTCGGAACATCCGGCGCCTGCCGGCAGTCATCTGCAGACACTTGCCCTTGTTGGAGAGAGATCATGAGCGACAGCACAACCTTGCGCCCCGTCATCGAACACACGCCGTTCCAGACTCAGCCGACGCAGAATGTGCACGGTTGGGAACGCATCGGCTCGGTGGCCGGCGGCGTGATGATGGTCGGCAAAGGCCTGCGCCGTGGTGGCATTTTTGGTCTGATTCAGGTGGCGATTGGCGGCGTGGCGCTGGCCCGTGGCTTTACCGGGCACAGCTCGCTCAAGGACAAACTCGAGCAGGGCCGCCGTGAAATGAACAGCGTGCGCACCAAGATCGAACGTGCCGGGGAAGAGTTGAAGAATCTCAAGACCCGTGCGGAAGTGGCGGCCGAAAAAGCGGTTAAAACCACTGGCTGATCCCGACAGCTGAGCTGCTGGAGTTACAAATGAATGCAGGAGGTGGCGAGCCTCCTCCTGCAGTGGGATCTGTACAGGGTTGAGGATCAGCGCAGAAGCTTGGAATCGAGGACTACCGACGATTCGCCGATGATGCTTTCAGCCAGCTGCACAAACTCCGCCGTGGTGATGCGGTTGGCGCGCATCACCGCCTGCGCGAGATCATCGAGGGAGCGCTTGTTATGGGTTTTCACCCGGATCTCCCGATCCAGTTCCTGCAGCACCAGCACTGCCCGTGACACCGTTGCGCCGCTGACGTGTTCGCCGCGCAGGCTGGTGACGTCCTTGCTTTCCCTGGCCAACCGCGCCTGTATCGCCTGATACCGCTCATCGGTCACGCCGCCTGCACGGCGCAACAGTTCGATGGCGTAGAACTCGCCCATCCCTTCGCTGATCCAGTCACTGCTGTCATGGTCATTGAAACGGCCAATCGCCTGTACCACCTCACGGATCAACGGGCTGCCGCCGTTTTCACTGACCAGCGGCGTACGGCTGTTGAGAAAGATCGAATCGCGCGCTGAAAACGCGCCGCGGCGCATCGGGTCGCTGGCTCCAACCACCAGCAGCTTGGCCGGATGGCGCGGGAAGGCGGCTTCGACCTGGGGCCAGACGAAAGTCAGCAACGTCAGCACATCCATGCGCCGCATGCCCTGCGCTTTGGGCGATGCCACCGTGACTTCGGTTTCACCCAGGCGCACGCGGCGACTGCCGAGGTTGCCGGCAAGCATCCAGCCGGTGGGACGGTCAAACAGGCGCGAAACGTTGTCGACACGGAACTTGTGTTTGCCGATGCGCGGCCAGGCGGTTTCGATGCTCTTCCAGCCGGCCGGCAACTCGAACATCAGGCGCGAGACCAGCTCGACGCCATCCTGCTGGTCGAGCCGCGCGGTGGGCACCAGGTCCTCACCACGGAACATCGCCCAACCTGGGGTCACGCGCGCTTCATACACACCGGGTTTACGCGCCTGGGTGAGGCGGACCCGGTAGGTCAGGCTGGCCTTGTCGGCGCTCGGTTGCCACAGGCCGCGGTGGCCCGTGACTTTCCATTGCCCGTCGGCCTTGAAATCGCTATAGGTGCCGTCGTGGCCCAGGTCGAAATCCAGGCTACGCACCGCCGAACCTTGGGACAGGCTCACGCGGACTTCGGCCTGTTCGGTCTGGGGCAACAGTTTGACGTGGTAATCCAGGTCGACTTTCCGGGCGCTCCACGCCGCACTGCTGATGGCCAGCACCATCAGGCCCGCCGCCAGCTTGGCTGCAACCTTCATACACATTCCTCTCAGCCAGCGCGGAAGATCAGGTAATCCTCCCAGTCGTCTTCGGGCACGCTGCCTTCGCTGAGCATGCGTCCGGACTGGGAAATACGTTCGTGATGCACGGCGTCGCGGTCGCCGCACACCAGGTGGTGCCACAGCGGCAAATCCTTGCGTTCGCTCACCAGGCGATAACCGCAGGTGGGCGGCAGCCATTTGAATTGGTCGGCCTGGCCCGGGGTGAGCTGGATGCAGTCCGGCACCGACGCGCGTCGATTGGGGTAGTCGGTGCACTGGCAGGTTTTCAGGTCCAGCAACTTGCAGGCGATGCGCGTGTAATAAACGCTGTTGTCGTCTTCGTCTTCAAGTTTTTGCAGGCAGCACAAGCCACAGCCGTCGCACAGCGACTCCCATTCCTCCTGGTCGAGCTGTTCGAGGGTCTTGCGTATCCAGAAAGGTTCGACTTTGGCGGCCATGGCTCTACGTGGGTATCGGTCGGTAAAAGGGCCGCCAGTCTAGTGCGATGGCCGTCCGCGGCCAAGCGCTTACGACTGGCGGTGTTGCAAGACTTGTCAGTCTAGCGGGCGCGCAGTAGCTTTGAGCATCGAATTGACGATCAGGAACCACCTATGACCCGCGTTGCCGACTACCCGATCCATCCCCAGTTCACCGACCGCTGGTCGCCGCGCGCGTTCACCGGCGAAAACATCTCGAAGGAAACCCTGCTGAGTTTCTTCGAAGCCGCACGCTGGGCGCCGTCGGCCTACAACTCGCAACCCTGGCGTTTTCTCTACGCTCGCCGCGACACACCGGACTGGGAACGCTTCCTGGGCCTGCTCAACGAATTCAACCGCAGCTGGGCACAGCACGCCTCGGCCTTAGTGATCATTGCCTCGAAAACCGACTTTGTCGCCCCCGGCGCCAGCGAAGAAACCCCGGCACTGTGGCATACGTTCGACACCGGATCGGCCTGGGGCCACCTGGCGCTGCAAGCCAGCCTCAGTGGCTGGCACACCCACGGCATGGCCGGCTTCGATCAGGAACTGACCCGCAACGAGTTGAAGATCCCAGAAGGCTATGCCCTGCATGCGGCGGTGGCGATCGGCAAGCTAGGGGACAAGGCGACCTTGCCGGAGTACTTGCAAGGCCGTGAAGCGCCCAGCCCGCGCAAACCGTTGAGCGAGTTGGTATCGGAGGGCGATTTCAGCCATTAAGGCTAAGCGTGTCGGGGATGGGCCAGGTGATACTTTGTCAGCGCTGCCCCTCCCCGGCAGGCACACGTTTGAATGTGCGGCGCATTCAAGTGCACGGGCTTTTCTGCCCCTGTCGACTAGGCAAGCAGCTCACTCAAGCGTCTCTTGAGATCGTTCTTGCTGCGCGTATACGCCGCGATTTCCATCTCATAAAGCGCCTCGCCCGGCACCATCAGTTCAGGCGGTAGCGACTGAATATCAACCGGATAGATTTTGTTGTCTCTGGAGGAATATAAAAGGTTCTTCAACTGCAGATCCTGGTGATAAACGCCCTTGGCTTCCATCCCGTTCAATGCGTCCTCAAGTAAGGTTCGAACCTCTGGGGGCAAACTGCGCTTTTCAATTTTCGCCATGCTGACGCCGTCCAGTTTCGGCATTTTGATATATGAGCGGCCATCCTCAAGAATCGCCGTGGCAAAACCCTCTCCGTAATATTGGTTCAGCGCTCGGGTTTCATGCCTCGTGTAGTCGGGCAGAACGTCGGAGCTCGTAGCCCCCATGTCCTTATAGGCACTACGCCCATCGAGACTTTCATAGACGACGCCTTCGGTACCTCGCCCAATCTCACGTCCCAGGTCCGCTTTCACTGAAGCCGGACTCCCCCCACGGGCTCCCAGTCGCTGCCATTGATCACCCTGGACATGCTCAACCAGCAACGACGTTTGTCGATTGTTGTGATAAACCCGCGCCTGCACCCTGCCATCCTCGGTGCGCGTGACCTGTCGGACTTCGTAAACAGCTGTCCGGCCCGTGCTGTCGGTGTGGCGAATATGCGATACGTGGCCATCGGCGGCGACATACACCCCCTGGCTGTTGCGTGGACACCCGGCGATCCTCGCTTCGGGCACGTTGAATGAGCCAAACAACGCATTACTCAGCTCAGCGTCCGGCGCCTTCGGCAACAGGGTCACCTTGCCCTCCACTGCGCGGGCAGCCGGTACAAAATCTTCGAGCGGACGGCCATAAGGCCGCATGGCCTGCGCGTCCAGGGCATACCATTTGCCATTGTGCAGCGTCGCTGCGCCTTCAACACGTTCACCAGCCACTTTGAAGCTGCCCGTTGCCACGTCACCGTATTGCTTGCTGGCAATTTTGAGCAGGTCATAGCTACCGGTGGCACCCTTGAGGTGATTCACCACAGTACGACCACCTCTCAACGCCAAGCGGCCACCGACCAATGCCAGATCGCCCAGACCGCTCAAGGGGTTGAACGCCTCAACCACAGTCGCGCCGACGAACCGCGCGGCCTTGGCCAGCCTGCTCGCCGTTGACAGAGTTTTACCCAATGCCTTGCCCGCTTGCGCAGCCTTGCCGGCACCCAGGGTGACCAGGCCGACCACATCCATGCCCAAGTCGAAGAGGCCCTGCCCGACACTGCCGTTTTGAAAGTTGACGATGGCCGAGCGTAAAGGGATGAGGTTCAGAAAGAACTCGGAAATCGCGTGGTTCCGGCTGCGGTCTTGATCATATGAAGTGACCCCTCTGGCCTCCTGCAGTAGATCGGCGTTGTTCAGGTCCAGTGATTTGACGAAAACATCGGCGATCAACTGGCTGCGAGGGGAATTAAAACTATCAGGCTGCCCCGTCCCCTGCGGTTGCTGCGCATAATGCGCGGCGCGCTTACCGTCATAGGGGTCAAACACTGCCGTTCGCGAGAGGATATTGGCCTCGCGCTGTTCCATTTTGCGGGTGGTATACGGCTCGGTACGTCGGCGTAGCAGGAAGTTCTCTTTTTCGATGACACCTCTGCGCGTGTCGATGGTGTAGAGGTTTGGGCCATCTCGGGTGGTGGTCTTCACCTCCAGTGTGTGGCCTCTGACATGCAGGGCGGGAGGGGTGAGTAGATCACCGGCAATTGTGTATTGGTTGGTATGGAAGAATTCCAGCTTGCCCTCTTCCAGGTTCCTGCGGTCCTCCAAAGGCAACGTGGAGATCAGGTGCCGAACCAGGCGTTGCTGACCGTCCTCCAGTGCGCTCAGGGCCTCGTCATATGAAGCCTGGAAGGGCGCGGCAACCCCCAATCCACCCTTCTCGTAAAGCGCGCAGAACCTTTGGACGGGTAGCCGTTTGTCAGTGCTTATCCAATGATCTTCAGGCCCCAGCGCGCCGCCTTCCATGACGACGTCCAGCATTGAGCGCTCGCCGGGATACAGGCCTGGCCGACCTTCCTTCAAGCGTGCTTTGTGGAGCGTGCGCACCTCAAAGAGGTGGCTGTCCAGGTCGGGAAACGCGGCCTTGAGCTGGGTAAGTGCCATCGCCTTGCGACTGGGAATGTCAGTTTGCAGCAACGTACTGGCGTCTTTGAGCGAACTCAGGTGATGGTTATACGCTGTTCGCACGCGCTCCATATCGCTGGCCGAAGGCACTTGTTCCGCGCCGACGAGAAAGCCACTGGCGATGCCCCAATCCCTCAGCGCCTGGTAATCGATAGGCTGGCTGACCGTTTCATCGCTATCGAGCTGTTCGGCAGCCAGCAGAATCTCGGCGTACCCCATGGCGAGGGTGCGTCCGGGTGTCTGCACCTCGATCCTGGCCACGGCCATCGTCAATTGTGCCCACAGGACGCTACCGTAGGTCACGCTTTGGGGAATGTCTTTGACCAGGTAGTGAGGAGCAGCCTTGGCCAGCAGCAGATAGGCTCCTAAATGGGCGGTCGTCGCGCTGACACGGCCTTGCTCGATCAAATGTTTGCCTAGCGCCTCAACCACCGTTGAGGCCGGTTGCCCCCAATACTGGCTGCTCGCCAAGTCAAAACCGGCAACGTGATTGCGAGCGGGGGCCGCCAAAGACTCCGGATCAAGGCCCAACTGGATCGCCGTCATCACATAATCGCTGTTACAGCCCACGGCAGGCATACCGCCCAGCCGCGCCCGCAGGGCTTGCTCCAAAGCCCGCGCCTTGGGGGAGGCGAGCAGCTTCTCCATCGCGACCATCGGGTGTTTGAGGTCGGCCTCAACCACCGAGCTGCCACTGAGCAGATAGCCCAAGGCCCCCTTCCCGCCCTCAGGCAAAGGCAGACTTTGTAAGCCGGTTTCATTGCTGTGCAGCAGGTGGACGAGGGTGTTCTGGTCTTCACCGGGCATCGCTCGCGGCCAGGACAGGGCACCGCCGAGGTTCCCCAGCGGATGGGCCTGAGCTTGCGCGGACAGCGCATTTTTCAGCTCGACCAGCGCTTCCAGGGTTTTGGGCACCTGCAGCGCACAGCCTTGAAGGTACGCATCAAGACTGACCAGACGGTTGGGCGGCAGCGGCTGGGGTGGTTGATAGGAGGCGTCCTCGCACACATACATCGTTGTGCTGCTCAAGAGCGAGGCGAGCGCGGTCTCCATCCTTTCTCTGGCTTTGGCAGGGGTTAACGTGTCATCGGGCACGAGCTGGCCCGGGAGTTGCTGAATGACGGTCTGGAGCCGCCGACTCAGGGTTCGTCGGTCGCAGTGGTCGCCCAAGGCGTTCTTGAATGCCGAAATAGGTCGGGGCACAGGGGTGGCAAGCGTTTCAGACGGTTCGTCAGCGGAGGCGATAGCGGAGTGCAAATACTCCCTGTGGCGCACATAAACAGCAGGCGGTGTGGGTGTAGTCATGACAGTACCTGTCCTTAATCCAGTGGATATCCTTTAAAAGACGCAACCTTGCGCCTTTGCGATCACTGGGTGGCAGGCCCGCCAGGGCGGTTCCAACCGGACTGTCAGGTTTTGTGTACACTACCGAACGTAGATCAAAACGCGTCCGATGGCCGGGTGCGGCGGTCAGTAACCGCGCTCGAAATCCACTTCACCGCGCAAGGCTTGCTTTGCCTTGTATGCGCGTACGTTGTCCAGAAACAACTCCACCATCATCGGCGGCGACGTCGGCGCAGAGCTGTGCCCAGTCAACAACAGCCCCCAGGCGGTCCAGAATGGATGGCGCTGCGGCAGCGGTTCCTGGCGGCACACGTCGATCACCGCACCGGCCAGGTGCCCTTCTTTCAACGCCTCGACCAGATCCGCATCGACCACCGCCACGCCACGCCCGACGTTGATGAACAGGCCGGTGGGCTTGAACTGCTTGAACAGCGCCGCGTCGTACAGGTCATGGGTGTTGGGTGTGTTGGGCAACAGGTTGATCACATAATCCACCTCCCCCACCAACCGGCCCAGTTGGTCCGGCCCGGCCACTTCTATAAAGGGCTCCTGCTCACGCGCAGTGCTGGCGATGCCGTACAGCTTGACGCCAAACGGCACGAGGAATCGGGCGACGCTCCGGCCGATATCCCCCGTGCCGACGATCAACACCTTGCGTCCGGCCAGGCTCTGGCCCATGCGGTTGTCCCACTTGCGCTCGACCTGGCTGACCAGGCGCGCCAGCACCTCGCGCTCATGGCCGAGCATGTAGGTCAGCACAAACTCGGCCATCACCTGGCCGAAAATCCCCACCGCACGGGTCAGGCGATAGTCGCGTGGCAAGCCGTCGGCCAGCAGCGGCGTGATGCCGGCCCAGGTCGACTGCAGCCATTGCGGGTGGTGGCCCTGGCGCAGCAGGGTCGCCAGCAGGTCCGGCTGGCCCAGCCACACCGGGCAGTCGGCGGCCAGGCGCGACAGCTCGGCGGAGTCGCCGCTGGTCAGCACTTCCAGCTCCGGCGCTGCTTCGCTGAGCAGTCGGGCATACAGCGGGTGATCCTGTTCAGCAATCAGAACACGCATGGTTCAAACCTTTCAAAAACAGTGCAGACGGCCGCCCGTATCCTTACGGCCACCGCCAACTCAAACGATTTCATTGAGAATGTGCCCCGGACAGGGCACCTACCGATCACATCGGGTCATTGCGACGCAGCAGCTCTTCGGGCAAGTGTTCGATGTACTCGTCCTCGGCCGGCGGCATTTGCAGGTGGTAGCCCTGTTTATCGAGGTTTTCCAGGACCACGGCGATGTCCTCGCGCGACAACTTACGCTCTGGTGTCAGGACCATGTCGAAGGCCAGGTGCGGTTTGCCGAACGCCACCATCAAGGGCTCGGGCACGCGCTCAAGGGCATCGCTCTTGAGCACATAGAGGTACATGCCGTCTTTTTTCAAGCTGCGGTAGATGGAGCAAATACGTTTCAAGGCTGTTCTCCGGCAGTGGCCAGGCTGTCGAGCAGCGCCTGGCCCATCAACTCGCGGCGCCAGCCACGCAGCGAGTCTGGCAGTTGGTAAGGTCCATCGGGGTAGCCACTTTTAACCAGGGCTTCGAGGGTTTTCTTGCGCAGCATCAGTTCCGGCGCCATGTCCAAGCGTTCGGCTTCGGCCTGGCCGAGGGCGCGCAGTTGTTTGATCAGCGCGGCGGCATCCACCGGCAAGGGCTCGGCCACGGCCGGCGGCCATTGGTCCGCGGGCACACTGCCAGCACGCTTGATCAGGTCCAGCAGGAACTGCCCGTCCTGGCGCACGGTGCGCGGGTGCATGTCTTCGATCTTGCCCAGGGCGGCGAGGTTATCCGGCTGGGACTTGGCCAGGGGCCAGAGCGAATGCTCGCGGATGATGCGGTTGCGCGGCAGGTCCCGGGCACGGGCCTGCTGCTCGCGCCAGGCGCACAGCTCACGCAATACGGCCAACTGCGCGCGGGACAGTTTCCACGCCAGCTTGGCGTCGCGGTACACCTCGTAGGGGTCGACTTCGCGGCGCAGGTTGGCCACCAGTTCGGCGCCATCCTCCAGCACCCACGCGAATTTGTCGTCCGACAGGCGTGGACGCAGGCGTTCGTAGACTTCGGCCAGGTGCACCGCGTCTTCGGCGGCGTAGCTGATCTGGGTCTCGGACAACGGGCGTTGCAACCAGTCCGAGCGGGTTTCGCCCTTGGGCAACTCGATGTCCAGTACGGCCTGGACCAGGCGCGAGTAGCCCATGGAGAAGCCAAGGTTCAGGTACGCAGCCGCCAGTTGGGTGTCGAACAGTGGCACCGGCAGGCTGCCGGTCAGGCGCAGCAGCACTTCGAGGTCTTCGCTGCAGGCATGCACCACCTTGATCACCGCCGGGTTTTCCAGCAAAGCAGCCAGGGGTTGCCAATTGTCGATGGTCAGGGGATCGATCAGGTAAGCGCGTACGCCGTCACCGATCTGGATCAGCCCGGCAATGGGATAGAAGGTGTCGACCCGCATGAATTCGGTGTCGAGGGCGACGAATGGCAACTGCTGCCATTCGGCGCAATGCTGGCCGAGGCTATCGTTGTCGCAGATCCAGTGAATATCGATGGCCACACGGCTCTCCCTTGAAGAATGGCGCGCAGTATATATCGCGAAAGAGCCTTGCGAGCATCCGCAGTGCACAGCCGATCATGAAAACTCAGACAGGCATTGAAGAATAGTCCGACAGGCGGGAGTTATCATCTCTTACGCAGAACATAGACACGCCATACCGCGGAGCCCGGTACGAATTCCTGATGGTGCAGCACCTTGAAACCCGCCTGGCGAAACTCGCCCTCAACCGCGGTGCGGGAGTTGACCGAGATAATCACGGTGTCGCGACTGACCCGATGAAACTCGCGCAGCAGCGCCAGGCGTCCTTCACTGTCGGGTACATGACGAAACAATTCCAGACAGAAGATGCAGTCCACCGCGTTTTCCGACAGGCCGATGGAAAACGCCGAGCCCTGGAACGTCTTGACCCGCTTGAGCAAGGATGCCGGGTGATGGGTGCGGGCATGGTCGAGCATGGCCTGGGAGTTGTCCGACGCCAGAATCACGCGGTTGACGTGCTCGGCCAGCACCGGCCAGAAGCGCCCCGAGCCACAGGCCAGGTCGAGGATCAGCCCCGGCTCGCCGGCCACTTTCAATGCCTGGCGCACCAGCCAGGCATCGCGCCACGCCACCAGGCGCCGACGCAGCCCTGGCGGGCGCGTGTCACCGCAGACGCTGGCGTGTTCACGGCCACAGCGTTCGGCGTATTCGATCTCGATGGAGGATGGTGGTTGTGACGACATCTATGGGCTCATCTGGGCGAAACGGTAGTGAACGACCTTGATTGGCAGCTTAACGGCCGCCACGTGAAAAAAAGGTCGAAGACTTTCTACCGTTAATCCCGTCATGCCTGATGCAGGTACCAACGCCAATCCTGCTCCCCGACTTCGCCCATGAACTGGCGGTATTCGGCGCGTTTGACCGCCAGGTACACGCCGAGAAATTCTTCGCCGAACGCTTCGCGCGCCCATTGGGAGCCTTCCAGCGCGCGCAGGGTGGTGAGCCAGTCGGTGGGCAGCAGCTCTTTGGCCTGGGCGTAGCCGTTGCCTTGCACCGGAGCGCCGGGGTCGCGCTGCTCGCGCAGGCCACGATGGATGCCGGCCAGGATCGCCGCGGCAGCCAGGTAGGGGTTGGCGTCGGCACCGCAGATGCGGTGTTCGATATGCCGCGAAGGCGCCGGCCCGCCCGGCACGCGCAGGCTGACGGTGCGGTTGTCGACCCCCCAGGTGGCGGCCAGCGGTGCGTAGCTGTTGGCCTGGAAGCGCCGATACGAGTTGGCGTTGGGGCAAAACAGCAGCAACGCGTCGAGCAAAGTACTGAGCATGCCGCCCACCGCATGACGCAGCAGCGGCGTGCCATCGGCTGCGTCGCTGGCGAACAGGTTGTGGCCGTCGGCATCCGCCAGGCTGACATGCATGTGCAGGCCGGTGCCCGCCAGGTCGTCGAACGGTTTGGCCATAAAACAGGCGGTCATCCCGTGTTTGTGGGCCACACCCTTGACCAGACGCTTGTAGCGCACGGCTTCGTCCATGGCCTGCAGGGCATCGGCGCGGTGCTCCAGGGTGATTTCGACCTGGCCGGGGGCGTATTCGGAAATCGCCGTACGCGCCGGGATGCCTTGCAGCTTGCAGGCACTGTAAAGGTCGGCCAGAAACGGTTCGATCTGCTCCAGTTCGCGCAGGCCATAGACTTGGGTCGCGCGCGGACGGCCGCCGTCCTGGTCGCGTGCCGGTTGCGGGCGGCCGTGGCTGTCGGGTGTCTGGTCAAGCAGGTAGAACTCCAGCTCGGCCGCCATCACCGGGTAATAGCCGTCGGCCTTGAGCGCGTCCACCACCTTGGCCAGCAACTGGCGCGGGTCCGCCACGGTGGCGGGCAGGCCTTCGCGGGGGTGCATGCTCACCTGCACCGCTGCGGTGGGGATCAACCGCCACGGCATGCGTTGCAAGCTGCCGCTGATCGGGTAGGCGCGGCAGTCGATATCGCCCACGTCCCAGACCAGGCCGGAATTTTCCACGTCATCGCCGTTGATGGTCAGGCCCAGAATGGTGCTGGGCAGCGGGCGGCCGCTTGCGTACACCGCCAGCAGTTCATCGCGGTGCAGCAGCTTGCCGCGTGGCACGCCGTTGTTGTCGAGGATAAACAGCTCGAACAGTTCAATGTCCGGGTTGTGTTCAAGAAAGGACTGGGCTTCGTGCAGGCTGGCAAAAATACTCATGGGGGCTCTCATACGGGTACGTCAGGCAGGCGCGCGGGCGCCGCCGGGCAGATGCGCACAGGTGTGCGTCATCCAATGGGTCAATCAACGTAGGAGAGCGGTATCCGGCGGGCGCGCGTGACGGCAGTGGAACAGCGCCCAGAACGCCAGCGCGGACGCCAGTGTCGCGAGGTGAGCGTCGGGGGAAGCGGCCATGGGCAATCACACTGGTGGGATGCGCGCCAGCCTCACACGCGGCGACCGCCGGTTAAATTCACGCTTGACGGAGTGTGGTTGCAGCCCGGCTAAACAATCGTCACGCCTTGCCACCCTGCCCCGCGCTGGAAATAATGGCCACCCGCCCCTGCCCCAAGGACTCGACCGCATGAAAGCTCCTTTAGCCCTCTGTGTACTGGCGAGCCTGGCCACGTCGGCCCTGGCCGACACCGGTGCGTCGCGCCTCGATGAGGTGTTGCAGCGTGGCACCCTCAGCGTGTGCACCACCGGCGACTACAAGCCCTACACCTCGCTGCGCGCCGATGGCCGCTATGAAGGCATCGACATTGCCATGGCCGAGTCCCTGGCCAAAAGCCTCAACGCCAGGATCCAATGGGTGCCTACCACGTGGAAAACCCTGATGCCGGACTTCCTGGCCCAGCGCTGCGATATCGCGGTGGGGGGCATTTCGGTGTCGCTGGAGCGTCAGAAAAAGGCCTTTTTCAGTCAGTCCCTTGGTGTCGACGGCAAGATCCCGCTGGTTCGCTGCGTCGACGTGCAGCGCTACCAAAGCGTCGAACAGATCAACCAGCCCCAGGTACGAGTGATCGAACCGGCAGGCGGTACCAACGAAGTGTTCGCCCGTACGCACTTGGGCAAAGCGCAGATTCGCCTGCACGACAACGTGACGATTTTCGACGAGTTGCTGGCGGGCAAGGCCGACGTGATGATCACCGATGCCAGCGAGGCGCGCTTCCAGCAAAAGCTCAAGCCGGGGCTGTGCGCGGTCAACCCGGACAAGCAAATGCAGTACAGCGAAAAAGCCTTTCTGCTGCCCCGGGACGACGTGGCGTGGAAAAGCTATGTGGACCAGTGGTTGCACCTGAGCGTGGCCACCGGCGTGTACGACGGCATCGTCAATCAATGGCTGGCGGCGCCCTGAGCCATAGGCGTCTACGCTGTGCTCACATCAACAAGAACGAGGATGGGTTCATGAAGGGACTGCTGAGAATGACCTGGCTGCTGCTGTTGGGATTCAGCCAGGTGCATGCCGATACCGCTCAGGATGACGATGCCCAGGCCGCGAAGGCGCTGCTGGAAAAAGCCCTGGTTTATTACCAGAGCAATGGCGACAAGGCCTTTGCCGCCTTCAGCCGCCAGGGGGAGTTTGTCGACCATGACCGCTATGTGTTCGTGGTCGACACCCAGGGTGTCTTGCTGGCCAGTGGCGGCCCCTCCTCCGCGTTGATCGGCCGCGACGTATCCGAGGTGCTCGGGCCGGACCTGCGCGAGTCATTCGAGCAAGCGCTCAAGGTGCCCGAGGGCCAGGGCATGCAGCAGGCCGACTATCGCTGGCAGAACTGGAACGACGGCAAGGTCGAGCACAAGCATGTGTTTTACCAGCGCGTGGGCGAGCGCATCCTGGCGGTGGGTTACTACCTGCCACGGGCCACCCCGGAACAGGCCCGGGCGCTGCGCAACAAAGCGGTGAATGCGTTGGTCAAGGACGAAGCCGGTACGCTCAAGGCGATCAACTCACTGCAGGGCGGCTTTCTGCAGGATGACCTGTACGTGTTCGTGGTGGACCTCAATACCCAGCGCTACGTGGCCCATGGCACCACGCTGCGGTTGATCAACACCGACTTCAGCAAGATCAAGGACCCCGACGGCAAACCGGTGGGCGAGCCGATACTCAAACTGATGACGGAGCAGGACCAGGGCGAATACAAATACCGCTGGAAAAACCCGATCACCGACAAGGTCGAGAACAAACATGCGTATATCCGCAAGAGCGGGCATTACATGGTTGCGGTCGGCTACTACAGCCCCTGATCGGCATTGGAATGCATGCGAATGGGAGGGAGCTTGGCGGGGAGCTACTGTTAGAAATCGCAGTTCCGGCCGGTGGTAGGAGGCGGGAAGTGTGGCTATGCGGCGCGCAGACGCGGGGTGAATGGGCTGACCCCCGTTATTGGGAGCCAGCCCATTTCCGCTATCACCCAGCGTGCAGACACTCCAGCGCGCGGTCGGCCAGAGTGCTGGCCATGTCAATCAAGTGCTGCGTGGCACCGGCCATATGGCGCTGCTCGCCGCTCAAGCCCTGGGTGGTGTCGGATGCGGTGGCGGCGGCGCAGCGCAGCAGGTCGCAGAGCTGGGCGAGGGCGTCTTCGAAGCTGAGGTCGTGGTGCACGGTGAAGGATGGCGGTGAGTCGGGTTGCAGGTAATGACGCAGGGCGCGGTCGAGAATGTCGCGGTCTAGGGTGAAACGGGGTGGGTCGGGGACGATTTTGTTCATGAGTGAAGCTCCTACTGAAAAAGGAGCCAGCCTGGTGTCGTTTCCACACGACAATAGGGTGGCAGCTGTACGCAGGGTGGAAAACCGGACAGTAGGACCCGGCCAGACCGAAGCCTGCCCACGTACAGCCGCCATAAAACGATCTGAAGGCCAAGTCATGCCGACATCCGTCTGATGGAGCTGGCGCTTGGCGCCCACTGAATTCCCAGGTTTCCACACCCGATCGCTGATAGGCAGCGACGGAGCGAAGGCTAGCCAGTGGAACAAGCAGGCGCAAGGCCGTGGGATTGTCTAGGAAACGTCCTGCAAATTAAAGGGATAGGGATTGCTGGCCTTTAACAATGCATGTCGATCAGGCAGCACAGGCCACAGGTGGGAGGGGCGGTGCGTATAAGGAGCAAGTGCTAAAACGGGACGGATTATGAATAATCCGTCCCGTTTTAGTGTGTTGCCGTTATGGTGTGGCTTTTTTTCCTAATGAATATTAGTTGCTGACGACCGATACGGTGTTGTTTCCATAATTTGCAACGTATATCACTCCACTGGGCAGTATCGTTATTCCCTCTGGCTTGTTGAATCCGTTAATTTGCCCCACTTCCTCCTCCGTGTGAGTATTGATGATTTTAACATTATTGGCTGTCTGCTGTGTGAAGTATGCCATGTAGGTGATTGGATCAATTGCTATGGAGTGCGGTTCTGACACCCCAATAAGTTCTCTAGCATTTGTAAGGCGGTCTGTGTTGGTGATTATGATCTTGTTTTCTCTATAATCTGGAATATATAAGCGAGATCCCATTACGCTGTTTTGGCTGTAAGCCATGGTTCCTCTAACCTCGCCGTTTAATAATTCAGGATAGAGTTGGAATGACTGTGCATCAAACGCAGCGACCCCGTGATAGGAGCCGAAGTACCCGCGAGTATCGTCTGGGTTTGCTAATACACTGTTATTGTATGTAGAGTTCGTCAAGAACTGACCTACTCTGCCACCATTCAATGCGTTGAGTACGACGCAGGTTCCATTGTGCCCACCCAGATTGCTTACAACATAAAGACGAGTTCCCGCAGCGTTTACTGTTAATGCCCGAGATCCTGTGACGGTTGTTGAAAATAAAGTCGCGTAATTTGCTGTATTTATGCACCGTACGTTTGAGGAGCGGAAGCTTACGTATAGTCGACTTCCGTCCGGGCTAATTGCAAGGCCTATCCCAGGGCCGGATATTCCAGTAATAATATGAATAACCTCATTCGTACCTGTATCAATAACCGAAATAGAGTGACTTCCATCATTGGCCACGTAAACACGAGTGCCAGCACTGTTGGATACTATCGCACTGGGATTTGTACCCACCGAAATATTCTTAATTATCCGCATCTCCCGCTTAACCGTATAAGTCGTCAACGGAAAAGGCTGCCCCCCCTTCTCAGTACTCCCATCCAACGTCACGTCACAACTAACCGTAATCGAACCATTGTTTTGCACCCCCGAGAACCAATCGCGCGCCACATCCTTATTCACCAGCCCCGCCGCCGCTTCCCCGGAGTTGATCGGGTAACTCTCAAGCACCTTCAAGTCATCCACGCCCGGACTGCTGCAGGTCAGCCATACCCTTTGGTTGATAAAGCTCAACGGCCATTTACTGACACTGGCTTTAGCTGGCCCGGTAAAGTCCGCCAGGTCCAGAACACCGCCGTCCGGCAGTCCGTTGATCAGTGGTTGCGGTAAGTGTTCCGGCCGGATCATCTGCACCGTCAGCTCTTGAATGGCAGAAGTCACCCTGTCAGTTCTGATGGTCGCCACGTAACGCAAGGTGATCGTTTTACCGACGCTGTTGGCAATGATCCTTGCGCTGATCGGGAAGTCCACGCGCCCGCCGTCCAATCCGTTCTTTCCAGAGATCGGCTCCAGGGTGCAATCGGGATAGATCCATTGCAGTTCGATAAAGTGCGTACTGTTCATGCCCTCGTAAGCCACTGCCACAAAAGCATAGTGCTCATACTGGAGTGGGTAGATGCTCAGGCTCGCACCCGGAAGGTTGTGGAACCTGGGCGCCGGCAGTTCGCTGGGCAGCGCCTGCACGGTGTAACGACGTTCGCGGAACAACACCGCGTTGGCTTTGTTCGAGCCCCGATCAAAACTGACCCAGAACTTGACGGTCAGTGTCGACTCATCCTTCAGCTTTCGCAGTTCATCCACGGGCGTTGGCGGCAGGATGCCGTTAACCTCACCGTCGGCGGTTACCAGGTTGTTGGTATACGTGGCCTCGAAGTAAGTCCCTTCCGGGTCGGCATAGGTCCCGGTGTACTCCATCCACATGCGCTGGTTCCGATGGATGAAATGCCAGGTGTTGATCATGGTGCGCTCGGTGCCGGTCAGTCGTGACAGGTCGAGTATCGGTACATCCCCCACGCCTTCAATGGTCGGGATCGGCAAGGTGTTGAGGTTGAGCAGCAACAGATCGAGGATCAACGACGGTATTTCGCGGGTACCCCGCAGCAGGAAGTATTGCACGCTGATCTGTTGGCCAAAGGGCGCGATGTTAGCCCCCACCACGTCGGCGGGGACAATGAAGTCCAGGGTTTTGTGGCTGTTGCCGTCCTTGGTTTCACTGTGGCTGCCGATGTCGGGAATGCCCGTCCATACGGCGCGGATGCGGTCGGTGGGCAGCATTTGCGGGAACGTGACCCGAATGGTCGCACCCTGTGTGACGGCTTCGGGCGTCAGTTGATCGGGGTTGCGGGAGGCTTCAAGCACTTCGGGTCGCAGCAAATCGCCCAAGGCTTGGCCAACGCTGACGATGAGAGTTTCAGAACGCAGGGCCCCGCCACTTGCCGGGATCAAGGTGTAGCTCAGACGGATCTCGCCATTGCGGTTGTTGTCGACATACATCTTGTCGACCCCAAACACCACTGGCCGGCCCGCGCTGCTGCCATTGAGGAGGATGCTATCCCCGGTACTGCCGTTAACCCCCGTGCCCACCCAGCGCCAGATGAATGTGTCACCCGGGGAGGTGCGAACATAGGGCAGTGTCACGATGGCCTGGCCAATCACATCGTCCGGATCAAGGTTGCCGCGCTCATCGACGCGGTCCAACTGCGGTGCTGGCAGGTCGGCCACCCGCTCGCCAAAGTGCACGACCAAGTGCTCGGACTCGCGGACCGTCAGCGCACCGCTGCCGCCCAGCACGCCGACCAGGCCGTCGTCCACGCGATAAAAAATCTTCACATCGCCCAACCCCACAAAGCGCTGGAATTCACTGCGCGGCACAATCCGAAAGCGCGTCGGTGGCGGTGGGGCACCGGCCAGCAAGGTTTGCTCATAGAACTCCACGCCACCACCGGTACGCATGGCTTCCATGCGCAGGGTGACGGAGTAGTTGCGGTCGTAGGGCGTGTACTCTGGAAACTCGACAGTGATGTAATCAATCGAGGGGTCGATCAAGCCGGCGTCATCTTCCACCACGTTGACCGCCGGCATGGTGGAAACCGTGCCAAAAATGGTGACCGTCAGGCGACGCGATGTGCCAAGCACGGTGCCCAGTGGAAATTGCAACTCGTAGGAGATTTGCATGGAGCCATTGATCAGCGCCTTGAGGATGCTGTTTTCCACATGGGCGTAGGTAGAGCGGCCTATACGTGCCGTGAGGGCGGGTAAATGCACAATATGCTCAGAGCCGTCAGCCCGGATGCCGCTCAACGTAATGAGAATTTGGGTACCTGCCGGTGTGGTGGAGCCGTTGGGCAGCCGGCTGGGGACATACACCTCCACCTGAAAAGAACCCTCACCCTGGGTATCGAAATTGACATGGGTAGTGTCTTCATTGTCCACCAGGAAGTACGGCCGTTCCAGCAAGTTGGGATCAAGATCACTTTCCAGATGCACCTCTTGTGACCATTGCTGAAGTTCGCCGGAAAGATTCAGCACTTCATCGTAGACCCGAAAACGGATCGTCAGTAAGCCACTGCCGTGGGGCCGGTTAATGACTTCCGGCTCCACCCGCACTTCAAGGGGCCTGGCCCCGGAAATGTGATCGGCGTCCAACTGCAACATCACCGGATGGCCGTTCCAACGAAGATCAATGGTGTCGCGAATGCGCATTTCAGGGTAACGATCAATGGTGAGAACGACTCCCTGGGCTGCGCGATCAGGGTCCAGCACGCTGCCCGGAGGTTGCAGGTCGAGGGGCAAGTGCAGTTTGAGTGCGGAGTGATAATCCTCGTTTGGGTCACGATCGAGGCCGCCAGGCCTTGTGTCCTTGATCAACCAGGTTTGCGGCACCGAGGTACTTTCCGTACCGCTGCCCACACGCACCACCCGCCCATAGCAGGACGAAACAAAGCCCAGAGGCACCAGCTCGCGGGGGATCGCCAATTGATACCGTGGCCGGTTTTCTTCGCCTGGGCGCACTTCAGCCCAGGCCAGCTCGAACGGGGAACCGCCCATGTAAAACTCGAACACATCGCCCACGTTTAAATGAAACCAGCGCTCGAAGGTCACGATCAGGCGGTTCTCGATGTGGCGGATGCCCAGTCCTCGATCGGCGCCGACCACAGAAAGAACCGGGTCGGCCACATAAGGAGGGGGCTCCAGGTCCACGACGCGGTTGCTGTTGGACGGGTAAACCACCAGGGCGTGGTCAAATGGAATGGAACCCCCGGCGGGGGAAGGCTCAATGACAGCTGGCTCATCAGACATGGCTGAAACTCCTTGCGGTAATAGCGCCAAGGGGGCGCGGGACAAGGAAATCAGACACCCGGCGGGTTGGGCTGAATAGCTGTCAACACTGACAGTAGCGACGAACGGTTGTCACGCGGTGCGGACCCCGGCAGGCGTACGGGGCAGACTTGCCCCCGCCCCAGTTTTAGTCTTGATGGTGCCGGTTATTTCGCCTTGTCCTCGCGCCCGCGCAGTAGGCGGTTGGGCATGGCCATGGCCGCCGCCAGCCCCAGCAGCGACACCGCCGCACTCACCAGCAGCAAGTGTCGGAATGTCACTGCCAGTTCGGCGCGCAGGGCATCCTGCGCAGGGCCGGGGGCGGCGTTGAGGCCGTCGAGCAGCACGTTGCCCGAACTGCCCTCGGCCACCAGCGCGCCGCTGGACAGGTGGGCGAAGCCGGAGTCCTGCAGCAGCGCCAGCAGCAACGCCGACATGCAGGCCACGCCCACCGCACCGCCCAGCGAACGGAACAGGTTGGTGGTGCTGGTGGCCACGCCGATATCCGGCTGCGCCACCGAATTCTGCGCACCCACCAGGGAGGTCGGGAACTGCATGCCGGCGGCGATCCCGCAGAGCAGCATGAACATGGCGGTGAGCAACACATCCTGGGGCGCGCTGTAAGCCATGCCGAAGATGGCCAGCGGGCTCAACAATGCACCGCTGAGGATCATCGGTTTATAGCGCCCGGTCACCGAGGTCCGACGCCCGGCGCAGTAGGCACCGATTGGCAGGCCCATCGCCAGCGGCAGCAGGTGCAGGGCGGCGCTGTCGGCACCGGCGCCGGTCACGGTCTGAAAGCGCAACGGCATCAGCACGGTCAGGGAAATCGCCTGGAAACTGGTGAAAAAAATCGTGCACCAGCACAACACCGCACTGGCATTGGCAAACAGATGCATCGGCAGCAGCGGTTCGCGCGCGCGGCGTTCATGCCACACGAACAGCGTCAGCACCACCAGCGCGCCGGCCAGCAGGCCCAGCACCTGCGAGTCACGCCAGGAATGGCCCTGGCCGATTTCAGTGACGCCCAGCAACAGGGCGGTCAAACCGATGATCATCAGCACAGTGCCGAGGTAATCGATGATCGGCTTGCGCTGAGGCACCGGCAGCCCCACCAGGGTGCGGTGGGCCACGTACCACGCAGCGGCGCCCAGAGGCAGGTTGATCAGAAACACCCAGCGCCAGGACAGGTACTCGGTCATGTAACCGCCCAGCACTGGCCCGGCCACACTGGCCACCGCGTACATGCTGCTGAAATAGCCCTGGTAACGCCCGCGTTCGCGAGGCGCGATGATGTCGCCGATGATCGCCTGGCTCACCGAAACCATGCCCCCGGCGCCGATCCCTTGCAGCACCCGCGCCAGCACCAGTTGCTCCATGCTGTGCGCCATGCCACAGAACAGCGACGCCACGGTGAACACGCCCATGCCGATCAGCATCATCGGCCGACGCCCATACAGGTCGCCGAGCTTGCCGTAGATCGGCACCGCCACCGTCATGGCCACCATGTAGCCGGAAATCACCCAGGCCAGCAGATTGACGTCGTGAAAACGCGCCGAGATGGCCGGCATGGACACCGCGACGATGGTCTGGTCAAGGGCGCCAAGGAAGATGGCCATCATCAGCGCGACCAGAATACTGCGCACGGCGGGTAACGGCGGGGTGGGATGATTAAGCTGAGTCACGCAGGAACCTTCGAACAAGGTCGTGGGAAAGGCGCCCCACGACAATGGCGAATACGATAGCAGGCTATTCGATAGCCTCGTAAGGAAGTCCGACGTAATTTTCCGCGATCGTCCGGCGCCCGGCTTCGGAGTCGATGAAGTAGTCCAACTCACTCTGGGCGATGCGCTGGCTGAACCCGTCGGCTTCATCAAACGTGTGCAGCATGGAAGTCATCCACCAGGAAAACCGCTCGGCCTTCCACACCCGGCGCAGGCAGATCGCCGAGTACTGTTGCAGCAAATCCACCCGGCCCTGGCGATACACCTTGAGCAGAATCCTGAACAAGGTACTGACATCACTGGCCGCCAGGTTAAGGCCCTTGGCGCCGGTAGGGGGCACGATGTGCGCGGCGTCACCCAGCAGAAACAGGCGCCCGTACTGCATCGGCTCCACCACGAAGCTGCGCAGCGGCGCGATGCTTTTTTCGATCGACGGCCCGGTCACCAACTGCTCGGCCAATGCGGCGGGCAGACGCTGTTTGAGCTCTTCCCAGAACCGCGCATCCGACCATTGCTCCAGTGCTTCATCCGCCGGCACCTGCAGGTAATAGCGACTGCGGGTGGGCGAGCGCATGCTGCAAAGGGCAAAGCCACGAGGGTGCTTGGCGTACACCAGTTCCGCGTGCACCGGTGGTGTGTCGGCGAGGATGCCCAGCCAGCCGAACGGGTAGACCCGTTCGAAAATGTTCAAGGCATCGGCCGGGATCGATTGGCGGGCGACTCCGTGAAAACCGTCGCACCCGGCGATGTAGTCGCACTCCAGGCGAAACGTCTGGCCCTGATGTTCGAAGGTCAGCCAGGGCCGATCGCTCTTGAGGTCGTGGGGCTGGACGTCACGTGCTTCATACAGGGTGATGGCGCCCGCATCGGCACGCGCCGCCATCAGGTCACGGGTGACTTCGGTCTGGCCGTAGACCATCACGGATTTGCCGCCGGTCAACGCTTTGAGGTCGATGTGGGCGAGCCTATCGTTGAGCGCCAGTTCGAAGCCGTCGTGCACCAGGCCGTCGCGATCCATGCGCTGGCTCACGCCGGCCTCGCGCAGCAGATCGACCATGCCCTGCTCCAGCACGCCGGCACGAATGCGGCCGAGCACGTAATCGGCGCTCTGGCGCTCAAGGATCAGAGTCTGGATGCCGGCGTTGTGCAGCAACTGGCCGAGGAGCAGTCCGGATGGACCGGCGCCGATAATGGCGACTTGGGTGTTCAGCGTTTTCATTATTTTTATGGCCCGCAAGTTCCACCCGAACGGATCGAGTGAAAGAGTTGTCATTGGTCTTGTAGCTGACATTTTTCACTTGAGCGCCCAGCATAAGAAGGTGAAAACTGCGCCAAAGCCTGCGCTTTTTGCCAATCGGGGCGATTACCGCACAACTATCCCGAGTATCGGATTTAAACCATGACCAAAACCGCGATTCCGGTCTTCAAGCTTTACGGGGAAAGCCAGCAATGGCCGACGCCCGATTTGTTGCACTGCGAAACCATTTCCCGGCGCAGTCGGGAATACCAGTGGGAAATCCAGCCCCACCGGCACGCGGATCTGTGCCAATTGCTTTATGTGCACAAAGGCCAGGCCCAATTGGAAATCGAAGGCCAGCGCACCACCCTCAATGAAGCCACGTTGCAGGTGCTGCCACCGCTGTGCGTGCATGGCTTCCACTTTGCCGAAGATGTCGAAGGTTACGTGCTGACGCTGGCGGCCCCGCTGGTGGACCATCTACAGGCGCAACTGGGCGCCACGGCCGACGCGTTGCAGATGCCGGGCAGTTACCCGGCGGGCAAGGACAGCGAGTACCTCAACCGCCTGTTCGCCCGCTTGCAGGAGGAGTACGCCGATGAGCAACCGGCCCGGGACATGCTGATGCATGCCCTGGTCAGCGTGTTGCTGGTGTGGATCAGTCGTCAGGCAATCCAGCGTCGTCACCCTCGGGCGCCACGCGGGCGTGAGTATTTCCGGCGGTTCACCCAACTGGTTGAACAGCACTACCGCGAGCATCCGAAGATCGAAGACCTGGCCCACAAACTGGGGATCTCGGTGTCGCACCTGAACGGCACTTGCCGTGAATTGGGCGGCCAGCCCGCGCTGCAGATCATGCATGACCGCCAGTTGCTGGAAGCCAAGCGCTTGCTGACGTACACCAGCATGACCATCAATGAGATGTCTGAGGTGTTGGGTTTTTCCGACCCGACCAATTTCTCGCGGTTGTTCCGTCGCCGGGTCGGCTTTTCGCCCAAGGCCTTTCGCGAGCAGCTTAAATCCAGGCAGCCTACCTGAGCGCGCTGAAACTGCCGCTGCGCGGAACGCACAGATCCTGATGGCAGCTGATCGCAAAGGTCGGCTGCATACGGGTTTGCTCGACGCGGTAGGCGGCCGTTGCGTAAAGCGCGCTGGCCAAGACGCTGAGGGCGAAAATCGTCAGGTACTTGCGGGTTTTGATGCTCATGGCACTGACCTCTGCACGGTTCTACACGGTGCTGTTTAAAGCATAGGTCAGTCAGGGCAGGTTGCCATTATTGGCCGCCATTCAACCCGTTTATGTCGCGTATAAACCCTCATCCCACGCCGGCTCCTCGGGAAAGCGCAGGACCAGGAAATCCAGCAGGCTGCGCAACGCCGAGGGCATGTGTTTGCGCGAGGCGTAGACCGCGTAGATGTTCATCTGCCGGGGATCGGCGCCAGGCAGCAGGCGTACCAGTTCGCCACGACGAACGTAGTCGCCCGCCTGATAACTGGGCAGCATGGCCACCCCGGCGCCGGCCAGGGTAAGGCGCAGTAAGGTGCTGGCCTCGTTGGCGGTGATATTGCCGCTCACCGGTACCGACACATGCTCACCCCGCTCGTCGAAATGCCACAGGCTCTTGCCGAAATAGGAGTGGGTGAGGCAATTGTGGCGCGCCAGGTCTTCGACTTTGCGCGGCGCCGGATGCTCGCGCAGGTACTCAGGCGTGGCGCACACTACCGAGCGGCAAACGCTGAGGCGCCGGGCGATCAGGTTGGGGTCCAGGTCGTTGCTCATGCGAATCGCCAGATCGATGCGCTCATCCACCAGGTTTACCGTGCGGTCGAGCAGTTGCAGATCCACCGTCACCAACGGGTGGCGCTTGACGTATTCGGCGATGGCCTCGGCCAATTGCACCTGGCCGAACGACGTACTCACACTCAGGCGCAACAGGCCGCGAGGCGCGTCGTCCGGTTCGCTCACGGCGGCCTGCATGTCGGCACCCAATTCCAGCATTTGCCGGCAACGGGGCAGGGTTTCGCTGCCCGCTGCGGTCAGGCTGAGCTTGCGTGTGGTGCGGTGCAGCAGGCGCGCGCCGACCCAGTCCTCCAGCTCGGCCAGGTAGCGCGATACCACCGGGCGTGACAGGTCCAGATGATCGGCGGCGGCGGATTGGCTGCCCAGGTCGACCACGGTGACAAACACGCGCATTGCTTGAAGACGATCCATGATCTGCCCGCTTTTAGAAACAAACTATGTTCCAGCATCGCATTTTTAGTCTTGTTTGGTGCAACTAAGCTCTGTGCATCCTTTGAATCGATGCTGGAGCTGCCCAATGTTCTCAACCTTCAAGCGCCTGAGCCTGGCCACCGCCGCCCTGGCCTTCGCCGCCCATGCGGCCGCGGCCGAGCTGAAGCTCGACGTGTACAACCCCGGCGAAGCGGCAATCTTCCCAGTCACCTCGGTGCTGGTCAGCGGCGCCAGGGACGCGATCCTGGTGGATGCGCAATTCGGCAAAAGCCAGGCCGAGCAACTGGTGCAGAACATCCGCGCCAGCGGCAAGCACCTGACCACCATCTACATCAGCCATGGCGACCCGGACTACTACTTCGGCCTCGACACCCTGACTGCGGCTTTCCCCGACGCCAAGGTGCTGGCGCCGCAACCGGTGGTCGAGCACATCAAGGCCACCGTGGCCGACAAACTGGCATTCTGGGGCCCGAAAATGGGCGCCGACAAACCGGCTAAAACCATCGTGCCGCAGGTACTTGAAGGCCACAGCCTGAGCCTGGAGGGCCAGACACTGGAAGTGGTCGGCCTGGATGGCCCACAGCCGGATCGCAGCGTGGTGTGGATCCCGTCGATCAAGGCGGTCGTCGGTGGCGTGGTGGTGGCCCAGAACATTCATGTATGGATGGCTGACACCCAAAGCGCACAGTCCCACAAAGACTGGCTGGCGACCTTGCAACGCATCCAACAGCTGCAGCCGCGCACCGTGATTCCGGGCCATTACCTGGGCACGCCGTCGCTGGCGTCGGTGGCCTTCACGGCTGACTACATCAAGGCCTTTGACCTGGAAACCGCCAAGGCCAAGGACGCCGCCGCGCTGATCGCAGCCATGAAAAAGCGCTACCCGACCCTCGCCGACGAGAGCTCGCTGGAGCTGAGCGCCAAAGTCGCCAAGGGCGAAATGAAGTGGTGAACCGCTGTAAACCCTGACTTTTACTGGAGAACATCATGAGCAAGATCGCAATCATTGGCGCCACCGGCCGTGCCGGCAGCCAACTGCTGGAAGAAGCGCTGCGTCGCGGGTATAGCGTGGTCGCCATCGCGCGCAATACCGATACCCTGGCGGCGCGCGCCGGCGTCACCGTCGAACAGGTCGATGCCCTGAATGCCGACGCTTTGCAACAGGCCATCAGCGGCAGCGACGTGGTGATCAGCGCGGCGCACTTCGCCACATTGCCCGCTGCCGCCGTGATCGGCCCGGTGAAAAAAGCCGGGGTCAAGCGCCTGCTGGTGGTGGGCGGCGCGGGTTCGCTGCTGCTGCCGGACGGCAGCCGCGTGATCGACAGTCCGGGCTTCCCGGCTGAATACAAAGCCGAAGCCAGTGCCGGTGCTGAGTTCCTTGAAGCCCTGCGCCAGGAACAGGACCTGGACTGGACCTTTCTGTCACCGTCGGCGGAATTCGTCGAGACCGAACGCACCGGCCGCTTCCGCCTGGGTCACGACCATTTGCTGGTGAGCGCCGAAGGCCGCAGTTGGATCAGCTTTGCCGACTACGCCATCGCGCTGATCGATGAAGTGGAAAAGCATCAGCACCCGCGCCAGCGTTTTACGGTCGGTTACTGATTGGTGGAGTGACTGATCCATCGCTATCGGGGACAAGCCCCCTCCCACATGCACTGACGAAACCAGATCAAAACTGTGGGAGGGGGCTTGCCCCCGATGGCGATCGATCGGTCAGTTCAAGTACCGCTGCCCCACCCTGATCTGAAGAGTGCGCCTGGCTCTGCAGCCAAGCCATCAATGCCTCTAGCTCCGGCATGGGCTGCGCGCCCGGCGCAGACACCAGGTAATAGCCCATCCCCGTCGGCACACGCCGTTCAAACGGCATGACCAGCCGCCCCACCTTCACATCCTCGCCGATCAGCGCACAATCGCCGATCGCCACGCCGGAGCCTTGGGACGCCACTGTCATCGCCAGGTCCAGGGTTTCGAAGTGATGGCCTTGGCTCACGGTGCTCAAGCGCACATCCGCCGCATTCAGCCAGAGCGTCCAGTCCCGTTCGTCACGCGTGGGGTGCAGCAGCACCTGGTGTTGCAGGTCTGCCGGCGCGCGCAGCGTCGCGAGCAAGGCCGGCGCGCAGACCGGGGTGAGTCGTTCGTCGAATAGATGCACGGCCTCGGCGGGCTGTTCGGCGATGGGCGCGTAAATCACGGCCGCATCGAAAGGCTCGCGACGAAAGTCCACGGTGTTGGCCACGGTGGTAGTGAGCTCAACCGGCACATCAGGGCGTTCCCGTTGCCATTGCATCAGGCGCGGCAGCAACCAGCGCATCACGCAGGTGGAAGCCTTGAGTTGCAGGGCCTGACGCCGACGGCCGATCTGTTCCACCGCGGCACCGACCAGGCCAAACACCTGCTGCGTGCACTGCTGCCATTCACGCCCTTGCTCGGTAAGGCTCAAACCGCGCGCCTGACGCACAAACAAGGGGTAGCCCAAGTGGCGCTCCAGCCCGGCGATCTGCCGGCTCACCGCACCCTGGGTGATGTGCAAGCGCTCGGCGGCGCGGGTGAAGTTGCAGCACTGGGCCGTGACCCAGAACGTGTGCAGCGCAGGCAGCGGCGGAAGGCGTTTCATGCGATGAGCCATGACGTGAGGACATGGCGAGTATGACGTTTTATCGATTGTGGGCGCCATGGGCCAACCGTTCCAATACCGCCTTCTCTCATTCACAAGAGCGACCTGTATGGCGACCTGCGGCGAAGTGTTGGTCAACCTCCTGGAAGGCTACGGCGTGGACCATGTGTTCGGCATACCCGGGGTGCACACCGTGGAGCTGTATCGCGGCCTGGCCCGCTCCGGTATCCGCCACGTCACCCCGCGCCATGAACAGGGCGCCGGCTTTATGGCCGACGGTTACGCACGCACCCGTGGCAAGCCGGGCGTGTGCTTCATCATCACCGGCCCCGGTATGACCAATATCACCACGGCCATGGCCCAGGCGTATGCCGACTCGATCCCGATGCTGGTGATTTCCAGCGTGCAATCGCGCAGCCAGCTGGGCGGTGGACGCGGCAAATTGCATGAGCTGCCGAACCAGAGCGCGCTGGTGGCTGGAGTGGCGGCATTTTCCCACACGCTGATGTCGGCGGCGGAACTGCCGGGCGTGCTGGCCAGGGCGTTTGCGTTATTCCAGGCCGGGCGGCCGCGCCCGGTACATATCGAAATCCCCCTGGACGTGCTGGTGGAAAACGCCGATGCGCTGCTGCCCTGCGCACCGGTTAACGTGGCCCGCGCCGGCGCGGCACCGGCGGCGGTTGCACAGATGAGCCGTTTGCTCGTCGCGGCCAAGCGCCCGCTGATCCTGGCCGGCGGCGGTGCCATTGACGCCGCCGCTGCGCTGACCGAACTGGCCGTCACCCTCGGCGCACCGGTCGCGCTGACCATCAACGCCAAGGGCCTGTTGCCGGCCGCGCATCCGCTGCTGATCGGCTCGACCCAGAGCCTGCCCGCCACCCGCGCCCTGGTGGCCGAAGCCGACGTGGTGTTGGCCATCGGCACGGAGCTTGCGGAAACCGACTACGACACCACCTTCGCCGGCGGCTTCGAAATCCCCGGTGTCTTGCTGCGCATCGATATCGACCCGGACCAGACCGTGCGCAACTACCGGCCCGAGGTGGCGTTGGTGGCGGATGCACGGATCGCCGCCGACGCCTTGCTGGCCGACGTTTTGCGCGGGCCACTGCCTGCGCGTGAACCCCACTGGGGGCGCCTACGCGTGGCGCGGTTGTGGGCTGAATTGACGCCCACCTGGGACGCCGCCACGCGCGCGCATAGCCTGTTCCTCAATACGGTTCTGCACGCCTTGCCGGACGCCGTGCTGGTGGGCGACTCGACCCAGCCGGTGTACAGCGCCAACCTGACCCTGAACCTCGACCAACCGCGCCGCTGGTTCAACGCCTCCACCGGCTACGGCACCCTGGGCTACGCCCTGCCCGCCGCCATCGGCGCCTGGCTTGGACGCGGCGACGGCCGGCCGGTGGTGTGCCTGATCGGCGACGGCGGCCTGCAATTCACCCTGCCGGAACTGGCGAGCGCGGTGGAGGCTCGTACACCGATCATCGTGTTGCTGTGGAACAACCAGGGCTATGAAGAGATCAAGCGCTATATGCTCAACCGCGCCATCGAGCCGGTGGGCGTGGACATCTACACGCCGGATTTTATCGGCGTGGCCAAAGCCCTCGGCAGCGCCACCGCCAGCGCGCACAGCGTTACGCAGTTGCGTAGGGCGTTGGATGCCGCCGCGCAACGGCAGGGGCCGACGCTGATTGAAATCGACCAGGGGCTGTGGATGAAGGAGGTGGCGGTGTGAGCCCAGTCACCACAGGGGAGCGGCGCACACACTGGTTGTGCTGAGCGAGCAGTCTGTTGCAAGCCCATCAACCTCCGCGCAATTTTTCAATAACCCCTGCGACTTTCTCATTTGCTCCGCCTGCATCCACCGTGGCCTGATTCGCGCTTGTTCACTCAAGGCTTGCCCATGGAAAACGTTCACGCAAAACCCACTACGGCCGTCTGGCTGATGCTCAGTGTTGTGCTGGTCGCCCTTAACCTGCGTCCGTCGATGGCGGCAGTCGGGCCGTTGTTATCGTCGATTCGCGGCGATGTGCCGTTGAGTTTCAGCAGCGCGGCACTGTTGACCATGCTGCCGGTGATGGCCATGGGGCTGGCGATGTTTTTCGGTATGGGCCTGGCCAAGCGGCTTGGCGAACACCGCAGCATCGTGCTGTCGCTGGGGGTGATCGGCGTGGCGACGCTGTCACGGTTGTGGCTGGATTCGGCGCTGGAGCTGATCGTCAGCGCCATCGCCGCCGGGGTGGGGATCGCGTTGATCCAGGCGGTGATGCCGACGCTGATCAAGACCCGCTTCAACCAGAATGTGTCGTTGTTCATGGGCCTGTATGTCACCGCAATCATGGGCGGTGCCGCGTTGGCCGCGTCATTCGCGCCGTTCGTGCAGGCACGGACCGGCAGTTGGCGCATCGGCCTGGCGATCTGGGCAACGCTCGCCGTGCTGGCGCTGGTGTTCTGGTGCGCCCAGCGTGCGACGCTGCCGACGGTGCCCCAGGCCGGCTCCGGCGCGCAGGAAAGCTTTTTCGGTAACGCACGCGCCTGGTTGCTGGCGATCTTCTTTGGTCTTGGCACGGCGTCCTACACCTGTGTACTCGCGTGGCTGGCGCCGTACTACGTAGAGCAAGGCTGGAGTGAACAGAACGCCGGACTGCTGCTGGGCTTTCTCACGGCGATGGAAGTGGTGTCGGGGCTGGTCACGCCGGCCATCGCCAACCGTCGCCGGGATAAACGCGGCGTAGTGGCGGTGTTGCTGGTGCTGATCATCCTCGGGTTCTGCGGCCTGATCCTCGCGCCACAGCACCTGAGCCTGCTATGGCCCTGCCTGCTCGGCCTGGGCATCGGCGGGCTGTTTCCGATGAGCCTGATCCTGTCCCTCGACCACCTGGACAACCCCCGCCGCGCCGGTGGTCTTACGGCCTTTGTGCAGGGCATCGGCTACCTGATCGCGGGGCTGTCGCCTCTGATCGCCGGCGTGATCCGCGACCAACTGGGCAGTTTCGAATGGGCCTGGTGGGCGCTGACTGCCGTGATCGGTGTGATGCTGCTGATCGTGACGCGCTTCGACCCCAAGCGCTACGCGCAGCAAATTCGCTGAGGTCGTGTCGCCAACAGTTTTTGTCCCACACCCAACATAGAAACAGCCTACGAAGCTTCCTATTGGGACGCCCGTTCCGTTAATCTTTTGCGCTGTCTTGTACTGAATTCGGTACATGGGGTTTACGGACGAAACCGATGTTAAACAGTAACTTGCTCAGAAAGCTCGATATGCAGGACTTGATGGTGTTTATCGCCGTTTATGACCAGAGCAGCGTTACCGATGTGTCAGAAACGCTGTTCGTCAGCCAGTCCACCGTGAGCTACAGCCTCAAGAAACTGCGTACCAGTTTCGAGGATGAACTGTTTATCAACACCCGTGCGGGCATGCGACCGACGTACAAGGCCACCACCATGTACGGGCATGTGCAGAAGATTCTCGAAAGCATCAACCTGTGTCATGCCGGTGGCCAGGCGTTCGACCCGACCCAGCAGGCGGTGACCTTCAATGTGTGCGCCCCGGAATACTTCGAACAGCTGATCCTGCCGCGCCTGCTCAAGCAATTCGACCTCGCCGACCTGCCGGTGATCGTCAATGTGCGCAAGCTGGAAGCCGATATCCCCGCCGAGGACCTGCGCCAAGGTCGCCTGGACCTGGTGATTTGCTTCGGCCCGCACTTTCATCGCACCCACAAAGACTTCAGAACCCAGATGCTGCTGGAGGATGATCTGGTGTGCGTGTTCGACAAACGCGCCGCGCCACAGGAACCGGCGTTCAGCCTGCAATCGTTTGTGGAGCGACGCCATGTGTTTCCCACACCGTGGACGTCCGATACCAATATGATCGACGGTTGGCTGGGCCGCCTGGCGCATAAACGCCACGTGGTGGCGCGGGCCAACAGCTACAGCGCGGCATTAAAGATGATCACGGGCACCGACTATGTCGTCACCCTGCCCCGCCGTGTGCAAAAGCTACTGGCACCGGCCTCGACCTTCGGTCACTGCGAAGCGCCGAACGGCTTGCCGGGTTTTACTCTGGATATGCAGTGGAACGAAAGCAGCGAGCAGGACCGCGCCAATACCTGGTTCAGGGAACAGGTGGTGAAAGTCTGCGCAGAACAAGGGCTGCTCTGACGCAGGCTCTGCAGTGATTTTGCGGGGCGGTGATCAGCCGATGACAACCTTGCTGTAGGACTCTCGATCCATATCGAGCAGTTGCACGCTGAGCTGCACCTGCATGTCCGCCGGCCAGTCGCCCATATCGTGCAACGCCGCCAACAGGCCTTCCGACAGCTGTTTCTTGACTTGAGGCGAGCGTCCGCTGAGCAGCGACAATTTCACCGCAATGAAACCGCGTGGGTTGAAGGACGTGCCCACCTGGAAACTCTCGACTTTCACCGCGCGGCTTTTGATATCGAACTCCGAGCCGAATTGCCCGGATGCCATCAGCACATTGTTGAGCCGCAACAAGGCTTTCTCGACGGCCAGGCCGGTGAGGTTCGCGGTGTACTCCAGGTGCAAGTGCGGCATGGATCGCTCCGAGTCATTTGTAGGAAGACTCTTAGATATATCACGGAAAAAACCGTCAGGCAGGATTCAGCGGCCCGCGATCGCTCATAAACGCTTCCAACCGCGAACGCACCCAGCGCTCGGCCGGGTCGGTATCCACGTGGCTGAGCCAGACCATGGACAAATCCAGGGTCGGCGTCTCGAACGGAAACGGCTCGCAAAACAGCTGGCCTGACACGGCCATGGCCTCTGCGGTGTAGTCCGGCAGGCTGGCGATCAGGTCGGTGCCGGCCAACAGCGCCGGCAAGGCGCTGTATTGCGGCACCGACAACACCACCTGCCGCTTGCGGCCGATTTCCGCCAGCCATTCATCGGCAAACCCCGACACGTTGGCGGTGTGAGACACCAGCACATGGGGCCGTGCGCAATATTCATCGAGGGTCAACGGCGTGTCCGACGCATCGGCGCGCAACAGGCGCGGACGGATATGACGCAGCAATTTGCGCTTGGCATTGGCCGGCAGGCCACGGGTCTGGGTAATGCCGACGGTGATGTCACCGGATGCCAGAAGATCGGGGATGCGCCAGTAATCGACATGCTGCACCACAAACACCACCTTTGGCGCTTCCTGGCGCAAGGCGCGCAGCAAAGGCGGCAACAGGCCGAATTCCACATCGTCGGACAGGCCGATGCGGAAGGTCATGGTGCTGATGGACGGGTCGAAATCGTGGGTCAGGCTCAAGGCCGACGACAGCGAATCCAGGGCCGGCGACAGGTGCTGGATTATCTCTTCGGCTCGCGCGGTGGGCTCCATGCGGTGGCCGACGCGGATAAACAGCGGGTCGTTGAACAAGGTACGCAAACGGTTGAGCGCCGAACTGATAGTGGGCTGGCCCAGAAACAGTTTCTCCGCCACCCGCGTGACGTTGCGCTCGAGCATCAGTGCTTCGAAGACCACCATCAGATTGATGTCGGCCTTGCGTAATTCGTTGCGATTCATCGGCGCCTGCCCTTTCCCCAAGACGAACCGCAGTGTAGAAAGCGCCGCGAGCGGCGTCTACGCGCGACAGCGCCGGATTCACCGGCAGGCCATGGCCCACCGGTGCCTGTCAGACCTGGCGCTCAGGGTTTGAGCGGCATTTCCTGATCGCGCTCGGACAACTCCGTGCCATCGTCCGGATGTTTCCAGGTTTGTGGTTTTTCCTCTTCGTGACGCCGGGATTGCTCCTGCGCCGGCTCATCGTGGTGCTTCGGTTCGTTACCCATTGTCACCTCCCTTGCGTAAGCATTGGCCATCGTTATCAGCATAGAACAGGACAAGGGTTTCGGATGCAGTCGCCGATTGATAGCCATGACGCATCAATAAATCCAAAATTTTCACTTATCATTTCTAAATGTGTCAGCCACTATCCCAGGTCTTAAGCGAAACAAGCACTTTAAAAAGAACGCTGGAGACACAAAACCATGACTAGCTCAACCCGGCCTGACTCTGCCCGCTCCAAAGTGGGCGCGGTATTGCGCGTTACATCGGGTAACTTCCTCGAACAGTTCGACTTCTTTCTGTTCGGCTTCTATGCCACTTACATTGCTGCCGCGTTCTTCCCCGCCGCTAATGAGTTTGCATCATTAATGATGACCTTCGCCGTGTTCGGCGCGGGCTTCCTGATGCGGCCCCTGGGCGCGATCATTCTGGGGGCGTATATCGATGACGTCGGCCGGCGCAAAGGCCTGATCGTGACGCTGTCGATCATGGCCAGCGGTACGCTGCTGATCGTGCTGGTGCCGGGCTACCAGAGCATTGGCCTATGGGCGCCGTTGCTGGTGCTGCTCGGCCGCCTGCTGCAAGGCTTCTCGGCCGGCGCGGAACTGGGCGGGGTGTCGGTGTACCTGGCCGAAATGGCCACGCCGGGCCGCAAAGGCTTCTATACCAGCTGGCAGTCGGGCAGCCAGCAGATCTCCATCGTGGTCGCCGCCGCGCTGGGCTACGGTTTGAACGTGTGGATGGAACCGTCGGTGGTCGCCGACTGGGGCTGGCGCATTCCGTTCGCCGTAGGGTGCGTGATCATCCCGTTTATCTTTGTGCTGCGTCGCAACCTGCAGGAAACCGAAGAGTTCGCCAATCGCAAGCATCGCCCGACCATGCGCGAAGTGCTCGCAACCCTGGTGAAGAACTGGACCGTGGTGATCGGCGGCATGCTGATGGTGGCCATGACCACCACCGCGTTCTACCTGATCACCGTGTACGCGCCGACCTTCGGCAAGACCGTCCTGCAATTGAGCACCTCCGACGCGCTGCTGGTGACCTTGCTGGTGGCCATCTCCAACTTCGTATGGCTGCCCATCGGCGGCACCCTCAGCGACCGCTTCGGGCGCAAACCGGTGCTGATCGCCATGACCGCATTGACCGTGCTTACGGCCTATCCGGCCCTGTCCTACGTGGTTAACGCGCCGAGCTTTGCACATATGCTGGAAACCCTGCTGTGGTTCTCCTTCCTGTACGGCATGTACAACGGTGCGATGATCCCGGCCCTGACCGAAATCATGCCGGTGGAAGTGCGCGTGGCGGGTTTCTCCCTGGCCTACAGCCTGGCGACCGCGATCTTCGGTGGCTTCACCCCGGCGATCTCCACCTGGTTCATTCACATCACTGAAGACAAAGCTTCGCCGGCCTATTGGATGATGTTCGCCGCGCTGTGTGCACTGTGCTCGACCCTGGCGCTGTACCGCCGCGCCAACGCCCGTGGCCAAGTCATGCAGGGGGCCGCATGATGAAGCCGCTGTTCAATACGCTGACCGCCCTCGCCCTCGGCGCCCTGGCGCTGACGGCCCAGGCCGAGCAGCTCAAGGTCATGACCTCCGGTGGCTTCACGGCAGCCTATAAAGTGCTGGGCCCGCAATATGCCCAGCGCAGCGGCGACACCCTCGACACCATTCTCGGCCCGTCGATGGGCAAGGCGCCGGAAGCGATCCCCAACCGCCTGGCCCGTGGCGAACACGCCGACGTGGTGATCATGGTCGGCTACGCCCTGGATGAGTTGATCAAGCAAGGCAAGGTCGACCCGGCCTCGCGGGTGGAATTGGCCGATTCGCGCATTGGCCTGGTGGTCAGGCAAGGCCAGCCGAAACCGGCGATCGGCACCGATGCCGAGCTCAAGGCCGTACTGAGCAAGGCCAAGTCCGTGGCTTACTCGGACAGCGCCAGTGGCGTGTATGTCGAGAAAGAGCTGTTCAAGAAACTCGGCATGCCGGCCAAGGGCACCATGATCGAGCGCCTGCCGGTGGCCGAGCAGGTTGCCAAGGGCGACTACGAAGTGGGCTTGCAGCAGGTGGCAGAACTGTTACCGGTGCCGGGCGTGACCTACGTAGGCAAAATCCCCGAGGACGTGCAATCGGTGACGCGCTTCGCCGCGGGTATCCCGGTGAACGCCGATCACCCAGCGCAGGCCAAGGCGCTGCTGCAGTACCTCGCCTCTCCCGAGGTACAACCGGCGGTGCGCGCCACCGGCCTGGACTCGGTATCACACTGACCGAAACGGCATCTCGCGCACCAACCGTTCCAACTCCAACGCCGCCGGCGGCAACGTCCGCCCGCGGCGTTTGATCAAGCCCACATTGCGCATCACCTGCGGCTCCACCAGCGGCACACTCACCAGAATCGGGTGTTCGCACGCCGGCATTGCAATCGATGGCACCATGGCCACGCCCAGCCCCGCCTCTACCAACCCGATCATGGTAGTCACGTGGTGGGTTTCGCAGATACTCGGCTTCTTTACCCGCACGCCGCGCAAGGCCTGGTCGAGCAGGAAGCGGTTGCCCGAGGTTTTATCTACGGTGATGTAGTCATGCTCATAGGCTTCGGCCCAGGTCACGCTGTCGCGCCCGGCCAGTGGATGGTCACGCCGGCACGCCAGCACGTAACGCTCCTGCAGCAACAGTTCAAACTCCACCTCATCGGCCAGGCTGCCGCTGAAACTCACGCCGAAATCCGCCTCGCCGCTTTCCACCGCACTGCACACCTCGCCGGCACTGGCGTCGAGCACGCGCAGGCGAATCTTCGGGTAGAGCTTGTGGAACTCGGAGATTACATGAGGCATGAAGTAGTACGCGGTGGAGGGCACGCAGGCGATGGTGACATTGCCCATGCGCGTGGACGCCACATTGCTGATGCCCATCAGCGCGAGGTCGAGGTCGTCGAGCATGCGTTCGACCTGCGGGAGAAACGCGCGCCCCACCATGGTCAGGCTGACACGTCGGGTGGTGCGCTCGAACAGCTTCACATCGAGCGCCGATTCGAGCTTTTCGATGCGTCGGCTCAAGGCCGGTTGCGAGATGCGGATCGCTTCGGCGGCGCCGCGAAAACTGCCTTTGTCCACCACGGCACGAAAGGCCTGCAGGTCGTTGAGGTCGAAATTGATAATCACGGGAAGCACTGGCCGACTGAGAGGGTCGATCTATAGTACCCGAGGCCCATGAACGTGGGGCGACGCAGTTTGTAGACATCCCCCGCAATAATCCGTGTAAACAGTTTCAAACGACACATTTTGGTATAGATTGCGCGCAGCATATATCAGGCATCCAGGAGCTTTCCCATGGCGACACTTCACGCGAACACCGTTCAGGCGCTGCAAACCAACAAACTCAGCCTGTTGAGCACATGGATCGAAAGCCTCGAGGCCTCGGGTGCCACCCGTAACGTCAAGGAAGCCGAGCTGAAACAACAGGCCAACGACTTCCTGAGCACACTGATTGCAGCCTTGGAACAAGGCGGTTCGCAGAACGTCAACCACGAGAACTGGGCCGAAACCCGCGTGCTCCTGGAAAAGCTGTCCCATAGCCGCGCGCTGGTCGGCCAGGACTCGCAACAGACCGCCAGTTTCATCTTCGCGCTCAAAGGCCCGCTGTTCGCCCTGCTGCAACGCGAATACGTCGAACAGCCGGCGCAACTGGCCGAACAGCTGTGGGAAATTTCCGAGCTGCTCGATGCCCTCGGCATGCACACCATTCGCACGTTCCAGAAGTCCCGTGAACTGGTGATCAAGCGCCAGCAGGAAGAACTGCTCGAACTGTCCACGCCGGTGGTCAAACTGTGGGATGGCGTACTGGCCCTGCCGATGATCGGCACCCTGGATTCCCAGCGCACCCAGGTGGTGATGGAGTCGCTGCTGCAACGCATCGTCGACACCGGCGCGGAAATCGCAATTATCGACATCACCGGTGTGCCGACCGTCGATACCCTGGTGGCCCAGCACCTGCTCAAGACCGTGACCGCCATTCGCCTGATGGGTGCCGACTGCATCATCAGCGGCGTGCGCCCGCAGATCGCCCAGACCATCGTGCACCTGGGCCTTGACCTGCAAGGCGTGGTCACCAAGGCCAATCTGGCCGACGCCCTGGCCCTGTCCCTCAAGCGCCTGGGCGTGACCGTGACCAAGGCCGTCTGATTATGGAACGCATCCCGATTTTGCAGATGGGCGAGTTTCTACTCGTGACCATCCAGGTGGACATGCACGACCAGTTGGCGTTGACGCTGCAGGACGACCTGTCCGAACGCATCAATCGCACCTCGGCGCGTGGCGTATTGATCGATATCTCGGCGCTGGACATGGTCGACTCCTTTATCGGCCGCATGATCGGCACCATCTCCGGCCTGTCGCGGATCATGGACGCGCAGACCGTGCTGGTGGGCATGCAACCGGCGGTGGCCATTACCCTGGTGGAATTGGGCATGACCCTGCCCGGCGTCGCCACCGCATTGAATGTCGAACGAGGCATGAAGCTGTTGCGAGAACGGGTGGACCACTCATGACCGTGGCCAGCAATGGCACGCACCCGGTGCTGATCGAACAGGACGTCGTGCTGGCTCGGCAATTGGTCCGCAAACTGGCCCAGGACTGCGGCATGCGCCTGATCGACCTGACCAAACTGGTCACGGCGGTCAGCGAGCTGGCGCGTAACACGGTGGTCTACGGCGGTGGCGGGTATATGGATTGGGAAATAGTCGAGAAGGACCTGCGCCCCGGCGTTCGCCTGACGTTTCGCGACGAAGGCCCGGGCATTCCCGACCTCAAGCTGGCGATGACCGACGGCTGGACCTCCGGCGGCGGGCTCGGCCTGGGGCTGACCGGCGCCAAGCGCCTGGTGGACGAATTCGAACTGGACACCGCACCCGGCCAGGGCACCCGCGTGACGATCACTCGATGGGCCTGAATATTCCCAGCGCCCTCACCGAGGTGTTGTTGATCGAGGATGTAAGCCAGATTGGCCACGCCCGACGCACCGCGCAGAAACTCGCCGAACACCTGGGCTTCGACGAAACCGACGCCGGCAGAGTGGCGTTGGTGGCCACCGAGCTGAGCAGCAACATCCTCAAGCATGCGGCTCACGGGCAATTGCACCTGCGCGCCACCGGCAACGGCGGTGTGGAGATGATCGCCGTGGACCGCGGCCAGGGCTTTGACCTGGACAGCTGTCTGGTGGACGGGTTTTCCACCGGCGGCACCCAGGGCATCGGCATGGGCGCCATTTCACGGGTGGCCCAGGTGTTCGATGTATATGCCGACCCTCGCGGCACGGCGATGCTCGCGCGTCTGTATCCACGAGCCTCCACGGTCAGCGACATTCGCTACGGGGTCAGCCAGCATTCGCTGCATGACGACCCGGCCTGCGGCGACGCCTGGCACCTGGCAATCGAACCCGGCCGTTTCAGCGTGATGGTGGCCGATGGGCTGGGCCATGGCAGCGAAGCCGAACGCGCCGCGCGGGACGGCGAACAGGTATTTGCACGCAGTGCCTTTGATGAAGCCACGCGGCTGATGGCCGACATGCATGTCGGCATGACCGGCACCCGTGGCGGTGCGGTGGCCGTGGCGCAATACAACGCCGCGACCGGCAGCCTGCGCTTCACCGGCGTGGGCAATATCGGCGCCAGCCTGATCGGCTCCGGCAAGTCCCGTGGCCTGGCGTCCCACCCGGGCATCGTCGGCGTGCAGTTTCGCAAGGCGCAGCCGTTCGACTACGCTGAGGTCGGCGGCCAGTTGCTGATCCTGTACAGCGACGGCTTGCAGTCACGCTGGAACCTGGCCGACTACCCTGGGCTGACGCACCGCCACCCGGCTTTGATCGCCGCCATCCTGCACCGTGACTTCTGTCGCGGGCGGGATGACGTCACCGTTTTCGTGATTGCCCTGGAGGCCATCGATGGCTGACACCACTGCCTCGCTCGCCGCTGAGGTGCAACGCCTGCGCCAGGAAGCCGACGCCTTGCGCGCCGAGCTGGATGAAACCAACCAGGGCGTGCTGGCGCTGTATGCCGAGCTGGACACCCAGGCCGACCAACTGCGCCAGGCTTCGGATCTCAAGAGCCGTTTCCTGTCGTACATGAGCCATGAGTTCCGCACGCCGTTGGGCTCGATCCTGAGTATCACCAGCCTGCTGGACGATGAACTCGACGGCCCGCTCAGCCCTGAGCAGCACACCCAGGTGGGCTTTATCCGCAGCTCGGCGCGGGAACTGCGCGAGATGGTCGATGACCTGCTGGACCTGGCCAAGATCGAGGCAGGGCGCATCAGTATCTCCCCGGCTTGGTTCGACATGTTCGACCTGTTTTCGGCGCTGCGCGGCATGTTCCGGCCGATTGTCGATGCCTCGGCGGTGGACCTGATCTTCGAAGAGCCGGCCGGCCTGCCCAAGCTGTACACCGATGACAAGAAGCTCGCGCAGATCCTGCGCAACTTTATCTCCAACGCTCTGAAGTTCACGCTGCAGGGTGAGGTACGCGTGTCGGCGTGCATGGAGAACGAGCGGGAGATCCGCTTCGCGGTGCAGGACACCGGCCTGGGTATCCCGGTCGAACTGCACAGCAATCTGTTCGAGGACTTTTCCCAGATCGACTCCCCGCTGCAGAAGCGCCTGCGCGGCACCGGGCTGGGACTGTCACTGTGCAAGCGCTTCGCTCAATTGCTGGGTGGCCGGGTCGGCGTGGAGAGCAAGCCCGGCGTGGGTTCGCTGTTCTATGTGGTCATTCCTCTTTCCATCGCCAACGAGATCGTCGATGAAACGTGACATCCAAGTGTTGATCGTCGACGACAACGTTGCCACGCGCTACGCCCTGCGCCGGCGCCTGGAAAACCATCACTATCGGGTACTGGAAGCCGGCACCGGCCAGGACGGTCTGGACCTGATCGCCAGTCGCACCATCGATGCGCTGATCCTGGACGTCAACCTGCCGGACATGAGCGGTTTCGATATCGTGCGCGGCCTGCGCGCCGACCCCGCCACCGCGTTGCTGCCGGTGGTGCATGTCTCGGCGGCGTCGATCGAGACCGGCGATATCATCACCGGCCTGGACGCCGGCGCCGATGCGTACCTGATCCATCCGGTGGACCCGGAGGTGCTGCTCGCTACGCTGCGCACCTTGTTGCGCGTACGCGACACTGAATACGCCTTGCGCGAAAGCGAAGCGCGTTTTCGCGAGATTTTCTTCAACATCAGCGCGCCCATCGCGGTGATGGACGCGCACCTCAAAGTCCACGAATGCAACCATGCCTTCGCCCAGCTGATCCACGCCAACCTCAACCCCGACGCCCTGCTGGAATGCTTCGCCACCGATCAATTGGCCGTGATCCAGGAGCTATGCCTGCGCCTGGCCGCCGGTGAACGCTGGAAAGGCACGTTATTGATGAAGGTCGACGACCAGCTGCGCGAGACCGAATGGCAGATTTCGCCTTACCGTAGCGCCGGCCTCAGCCTGGTGTTCGTGGAGGACGTCACCGAGCATCGTCATCGCGAACGTCATCAACAGGCCGAACTGGCCAATGCCGCGAGCCAGTTGGCCCGCACCGAGGCGCAGTTGCTGCAGGCGCAGAAAATGGATGCATTGGGCAAGCTTACCGGCGGCATCGCCCACGACTTCAACAACCTGCTGACCGGGATCATCACCAGCCTGGAGCTGATCAAGAAACGCATTCAGAGCCAGCGCACCGACAAGGTGCTCAATTATGCCGACGCCGCGCTGAACTCCGCTCTGAGCGCCGCCGGCCTGACCAACCGCTTGCTCGCGTTCGCACGCCAGCAGCCGCTGGACACCCGCCCCACCGATATCAATGCGCATATCCGCTCCCTGGAAGAGCTGCTGATGCGCACCATCGGCGAACACATCGTGCTGAATCTGGAGCTGACCACCCACCCCGCCGTGGCGCTGGTCGACCCGATCCAGCTGGAAAGCTCGGTGCTCAACCTGGTGATCAACGCCCGAGACGCCCTGCCCCAGGGTGGCGTCATCTGGGTAACCACGTACCCTGCGCATTCCACCGGCAACCCCAAGCTGGAAAACGGCCCGTACATTGCGTTGTCGGTACGCGACAACGGCGTGGGTATCGAGCCCGGCGTGATCGACAAAGTGTTCGACCCGTTCTTCACCACTAAACCGGTGGGCCAGGGCACCGGCCTGGGCCTGTCGACCATCTATGGGTTCGCCCGCCAGTCCGGCGGCGATGCGCAGATCCGCAGCGTGACCCGCCAGGGCACCGAAGTGACCATCATGCTGCCCGCCGCCGACGGCCCCGCCGCCCTGGCCACGAAGGTCGAGGCCGTGCCAGGGGTGAGCAACGGCGAGCACATTCTGGTGGTCGAAGACATGCCTTCGGTGCGTGGTTTCGTGGCTGAAGTGCTGGTGGATGCTGGTTATCGCTGCAGCCTGGCCGCGGACGGTGACGAAGCCATCGTCATGCTGCGAGCCGATCCGACGATCGACCTGCTGCTTACCGATTTCGGGCTGCCGTACATGACCGGCCGCGAGCTGGCCGATCATGCGCGGGATCTGCGCCAGGAATTACCGATCCTGTTCATGACCGGTTACGCCGAGAATGCGGCGAACCGCCAGGATTTTCTCGGCGAACGCATGGACCTGATCACCAAGCCGTTTCATATCGATCAATTGCTGGAAAAAATCCGCCAAGGCCTGGAGGTTTGATTCGGGCTTTAAGAGGCGTGGTACACAATCCCAGGGCAGGCAGGCGTCATGACAGCTGGTTTCGATCCGTTGGTGCATATCGATTGGAAAACTCCCGGCGGCGAATGGCTGGCCCTGTTGCCGCCTTCCTACCCCCATATCCCTGCGCTGTGCGGCCCGGCATTCGAGGCGCTGCTGGACGAGCTGTGCAATGAAATGCCCGAGGTGTGCTTCGATGCGCTGGCCACTGCATTGGCGCGCGAGGGCTTCGACCTGTGGAACCTCGACGCCGGTGGCGACGATTACCGCCCGGTGATTGTCCCGACCGATCAGCGCGAGCGGTTTGCCCGGCATTGGCGCGAGCACAACGCAGCGCCACGCTTCACGCCCACGCTGATCGAAGCGCAAACACCGCCCGCGCGCCCACCCAGGCGCAGCAAGCTCAAGTGGCTGCAGGACGTGCACGACTACCCCGGCCCGACCTCTGTGCACGCGTACAACTACCGCAACGGCTGGGCCGCGATTACCGAGCAGGACGAAGACCGCTGGCTGTGCTTCCTGATTGATTACAACCCCTGGCCACCCACCGAGCAGGACATGCTCGAAGCCCGCGATGACAGCGTGGACGGCGCCGATCTGCAACTTATCGATGCCAACGTTCAACACAGCCTGTGGAAGCGTCAGGTGACGCGCGGCGCGTACGGTTCGGATGACCGCTATCAGTACGAGATCCGCCAGGGTGATGCTGTGGAGGACTTCGGGCCTGCCCAGATCCAATGGCCGGCGTTTGAAGAGCCCTGCGTGGTGGTCGATGGGCAGATATACGAGCGTCAACGCCTCTACGACCCCGAGCCGTTGACGCGGATCTGGCGCATCACCGCGCAGACCAGCGAGGTCATTTTCGAACACCCGGATGAACTGACCCTCTTGCCTATCGGGCCCAACCGTTTGCTGTTTATGCAGCACAACGGCCCGCAGTGCTGGATCTGCAACCAAGCCCCCGCGCAACACGCCGTCATCGCCGCCAAACCGTTGCCGGCTGAGGGTTATCAGTTGCGCGCGGCCACAGCGTACCTGGAAGGCGACGAGGTACTGTTGTTCAGCGAAGGCACACGGCCCAACCGCGAACACTCGGGCTATCAGGAAACCGTGCTGCTGGCGTGGCGCTTCAACTTCATCACCGGCGCCAGCACCCGTGCAGTCCTGGACGGCTTCGGCAGCGAACTGCGCCAGGACACGCGCCTGCTGACCACGCAACCCAAGCAGGTCATCACCCTGCGCACCTTTCATGGGCAACTGCACGTCGCCCGCGGCCATGGCGATTGGTGGGTGTGGAATTACCACACGCAAACCTTCGGCACGCACACGCTGGCGTGGTTCTGGAACCAGCGCAGCAATGACGTGCTGAAACTGTCCTCCAAAGACATCCCGCGAGTGAAACCGCAGATTCGTTACGTAGCGGCGCAGGATCGGTATCTGGCGTTCGAAACGGAATATGTGGCGCGGCTGCCGGAGTTTGCGCAGATGGTGGAGGTTTTGGGGAGTGAGGGGTTAGTGTTTGAGTGAAGGACGCCGGTACCCGCACCGGACACAACCCACCTCTACGATGAAGCCATCGGAAACGCAAAAGCCCCTGAAAGGGTTAAACCTTTCAGGGGCTTTTGGTTATTCAATAATGGCGGAGAGATAGGGATTCGAACCCTAGGTACCGGTGAAGGTACAACGGATTTCGAATCCGTCCCATTCGGCCACTCTGGCATCTCTCCAACGGCGCGCATCATAACAGCCTGTTTCGTGGAAGCAAAGCTCTTGCGAGATTTTTTTCCGTGCTATCAGATGCTTGCGTCGATTAAAGCGGTACGCCCAGACGGTTGGCGACTTCTTCGTAGGCTTCGATGACATCACCGAGGCCCTGGCGGAAGCGGTCCTTGTCCATCTTCTTCTTGGTGTCCTTGTCCCACAGGCGGCAGCCGTCCGGGCTGAACTCGTCACCCAGGACGATGGAGCCGTCATGGAATACGCCGAATTCCAGTTTGAAGTCCACCAACAGCAGGCCGGCGTCGTCGAACAGCTTGCTCAGCACGTCGTTGACCTTGAGGGACAATTCCTTCATGCGCGCCAATTGCTCGGCGGTGCCCCAGCCGAAAGCCACAACGTGGGACTCGTTGATGAACGGGTCGCCCTTGGCATCGTCTTTCAGGAACAGTTCGAAGGTGTAAGGGTTTAGCTTGAGGCCCTCCTCCACACCCAGGCGCTTGACCAGGCTGCCGGCGGCGTAGTTACGCACGACGCACTCGACCGGGATCATGTCCAGTTTCTTCACCAGGCATTCGTTGTCGCCCAGCAGCTTGTCGAATTGGGTCGGAATACCGGCCGCTTCGAGCTTCTGCATGATGAAGGCATTGAACTTGTTGTTCACCATGCCCTTGCGATCAAGTTGCTCGATGCGCTTGCCGTCGAACGCCGAGGTGTCGTTGCGAAACAGCAGGATCAGGCGGTTGGCGTCGTCGGTCTTGTAAACCGACTTGGCTTTGCCGCGGTAGAGTTCTTCACGTTTTTCCATGATGGGCTCCGCTTTGAGTGAGGTGGGCTAGGCGATATGTCGCCAGTCGAGCCCTGAATCTTGATCGGCCAGTTGCAGCCAGTCCGGGTCGCACCCGAGGGTGTCGACAAAACATTGCCGGGCAAGCGTCGGCAGGTTGTTCTTGCTGCTCAGGTGGGCCAGGACCAGATGTTGCAGGTCTTGCCAGCCCAACTCATACACCAGGTACGCCGCCTGGTGGTTGTTCAAATGCCCCCGTTCGCCGCCCACCCGCTGCTTGAGAAAATACGGGTAGTGACCACGCGCCAGCAGGTCACGGCAGTGGTTGGACTCGATCATCAACGCATCGAGGTTGCGGTAACCGTCCAGCACCTTGGCACAGTAGGAACCCAGGTCGGTGAGCACGCCGAAACGCCGCTCCCCATCGCTGAAGACATACTGCGTCGGTTCCTGAGCGTCGTGCGCAACGGCAATCACGTCGATGCTCAAGGCACCGACCTGCAACGTCTCGCCACCGGCCAGGAAACCTGCGGGTTCAATGGGTTTGCGCATCCCGCGCAAGGTACCGCGACTCAAGTACACCGGAAGATTGTAGCGCCGAGACAGCAAACCCACGCCATGCACGTGGTCGGCATGTTCGTGGGTCACCAGAATCGCGCTCAACTGCGTGGGGTGAACCCCCAGGCGCAGCAGGCGTCGCTCGGTTTCCCGCAGCGAGAAACCACAATCGACCAGCACATACGTGTCGTCATGGGCGACCAGCGTGCCGTTCCCTTGGCTACCGCTGCCGAGAACGGCAAAACGCATCGGATCAGCCCAGGTTGTCCTGAATCACTCCCAACACTTTGCGCGCTGTTTCAGCCGGCGCTACGGTATTGATGTTCTTCTCGACCGTGACTTGCACGGTTTCGCCAACCTTGCTCAAACGGACCTGATAACGCTCGGCGCGGGTCTCGACTTCTTCCTTGGTCGGTGTGCTGCCAAACAACTTGCCGAAGAAACCAGGCTCGTCATCCTTGCGCTCGGCCTTTTCGGCGACGTTGATGTAGTAAAGACCCAGGCTGCGGTTGATGTCTTCAACGCGCCATGGGCCTTGCTCCAAGGCACGGCCGACGCTGGCCCAGGCGCGATCCAGGTCTTCACCCAGGTTCAGCACCACGTTGCCGCTGCCGTCCTCGGTGAGGCTGACGCGGCTTGGGGTGTCGTAATCGCGGGCCGCGAGCAGCGAGACCGAACCGCCCTTCTCGGAGATCCGGCTCATGCTGGCCAGCATTTCATCGACCAGTGCAGAGTCGACACCGGTATTGACCGAGCGATTGGTGAACTCGACGTTGGACGTGCTGCCGGCAGGGCGCTCGGCGCTCACCACATAGACTTCACTGGTATTGCGCTGTACGCCGGGTTCGATCCGCACGCGCACACGCGTTTCGCTATCGGCGGCGACGCCACCGGCTTGCAGGCGCTTGGCCATGCTGGCGGACAATTCATTGCGCTGCTGCCACGCAGTGGTGAATTCACCGGTCTGCGGACGTTGTTCGTCAATGCGGAAACCGTTGTCCTGGAAGAACTGCACCGCCACCGGCCAGACTTCGGCAGGTGGACGTTGAGCAACGATCCAGCGCGAGTCGCCGCTTTTCTGCAGGCTGTAGTCGCTGGCATCGGCCACGGCCGCGATCGGCTGTGGACGTGGCACCACGTACTCACCCTTGGTGGTGTCATCGGCGACGTTGCGTGGAATCGGCAGCAATGGGTCAAGGCGCTTGGCGACATTGACGTCCGGCGGCAATTGCATCGGTTTGGTTGCTTGTGCTTCCAGATAATCGCTGCCGCGGTCACGGAAGTAGCCTTCCGGGCCCCAGATCCAACCGCAGCCGCTGGTGCTGGAGATAATCAAGGCAAGTGCGGAAAGTCCGGCCAATCGCTTCATGCGTAGTGCTTCCTCAATTAAACCAGGACGCCGGACTGGCGCAGGGCCTGTCGCAGCGGTTCGTGACAGGCTTCGCTGAGACGGGTGAGCGGCAGACGGATACCGTCCGGCATCATGCCCATCTCGAACAGCGCCCATTTCACGGGAATAGGGTTGGATTCGATAAACAGTGTCTTGTTGAGCGGCATCAGCTTCTCGTGGATCGCGCGGGCTTTGGCGGCATCGCCGGCGAGAGCGGCGGCGCACATGTCGCTCATGGCACGGGGGGCCACGTTGGCGGTCACGGAGATATTGCCCTTGCCGCCCAGCAGGATCAGCTCGACGGCAGTGGCGTCGTCACCGGAATACACCAGGAAGTCGGCGCTCACGCCGGCCAGGATGTCCTTGGCGCGCTGCAGGTCGCCGGTGGCTTCCTTGATGCCGACGATGTTCGGCACGGTGGACAGGCGGATTACGGTCTCGGCCTTCATGTCGCAGGCGGTACGGCCCGGCACGTTATAGAGGATCTGCGGAATGTCGACGGCTTCGGCAATGGTGCGGAAGTGCTGGTAAAGGCCTTCCTGGGTCGGCTTGTTGTAGTACGGGGTCACCAGCAGGCAGGCATCTGCACCGGCTTTCTTGGCGTTTTTGGTCAGTTCGATCGCTTCACGCGTCGAATTGGCGCCCGTGCCGGCGATGACCGCGATACGCCCGGCCACGCGCTTGACCACGAACTCGATGACCTGGATATGTTCTTCCACATCGAGTGTGGCCGATTCACCCGTGGTGCCGACCGCAACAATGGCATTGGTGCCTTCTTGCAGGTGGAAGTCCACCAGTTTGCCCAGGCTGTCCCAGTCGAGATGACCTTGTGCATCCATGGGTGTGACCAGTGCCACCATACTGCCCGCAATCATGCAACCGCTCCTGCCGGAAAAAGAGAGCCGTAATGGTACTGGCGCCAAGATGCTTGCACAAGCGAAGTACCGCGTGAGGATGCGTTCTGACGCAACTAAACGGCGATCGATGCCATCATCGGGCCAAAGGGCGATTCGAGGACCGCTGGAATCGGGCCGATGACGCAATGAAATCGCCACCTCCTAGCCCTTGGCGACGCTTTTCGCTACCCTTGATCCTTTGATCGATACGGCCCTCTCGGTATCGACCGCTCATCGCTTTAGGAAGGCTGCATGTCCACCCCCACAGTTCGCGAACAATTCCTTGTTATCAGTGCCCTCGGCGCCAACCCCATGGAGCTGACCAACGTCCTGTGCCGCGCCAGCCATGAGAACCGCTGCGCCGTCGTAACCTCTCGCCTGACCCGCCATGGCGAGTGCAGCGCCCTGGTGCTGCAGATTTCCGGGACCTGGGACGCCCTGGCGCGCCTTGAGACCGGCTTGCCGGGCCTGGCCAAGAAGCATGACTTCACCGTTAACGTGGTACGCAGCGCGGCCCTGGAGAACCGTCCCCAGGCCCTGCCTTACGTAGCTTATGTCAGCTCGGCCTACCGTTCGGACATCGTCAATGAGCTGTGCCAGTTCTTCATCGACCATAACGTCGAGCTGGAGAACCTGACGTGCGACACCTACCAGGCGCCCCAGACCGGCGGCACCATGCTCAACGCCACATTCACCGTGACGTTGCCGGCCGGCGTGCAGATCAGTTGGCTGCGCGACCAGTTCCTGGATTTCGCCGATGCGCTGAACCTCGACGCCCTGATCGAACCGTGGCGACCACAGAACCCAATGTAAGGATGTACCCATGGCGGTAGTCATCGACCAACCCGTACCCGACTTCGAAGCCCAGGCCACCAGCGGCCGGACGTTCAGCCTGGCCGCCCTCAAGGGCAAGCAGGTGGTGCTCTACTTTTACCCCAAGGACAGCACGCCGGGCTGCACCACCCAGGGCCAGGGCTTCCGCGACCAGCACGCAGCGTTCCAGGCTGCCGACACCGAAGTGTTCGGCGTGTCGCGCGACAGCGTGAAGTCCCACGAAAACTTCAAAGCCAAGCAAGCATTCCCCTTTGAGCTGCTCAGCGACAAGGACGAAGCGGTCTGCCAGCTGTTTGACGTGATCAAGTTGAAGAAGCTGTATGGCAAGGAATACCTGGGCGTGGACCGCAGCACGTTCCTGATCGATAAAGACGGTGTGCTGCGCCAGGAATGGCGCGGCGTGAAAGTGCCAGGGCATGTGGATGCGGTGCTGGCCGCCGCCCAGGCCTTGAACAAGGCCTGAACCGGCATCGGCAGGCGAGGGCCTGCTCTCGCCTGCAGCGGCAGCGGGCCAGACAGATCAGGCCTTGCGCAACCAATACCGGTACACACCGCAGGCATCTTCTTCGCGCAACAAGGTGTGCCCGGCCAGTTTGGCGAAGGTACGGAAGTCGCGCTGCGAGCCTGCATCGGTGGCGATCACCTTGAGCACCGCACCGCTGGCCAATCGATTGAGCTCCAGCTTGGCCTTGAGCAAGGGCAACGGGCAATTGAGGCCGCTGGCATCAAGCTCGGCGTCGAAGGCGATGGGGTCGGTCATGTCTTACTCCGGGACAAGCATTCGGGGCGCTTAGAATATCTGGTCCGAAGCTCAGTGTCCGGCTACAGTAAGCTCTTTGTCGAAAGGCCTCGTGCATGAATTTTTTGCGCCCTTCCCTGCTGACGCTGGCCTGCCTGCTGGCCTCTCCCGGCTTCGCCGATGACTTGCCGTCGCTGGGCGACGCCAGTTCTGCCATTGTCTCGCCGCAACAGGAATACCAACTGGGTCGTGCCTGGCTGGCGTACCTGCGGGGCCAGGTCTCGCAGCTCAACGACCCCCAACTCAAGGATTATGTTGAAACCAGCGTCTACAAGCTGGTGGAGACCAGCCAGGTCAACGACCGGCGCCTGGAATTCATCCTGATCAACAGCCCGCAATTGAACGCCTTTGCCGCACCGGGCGGGATTGTCGGGGTCAACGGCGGACTGTTTCTCAATGCCCAGACCGAAGGCGAATACGCCTCGGTGCTGGCTCACGAACTGGCTCACTTGTCCCAGCGCCACTTCGCACGAGGCGTTGAAGCACAACAGCGCATGCAGGTACCGATGATGGCCGCACTGCTCGGCGGCATCATCGCTGCCGCAGCAGGCGCGGGCGATGCTGGCATTGCAGCGATTGCCGGCACTCAGGCCGCAGCGATCCAGGAGCAGCGTCGTTTTTCCCGACAGAATGAACAAGAGGCCGACCGCATCGGCATCGTCAATCTGGAAAAAGCCGGTTACGACCCACGCTCAATGCCAACCATGTTCGAGCGCTTGATGCGCCAATACCGCTTCGACGCCAAGCCACCGGAATTCCTGTTGACTCACCCGGTAACCGAGTCCCGGATCGCCGACACCCGCAACCGCGCCGAACAAGCCAAGCCCGGCGGCAAGGAAGACAGCCTGCGCTACCAGTTGATTCGCGCGAGGGTGCAGTTGAAATACGAAGACACCCCAGGCCTGGCTGCGAAACGCTTCCAGGCACAGCTCGACGAAAATCCAAAAAACGATGTGGCGCGCTACGGCCTCGCCATTGCTCAGATAAAAGGCACGAAACTCAAGGAAGCACGGGAGAACCTGGCGCCGCTGCTGGCTAAGGCTCCCAACGATATCACCTACAACCTGGCGCAGATCGAGCTAGACATCATCAACAACCGCCTGCCCGATGCCCAGCAACGCACCGACAAGATGCTCACCCAATACCCCAGTAACTACCCGCTGAATCAGGTCCGGGTCGACCTGCTGCTCAAGCAGAATCGCACCGCCGATGCGGAAAAGGCCCTGGATGCGCTGCTCAAATCCCGCCCGGATGATCCGGACGTGTGGTATCAGGTCGCCGAGACGCGCGGTTTGTCCGGCAACATCATCGGCCTGCACCAGGCCCGCGCCGAATACTTCGCGCTGGTAGGCGACTTCCAGCAGGCTATCCAGCAATTGGACTTTGCCAAGCGCCGTGCCGGCAACAACTTCCCGCTGTCGTCGCGGATCGATGCGCGCCAGCGTGAGTTGATCGAACAGGAACGACTGGTCAAAGGGATGATGAGCTGAATCCATCGCCCACAAAAAAGCCCCGCTCTCTCTAAAGGAAAGCGGGGCTTTTTATTGAGCTGGCGCGTTACTCGGCCAGTTTGAACGTAATGAAGCTGGCACGGCCTTGACGCAGTACACGCATCGACACAGAACGATTCTTCGGCAGCGCTTTGGCAATGTCAGTGAACTGCTTGGTCGTGTCGATCGCCTGGTTGTTCAGGTGCGTAATCACATCACCCGGTTGCAGACCGATCAACGCGGCAGGCCCATCCTGCACTTCCTTGATTACCACACCGCTCTTGAGGTCGAAGCTCTTCTTCTGCTCGTCAGTCAGCTCGGCCACTGCAATGCCCAGGCGATTGCTGCTGCGCTCGGCGCCCGGCTTGGTGTTACCCAGCGCATCCAGGGTGGCGCCTTCTTCAGGAATGGCGCCGACGGTCAGCTCCACATTCTGACGCTTTCCATCACGGATCACTTCGAGCTTGGCTTTACTGCCCGCCTTCAATGCACCGACCAGATGCGGCAGGTCGGCCGACATGATGATCGGCTGGCCATTCATGCTCAGGATCACGTCACCGACCTGCAGGCCACCCTTGGCGGCCGGACCATTGTCCTGAATCTGCGCAACCAGTGCGCCCGCCGGTTTGTCGAGCCCGAAGGATTCAGCCAGGTCCTTGTTCACTTCCTGGATTACCACGCCCAACCAGCCACGACTGACCTTGCCACCGCTTTTGAGCTGATTAGAAACATCCATGGCCACGTCGATCGGAATGGCAAACGACACGCCCATGAACCCACCGGAACGGGTATAGATCTGCGAGTTAATCCCTACGACTTCACCCGCCAGATTGAACAGCGGCCCACCGGAATTACCCGGGTTGATCGGCACGTCAGTCTGGATGAACGGCACGTAGTTTTCATTGGGCAGGCTACGACCAATGGCGCTGACGATACCTTGCGTTACCGTATGGTCAAAGCCAAAAGGCGAACCGATGGCGACCACCCACTGACCGGCTTTCAGGTCTTGGGACTTGCCCAGTTTCAGCACCGGCAGATCCTTGCCATCGATCTTTAACAACGCCACATCGGAGCGCGGATCGGTGCCTATCAACTTGGCTTTGAGTTCGCTGCGATCAGCCAGGCGCACGAGGATCTCGTCCGCATCGGCAATCACGTGATTATTGGTGAGAATGTAACCATCCGGGGAAATGATGAAGCCCGAACCCAGCGATTGCGCTTCACGCTGACCGCCACCACCGCCACCCCGTGGCGCCCGGGGTTGTGGCATGCCACGCTCGAAAAACTCACGCAACATGGGCGGCAGGCCTTCGAGATCCGGCATCTGCTGGTTCGACACTTTGCGATCCGGCAGCTTCTGCGTGGTACTGATGTTCACTACGGCTGGCGAGGCCTGCTCAACCAGTTGGGTGAAGTCAGGCAGATCGGCCGCTTGCACAGGCACGGCCTGACCCAGCACCAACACCGTGGCGATTATGGATAGATAGGATTTCAAACGTGGTATCGACATACAGCTCCCGTTACGACGAGCAGGGTTGAGCGACAGGGTTCAATAAACGCCGGAAAACCGCGACCGACGTCTTTGTTCCGCGAACAAAACAAGGCCAGAGCCGACAAGCTCTGACCTATAAAAAACATGGAAGGTTTTTGCAAGTGAAAATCCTGATCCAGACATTTCATGCTCTCGGCAGCCAGGCGGGCATGGACGTAAGTTGAAAGGTCAAGATGAACATAGGATTAACAACTCACGGTGCAGGTTTGGCGGATGCCTTTTTTTCACCGCGCACCGATAACGCGATGCGTTCGGCAGTACCTATGGGGATTTCTCCTACCACCGTCACCATCATTTCGCCATCGACGGTATTCAGACGCCGGGACACTGCGACGGTCGGGCCCAGCTGCGTTCGAGCTTCCGTGACACTGCCATCGCTGATCGGCTCCAGAAACACCGAGAACCGTGCCAGGCCGTCGTCATACATCATGCTGTCGACGATGGCTTTGGTGTGGACATCCTTTCGCGCACTAGTGCGGGTGAGCTGAAACCCCGGCGGCAACCAATCCAAACGCCATATGTGGGTGGGCTGCACCTCAGGCGCACTGCTATTAGCCAGGGCAATGGGCGTGCAGTCCTTACTCGGCTGCAAGTTGCGATCATCCGGCTGGACCGAGGTGTTCAAGCGCGTGAACTGGAATCGCTCCAGCAGTTGCCCTTGGTCGTTAAGCAGCAGGGATTTGAGCGCGAGTGCGGTTTCGCGATCCAGATGCAACTCGAACCCATACCGGTATTGGTCACGCGGTGTAACGGCCACAATCACAGCATTACGACCAGCCACACGGGATTTTCCGATGACGGCCAGTTCATAAAATTGATTGAGTTTTTGCGGATCAAGCGCGCGCGAAGGTGCATCGCGGGAATTCCCAAGCCCGGGCACTAAAGTGCCGCTTACGCATTGGGTACGGCCATCCTCTCGCACGACTTCCTGGGCAGAGCCATCGAGCTGCAAAAGGCGCTCTCTGACTTGACCGTTCTGGACACGATGCCAGATGTCATGAGTGGAAAAACTGCCATTACGTTCATAGACGAACGTACCTTCAAAACTTTGGGTCTGCTCTGCACGCCCAAGTCGATTAAGCCAGTCCTGCGCTTCATCGGCATGGGCGGGGAGTACAAACCAACCACTGATCAACAGCGTAAGGAGCGGTATGGCGCGCATAAAGCTCCTTAACGGTTCAACGGTTTTCCAGGCTTGCAGCGCGAGCGTATGGCAGAGCACTTTCAGTGCCTTTCAAGGCCGATTCCTGAGCGTGTTGGCGCAGGTAACCTGGAAGACGCTGATCCTGCCAGCCGGATTGCCCCTGAAGCACGCCGTTAGCCATCGGGCCGGTCGTGTCGGAGCTTTCCTTGTAGCCGGCAAGTACGGCCGGACCTTTGACCTGCGGGCCAGCCATAACCGGCTGCTGGGTCTGCTGGGCCAATTCGGCACCGGCAATTTCGTCCTGGTTGTACAGGCGAACACCCGCCAGCACGGCAACAGTTACCGAGGCTGCCACTGCAAGGCGACCCAGGCTACGCCAAGGACCACGAGCAGCTTTAGCCGGAACGGCTTCATCAGCCAGCGCGGCAGAAACAGCCGCAGCAATATCCAGACGAGGGATTAGAAGATCCTTGTGCATCACCGCCCGAGCGACTTGGTAACGAGACCAGGTATCACGGGTTTCGGCATCATCAAATGCGTTGAGCACTCGACGAAGTTCCAGTTCATCCGCTTCGTTATCCATCACTGCGGACAGCGATTCCTGCAGGGCATCACGACTCATGGCGGTTCCTCTCTTGGCTGTCGCCGCTGTCTTTAGTTTTCCTGCAACAACGGTTGCAAGGCTTTGTCGATGGCTTCCCGGGCCCGGAAAATCCGTGACCTTACAGTCCCCACCGGACATTGCATGACGCTCGCAATGTCTTCGTAACTCAGACCATCGAATTCACGTAAAGTTAATGCGGTACGCAAATCTTCCGGCAGTTGCTGAATTGTGCGATGAACGGTTCCTTCGATCTCGTCGCGCAGCAATGCACGCTCCGGCGACTCGAGATCTTTGAGGCCGTGATCACCATCATAAAACTCAGCATCTTCTGAACTTACATCGCTATCCGGTGGGCGGCGGCCGCGAGACACCAGATAGTTTTTCGCCGTGTTAATGGCGATTCGGTACAGCCACGTATAAAACGCACTGTCACCGCGAAAATTGCCGAGTGCACGGTAAGCCTTGATAAAAGCTTCCTGTGCAACGTCCTGCGCTTCATGGGTGTCGTGCACAAACCGCACGATCAACCCGAGAATTTTGTGCTGGTATTTCAGCACTAGCAGATCAAATGCTCGCTTGTCGCCGCGTTGTACGCGCTCAACCAGCTGCTGATCCTCTTCCTGGGTTAGCATGAACACTCCTCGTAGTACTTGAAGGAGGCTTGCATAACTAAACGATCAGGCTTGCAAACATAGACTCGGTCTTTTCGCAAAAGTTCTCCCCCTCCAAGCAAGTTTCCGGCATGCACTGATTTGGCACACACGAAAAACGCAGCGCGGGTAACGCCGGCTGCGCGAATAATCTTGTCGTCGGTTTTCTGACGCGTCCAATGCTCCCGACGGGCCAATAAACTCAACGTTTTCCCAGCTTTCGGGCAACCTGCTATTGAGTCGGGAGCCATGCAAAAAGTTCCCGATTCGATAACCGGCTGATTATACCCAAGCCACGCACCGTAATCTCATATTGCCACGCATGCCTGGCTATTGTGCCGGTCCCCCCCTCTATATACTAGTGGGCCGTGTGACCCTTTGATTCGCCGATCCCGGCGTTCTGTCAGCGCCACCCTTGCGGATCGCTTTTTGCGGAATCCTATAAATGAGCCAACAGTTTCAACACGATGTTCTGGTGATTGGCAGCGGCGCAGCCGGATTGAGCCTTGCCCTGACCCTGCCGAGCCACCTGCGCATCGCGGTGCTGAGCAAAGGCGACCTGGCCAACGGCTCGACATTCTGGGCCCAAGGCGGCGTGGCGGCGGTTCTGGATGACGCCGACACTGTGCAGTCCCACGTCGAAGACACCCTCAACGCCGGCGGCGGCCTGTGCGACGAGGACGCGGTGCGCTTCACCGTCGAGCACAGCCGCGAAGCGATCCAATGGCTGATCGACCAGGGCGTTCCCTTCACCCGTGACGAGCACGCACGCGCCGACGACGGCGGCTTCGAGTTCCACCTGACACGTGAAGGCGGCCATAGCCACCGGCGCATCATCCACGCCGCCGATGCAACCGGCGCAGCCATTTTCAAGACCCTGCTCGACCAGGCTCGACAGCGCCCGAACATCGAACTGCTGGAGCAGCGCGTCGCGGTCGACCTGATCACCGAAAAGCGCCTGGGCCTGGACGGCGAACGCTGCCTTGGCGCCTACGTGCTCAACCGCGGCAGCGGCGAGGTCGACACCTATGGCGCGCGCTTCACCATCCTCGCCTCGGGTGGCGCAGCCAAGGTCTACCTCTATACCAGCAACCCCGACGGCGCCTGCGGCGACGGCATCGCCATGGCCTGGCGCTCGGGCTGCCGGGTGGCCAACCTGGAATTCAACCAGTTTCACCCCACCTGCCTGTATCACCCGCAGGCCAAAAGCTTTCTGATCACCGAAGCCCTGCGTGGCGAAGGCGCACACTTGAAACTGCCGAACGGCGAACGCTTCATGCAGCGTTTCGACCCGCGCGCCGAACTGGCACCGCGCGATATCGTCGCACGCGCCATCGACCATGAAATGAAGCGCCTGGGCATCGACTGTGTGTATCTGGACATCAGCCACAAGCCTGAAGCATTCATCAAGACCCACTTCCCCACCGTCTACGAACGCTGCCTGACCTTCAATATCGACATCACCCAAGGCCCGATCCCGGTAGTGCCTGCCGCGCACTACACCTGCGGCGGCATAATGGTCGACCAGCATGGCCGCACCGATGTGCCGGGCCTGTATGCGATTGGCGAGACCAGCTTCACCGGCCTGCATGGCGCCAATCGCATGGCCAGCAACTCGCTGCTTGAATGCTTCGTCTACGCGCGTTCGGCGGCGGCGGACATACTCGAGCAGTTGCCGCGAATCCCGGTGCCGGCCGCCCTGCCCCGCTGGGACGCCAGCCAGGTCACCGACTCGGATGAAGACGTGATCATTGCCCACAACTGGGACGAGTTGCGGCGTTTCATGTGGGACTATGTGGGGATCGTGCGCACCAATAAGCGCCTGCAGCGCGCGCAGCACCGAGTGCGCTTGCTGCTCGATGAAATCGACGAGTTCTACAGCAACTATAAGGTCAGCCGCGACCTGATCGAGCTGCGCAACCTGGCCCAGGTCGCCGAGCTGATGATCCGCTGCGCCATGGAGCGCAAGGAAAGCCGAGGCCTGCATTACACCCTCGACTACCCGCAGATGCTGCCGGAGGCCCGCGACACTATCCTGGTGCCAACCACCTACGGCGGCTGAACTTCAGGCGTACCCGCAGGCGCCGGTGCGTATCGGCGGCCTGCGAATCCCTCGGCACGCAGATCGAACGCGACCACCATTGCCCGCGCACGCGATAGCGCAGCACCACGATCGGTGGCAGTGCCAGGCTGTCGGGGCGCAACTGCACGGCGTGCCAGCCACGCTGTTCACTGAACAACTGCCAACCCTCTTCATCTCGGCGCAGGCCGCAGACCGATGAAGGATGGGTTAACAGAATATGTCTGGGCAGCACCCAACCCGCATGCGCAAGGCACAGCAGCATGCAAAGGCTTGAAAATGGCACATCCACTGCCGACAAGGCACCCAGCGCGAACACCTGGGCAAGCAAATACGCCACCAGCAGCCTGCGCGAAGGCTGCCAGCGGCATTCGAAACGGTTACTTGGGCTGGACACGGTCCAGGATCATCCGAACCATGCGCTGCAGTTCCGGATCGTCCGACTCGGCGCGCTCCATGAACCAGCCGAACATATCCTGGTCCTCGCATTCCAGCAGTCGCACATACACCTTGCGATCCACCTCATTGAGCGTGGAATAAACCTCTTTGACGAATGGCACCAGCAACACGTCCAGCTCAAGCATGCCGCGACGGCTGTGCCAATAGAGGCGATTGAGTTCTACATCTTCGACCATGGAGCGCTCCTCAAATAGAGCGCAAGTATACAGGCCCGACGGCAGCGCAACAGTCGGCTTTGGTCGTGCTCCCACGGAAACTATCCATTTGCCGGGCGCCCCTCTATGATGCACCCAAGACTTTTTGACCTGCGATGACCCATGGCCGACTCTGCTTTTTTCTGCCCCCTGTCCCACGAAGGCGTTCTTGCCGTGCGCGGTGCCGACGCTGCCAAATTCCTGCAGGGCCAATTGACCTGCAACCTCAACTATCTGAGCGACACCCAGGCCAGCCTGGGCGCGCGCTGCACACAAAAAGGGCGCATGCAGTCCAGCTTTCGCATCCTGCTGCAAGGCGACGGTGTGCTGTTGGCGATGGCCACCGAGCTGCTGGAACCGCAACTGGCCGATCTGAAGAAATACGCGGTGTTCTCCAAATCCAAGCTCACCGACGAAAGCGCCGCGTGGGCACGCCTGGGCCTGTACAACGCGGATTCAACCCTGGCCAGCCTCGGGCTTGAACTGCCGGCCGACACCGACAGCGTTGCCCGCAACGAACACTTGATCGCGATTCGCGTGTCACCTGATCGCAGCGAACTCTGGGTGCCGGCGGAACAGGCCGACGCGGTACATGGCCAGTTGAGTGCGCAATTGAAAGAAGCCGATCTGAACGAGTGGCTACTGGGCCAGATCCGTGCCGGTATCGGCCAGGTCATGCCCCAGACCCGCGAGTTGTTCATCCCGCAGATGCTTAACCTGCAAGCCGTCGGTGGCGTGAGTTTCAAGAAAGGCTGCTACACCGGCCAGGAAATCGTCGCGCGCATGCAGTACCTGGGCAAACTCAAGCGCCGCCTGTACCGCTTGAGCCTTGAATCGACGCAAATGCCCGAGCCAGGCACCCCGCTGTTTTCGCCCAGCCATAACAGTTCGATCGGTGAGGTGGTAATCGCGGCCAATGCGGGTCCGGTGATTGAACTTCTGGCCGTATTGCAAGCCGAAGCTGCCGATAGTGGCGATGTGCATTTAGGCACGCTCGAAGGCCCCGGCCTGCAACTGCTTGACTTACCCTACACGCTGGACCGCGATCGAGAGATCCAGCGTTAGTCGCCGTACTTTTTTGCAACACCCTAGAGAACATGAATGAACAAGCTGGCGGAAAAAGTCCAACAGGCTTTGGTCACGGCCATCGAAAACGATGACCTGGTTCTGCCGACATTACCGGAAGTGGCCCTGAATATTCGCAAGGCCGCCGAGGACCCGGAAATCAGCATCAGCCACTTGAGCAAAGTGATCGGTCGCGATACCGCCCTGTCCGCACGCTTGATCAAAGTGGTCAACAGTCCGCTGCTGCGCGCCACCCAGGAAGTCACCGACCTGCACACCGCCATCACACGGCTGGGCACCAACTACAGCAGCAACCTGGCGATCGGCCTGGTGATGGAGCAGATTTTTCATGCCCGCTCTGAAACGGTCGATCAGAAAATGCGTGAAGTGTGGCGCCGCAGCCTGGAAGTAGCCGGCGTGAGTTACGCCTTGTGTCGCAGCCACAGCCAGCTCAAGCCGGACCAGGCAGCGCTTGGCGGTCTGGTGCACCAGATCGGCGTGCTGCCGATCCTGACCTACGCCGAAGATCACTACGAGTTGCTGTCCGACCCGGTCAGCCTCAACCACCTGATCGACACTATCCATCCAGCCTTGGGTGATAAATTGCTCGGCCGCTGGGACTTTCCGGAGATGCTGGCGAAACTGCCCGGCCAATACCTGAACCTTGAACGCGACTCCAGCCGCCTTGACTACATCGACCTGGTGCAGTTGGCGGTGCTGTATTGCTATCGCGGCACCGATCACCCACTGGCAGGCGTGGTGGTTTCCGAAGTGCCGGCGATGAAAAAGCTCAAGGTCGACCCCTACAGCGACCGCCTGCGCGCGGAGCTCGATGAAGCACGCTCGATGTTCTACTGATCAACCGGCGATAAAACTCACCCTTACTTTCAGCCCCGCGCGCTCGCCATCGTGCAGGCTGATCTGGGCCAGATGCGCCCGGCAGATTTCCCCGACAATCGCCAAGCCCAGGCCCGAACCCATGCCCTGCTGACTGCGCCGGTAGAAGCGTTCGAACACCCGCTCCCGCTCATCCTGCGGGATCCCCGGGCCGTCGTCCTCCACCTCCAGTACCGCCGGTGCCGTCACCCGCAGGATTACATTGCCACCGGGCGGCGTGTGCGCCAGGGCGTTGTCCACCAGGTTGCTCAGCAGTTCGTTCAACAGCGTTGGCTCGCCGCGCAACCACACCGGCTCATCGGCTTCCAATGCCAGCGCCACGCCACGCGCATGGGCCAGGGGCGCCATCGCCATCCCCAACTCACGGGCCAACTGGCTCAGATCCAACAACTGCGCGCCGCCTTCTGCAATTGCCCGTGCGCCGTTCTCGATACGCGCAAGAGACAGCAATTGATTAGCCAGATGGGTCAGGCGATCAGTGCCCTGCGCAGCGGTTTCCAACGTGCTGCGCCAGGTGGCCGGGTCTTCGGCGCGCAGGCCCAACTCCAGGCGCGCCTTGAGCGCGGCCAAAGGGGTGCGCAGTTCGTGTGACGCATCGGCGATAAACTGTGCCTGGCGTTCGAACTGCCCGCGCAGGCGCTCGGTAAAGTGGTTGAGCGAACTGACCAACGGGCCGAATTCGTGCTGCACTTCCACCAATGGCAGCGGCCGCAGATCGTCGGGCTGGCGTTCTTCCACGGCCTTGCGCAGACGCTCCAGCGGGCGCAGCGCGGCGCTCACGGCAAACCACACCAGGAGCAACGCGCCGACCGCCAGCATGCCCAGGCGCAGCAGCGTATCGGCCATCAAACTGCGAGCCATGCTGACGCGGGCTTCGTCGGTTTCGGCCACACGGATTTCCGCCATGCCGTTCATGTTCGGCTCGGACACCGCCTTGAGCAGGCTCACCACCCGTACTTCCTGGCCCTGATACTTGGCGTTGTAGAACCGCGCCAGCGCCGGGTAATCATCGGTGCGCGGCGTGCCGGGAGGCGGACCGGGCAGGTTCTCGTAGCCGGAGATCAGCTTGCGATCAATGTCGTTGACCTGGTAATAAATGCGCCCGGCACTGTCGTAGGCGAACGTGTCCAGGGCCACATAGGGCACATTGGCGCTGAGGGTGCCGTCCACCTGGGTCAGGCCTGCGGCGATGGTGCGCGCCGACGCGAGCAACGTGCGGTCGTAAGCGGTATCGGCGGCTTCGCGGCCGTTCCAGTAGGCACTCATGCCGCTGGCCAGCATCAACAATACGAGCAACAGGGCCAGGTTCCACACCAGGCGCCAGCGCAGGCTGCTGGGCTTATGCATCGCGAGCTTCCAAGAGGTAGCCGAGGCCGCGGAAAGTCACAATGGCGATGGGTTGGCCATCGAGCTTCTTGCGCAGGCGATGCACATAGATTTCGATTGCATCGGGGCTGGCCTCCTCGTCCAGGCCAAAGACCTGCGAAGCCAGTTGCTCCTTGCTCATCACCCGGCCCGGGCGCGCGATCAGCGCTTCGAGCACCGCCTGCTCGCGGGAGGTCAACGTCAGCAGTTCGCCACCCAGCGTGAAGCGCCGGGTATCCAGGTCATACACCAGTACGCCGCAGGCCTGCTGACGCTCGCCGCCCAGCACGCTGCGGCGCAACAGGGCCTTGACCCGCGCCTCCAGCTCCGTCAGCTCAAAGGGTTTGGCCAAGTAGTCGTCTGCGCCCAGGTTGAGGCCATGCACGCGGTCCTTCACGTCGCTGCGCGCGGTCAGCATCAACACCGGCAGGTTTTTCCCACGGGCCCGCAAGCGTGCGAGCACCTCGAAACCATCCATGCGCGGCAGCCCCACATCCAGGATCGCGACCGCGTAATCCTCGCTGCTCAAGGCCAGGTCCGCGGCCACGCCGTCATGCAGCACGTCGACCGTCAGACCCGTGCTCTTGAGCGCCTGGGCCACACTGTCGGCAAGTTGCAAATGGTCTTCAACCAGAAGGACACGCATGGTTTTCTGCCTCGTTCAGGGGTGGTCGACGCCACGCTTTGGCGGGGAGTTTACAGGCGCCCGAGGCCCTGTGAAGCCCGGAAACATTGAAAGACTGCTGAAAGGTTAGTGAAAGCTTCGCCCATTAGCATCCAGCTCACGGTGAGCCTTGCCCACCCAGTTGCCCAAGCCGCAGCGCCCGCAAAACGCCTCGATGCGTTTTCGTCACAATAAGAACAATAACGGAGTGCACAACCATGCTGTCGACACAGCGCCAGAACCGCCCGCCTGTTCGTTTTCCTCGCTTGAACCACGCCGCCCTCGCCGGCGTTATTTCGTCGTTCAGCCAAACCGTCGTCCTCGAAGACCGCGGCACGGCCGCTGATGCGGATGAAGTGCGCCTGCTGGACCGCAAAGGCGCCGCACGCTGATAAGCAGTGCCTGGTAGTAGAACCTCATAACAAAAAAGACGGAGATACCCATGACTCTTTCATTGCGTAAATTGGCCCTCGCCGCCGGCTGCATGCTGTTCGCCGGCCAACTGCTGGCCGCCGACGAGCCCAAGCGTCCGGAATGTATCGCCCCCGCCTCCCCCGGCGGCGGTTTCGACCTGACCTGCAAACTGGCGCAAAGCGCACTGGTCAACGAGAAACTGCTGACCAAACCCATGCGCGTGACCTACATGCCCGGCGGCGTTGGCGCGGTGGCCTACAACGCCGTGGTCGCCCAGCGCCCGGCGGATGCCGGCACCCTGGTGGCCTGGTCCAGCGGCTCGCTGCTGAACCTGGCCCAGGGCAAGTTCGGGCGTTTCGACGAAAGCGCCGTGCGTTGGCTGGCCGCGGTTGGCACCAGCTACGGGGCCATCGCAGTGAAAAGCGATTCGCCCTACAAGACCCTCGACGACCTGGTTCAAGCCCTGAAGAAAGATCCAGGCAGCGTGGTAATCGGTTCCGGCGGCACCGTCGGCAGCCAGGACTGGATGCAAACCGCCCTGATCGCCAAGGCCGCCGGGATCAACCCGCGCGAGCTGCGCTATGTGGCCCTTGAAGGCGGCGGTGAAATCGCCACCGCGCTGCTCGGTGGCCACATTCAGGTGGGCAGTACCGACATCTCCGACTCAATGCCCCACATCCTCAGCGGCGACATGCGCCTGCTGGCGGTGTTCTCCGAGCAGCGCCTGGACGAGCCGGAAATGAAAGACATCCCAACCGCCAAGGAGCAAGGCTACGACATCGTGTGGCCAGTGGTGCGCGGCTTCTACCTCGGGCCTAAAGTCAGCGATGCCGATTACGCCTGGTGGAAAGACGCCTTCGACAAACTGCTGGCGTCCGAAGAGTTCGCCAAGCTGCGTGACCAGCGCGAGCTGTTCCCGTTCGCCATGACCGGCCCGGAGCTGGACACCTATGTGAAGAAACAGGTGGCTGACTACAAAGTGCTGGCCAAAGAGTTCGGCCTGATTCAGTAAACGCCCCTCTGTCGCGCGGCCATGCCTGGCAAACCCCAGGCATGGCCCAGGAGTTCACCATGCTCTTACAACGCATATTCGCCGCCGCGCTGCTGCTGGCCTGCGCCGGCCTGGCGCTGATGGCCTGGCCATATCAGGCGTCGTTTTCCTACGAACCCGTAGGGCCTCGCGCCTACCCGTTGCTGATGCTCGGGCTGATGAGCCTGGCGCTGATCTACATGCTGTTCCGCCCGCAACCAACCAAGCACACCGAAGAAGAACCGGCGCTGGATCGCGAAACCCTGGTCAAGATCGGTTTCTGCGTGGCGCTGCTGATTGTGTTCGCCGCCACCTTCGAACCATTGGGCTTCATCCTCAGCAGCATGCTGATCGGCATCCCCATGGCGCGCCTGTACGGCGGTCGCTGGGTGCCCAGCATCGTGATCGTCACCTTGATGGCCATCGGGCTGTACCTGCTGTTCGATAAAGCCATGGATGTGCCGCTGCCCCTCGGCCTGCTCGACGTTCTGGAGAACTGATATGGATACTTTCGGCTACTTGGGCCAGGGCTTCGGCGTGGCGCTGTCTCCTTACAACCTGGTGACCGCCCTGTGCGGCACCTTAATCGGTACCGTGGTCGGCCTGCTGCCGGGCCTGGGCCCGATCAACGGCGTGGCGCTGTTGATCCCCATCGCCTTCGCCCTGGGCCTGCCGCCGGAATCGGCGCTGATCCTGCTGGCGGCGGTGTACCTGGGCTGCGAATACGGCGGCCGGATCAGCTCGATCCTGCTCAACATTCCGGGCGAGGCCTCCACCGTAATGACCACCCTCGACGGCTACCCGATGGCCCGTAAGGGCCTGGCCGGTGTGGCGCTGTCGCTGTCGGCGTGGAGTTCGTTCATCGGTGCGTTTATCGCCACCTGTGGCATGGTGCTGTTTGCGCCGTTGCTGGCCAAGTGGGCGATTGCCTTCGGCCCGGCGGAATATTTCGTCCTGATGGTGTTCGCGATTGTGTGCCTGGGCGGCATGGCCGGCGACAAGCCGTTGAAGACCTTTGTCGCGGCATTGATCGGGCTGTTCCTCTCGGCGGTGGGCATCGACGCCAACAGCGGCGTGTACCGTTTTACCGGCGATAACATTCACCTCACCGACGGCATCCAGTTCGTCGTGTTGGTGCTGGGCCTGTTCTCCATCAGTGAGATCCTGTTGCTGCTGGAAAAAACCCACCGTGGCCAGGAAGCGGTCAAGGCCACCGGACGCATGATGTTCAACGTCAAGGAAGCGGCGTCGGTGTTCGTGGTGAACATCCGCTGCGGTCTGCTGGGTTTCATCATGGGCGTGTTGCCGGGTGCCGGCGCAACCCTGGCCTCGGCCGTGGCCTACATGACTGAGAAACGCATGGCCGGCGCCAGCGGCAAGTTCGGCCAGGGCGATATGCGCGGCCTCGCCGCCCCGGAAACCGCAATCGGTGCCTCCGCCTGCGGCGCTCTGGTGCCGATGCTGACGCTGGGCGTGCCCGGTTCGGGCACCACGGCGGTGATGATCGGCGCACTGTCGCTGTACAACATCACCCCCGGCCCGCTGTTGTTCCAACAGCAACCGGACATCGTCTGGGGCCTGATCGCCTCGTTGTTTATCGCCAACATCATGCTGGTGATCCTCAACATCCCAATGATCCGTCTCTTCACGCGCATCCTCGCCGTGCCGAACTGGGCGCTGGTGCCGGTGATTGCGATTATTACCGCGATCGGTGTGTACGCGGTGCATGCCACCACGTTCGACCTGTTCCTGATGGTCGGGATCGGCATCTTCGGCTATATCCTGCGCAAGCTGGACTTCCCGCTGTCGCCGGTGCTGCTGGGCTTTATCCTCGGTGGCCTGATGGAGCAGAACCTGCGCCGCGCGCTGTCGATCTCCAACGGTGCGCTGGAGATTCTGTGGTCGAGCCCGATCACCTTCGGTGTCTGGGTGCTGACGGCGTTTATGCTGGTCTTTCCGCTGATCCGCATCTACCGCAAACGCGCCCTGCAGCGTCGCGCCGTGGCCGATGTCTGAGGTCACCTTTAAACAGTGGTGGGGAACGCCGCTGGTCGGCCTGGCCGGCGGTTACCTGGCCAGCCTGATCGGCTGGCCGTTGCCGTACATGGTCGGCTCGTTGCTGGCGATCATTCTGGTGCGCTGCCTCACGCCGTGGCAGTTGGCGGAGATTCCCGGCGGGCGCAAATGCGGCCAGTGGGTAGTGGGGATCGGCATCGGCCTGCACTTCACCCCGGTGGTGATCGAGCAGGTGATGAGCCACTTCGGCCTGATCTTCTTCGGCGCGCTGGTCACCAGCCTGTCGAGCGTGGTGGGCGTGTGGCTGATGCGCCGCAGCGGTGAAGACCGCGCCACCGCGTTTTTCTCCAGCATGCCGGGCGGGTCCGGTGAGATGGTCAACCTCGGCGCACGCAATGGCGCGGTGCTCAGCCGTGTCGCGGCGGGGCAGAGTCTGCGCGTGCTGGCGGTAGTGCTGTGCGTACCGGCGATCTTCAAGTATTTGCTGGGGGGCGGCGCGCCGCAGTTTCATCCGGCACCGGTGAGTTGGGCGTGGCTGGCGTTGCTGTTTCCACTCGGGGCTCTGGTGGCCTGGGGTTGGCAGCGCCTGCGTCAGCCAAACCCGTGGTTGTTCGGCCCGTTATTGGTCAGTGCGACCGCCAGCGTTGTCTGGGATTTGCATATCGGCCTGCCCGACGGCGGCAGCCAGATTGGCCAATGGCTGATCGGCAGCGGCCTAGGCTGCCATTTCAACCGCCAGTTCTTCCGTCGCGCCCCATCGTTCATGGCCCGCACCTTGATCGGCACCGCCCTGACCATGGTACTGGCGACGCTGGCGGCCGTGGGCCTGAGCGCCCTCACCCACTTGGACCTGCGCTCGCTGACCCTGGGCATGATGCCCGGAGGCATTGCCGAGATGAGCCTCACGGCCGAGACCTTGCAACTGTCGGTGCCGCTGGTGACCGCGATGCAGGTGATGCGCTTGTTGCTTGTGTTGTTCCTGGCCGAGCCATTGTTCAGGCGGTGGAATCGTCAGCCGGAAACACTCTAGACCCTCCCCGTTTTTAGCAGGCCTGGCCTTAAAGAGGCGGCAGGCGCCACTCAATCGGCGTCTCGCCGTTCTGCTCGAGAAACTTGTTGGCGCGGCTGAAATGCCCGCAGCCGATAAACCCCCGGTACGCCGACAGCGGCGACGGATGCACCGACGTCAACACCAGGTGCTTGGTGGCGTCGATCAGCTTCTGCTTGCTCTGCGCATGGGCGCCCCACAACAGGAATACCAGGTGCGGCTGGTGCTCGCTGACCACCTCGATGATCCGATCGGTAAAAAACTGCCAGCCCTTACCCGCATGGGCATTGGCGTTGGCGCGCTCCACGGTCATGGTGGTGTTGAGCATCAGCACGCCTTGGTCGGCCCAGCTCTGCAGATAACCGTGGTTGGGGATGTCGATGTTCAGGTCGCGCTTGAGTTCTTTATAGATATTGACCAACGACGGCGGCGCCGGCACGCCCGGTTGCACCGAGAAGCACAGACCATGGGCCTGGCCAGGTCCGTGGTAGGGGTCCTGGCCGAGTATCACCACCTTGACCTTGTCCAGGGGCGTCGAATTGAGCGCATTGAATATCAGCGGGCCGGGCGGGTAGATCTCTTTGCCGGCGGCATGCTCCTGGCGCAGGAATTCGCGCAACTGGGCCATGTAGGGCTTGTCGAACTCGTCGCGCAGGGCGTCTTTCCAGCTGGGTTCGAGTTTGATGCGGTCGCCGTCGGTCATCGTTGAAGTGTCTTGTAAAAAAAGAATGAGGCGAACCCTAGGAAAGCCGACTCCGCTTGTCAATTGATCTGACACACCACCGGCACTTTCCCACCAAAGGATCATACTGATCCTTCACTTTCTCGATTGAGGTCACGATGAATCTGCACTTTGAAGAACTGACCGGCAGCGGCGGCGCCCGTATCGGCATCGCCAGCCTCGACGCGGAAAAAACGCTCAATGCCCTCTCCCTGCCGATGATTCTGGCCCTTGGCGACCGCCTGGAAGCGTGGGCCAAAGACCCGCAAATCGTCTGTGTGTTGCTGCGCGGCAATGGCCCCAAAGCGTTCTGCGCCGGTGGCGAAGTACGCAGCCTGGCCCAGGCGTGCCTTGAGCACCCAGGTGAAGTGCCCGCGCTGGGCGCGCAGTTTTTCGCCGCTGAATATCGCCTCGACTATCGCCTGCACACCTATCCCAAACCGCTGATCTGTTGGGGCCATGGCTACGTGCTGGGCGGCGGCATGGGCCTGCTGCAAAGCGCGGCGGTGCGTATCGTCACGCCGAGCAGCCGGCTGGCCATGCCGGAAATCAGCATCGGCCTGTACCCGGATGTAGGCGCCAGTTGGTTCCTGTCGCGCCTGCCGGGCAAACTCGGTGTGTTCCTGGGCCTGACCGGTGCGCATATCAATGGGCGTGATGCCCTGGACCTGGGGCTGGCCGACCGTTTTCTGCGCGATGACCAACAAGATCAGCTGGTCGAGGGCCTGTTGCAACTGAATTGGCAGGAACAGACCGCGATGCAACTCAACAGCCTGCTCAAGGCCCTGGCCCAGGAGGCGCAGGACCAACAGCCCGAAGCACAGTGGCTGCCGCGGCGTGCACAGATCGACGCCTGGCTGGACGTGGGCGATGTGCGCTGTGCATGGCGGGCCCTGAGTGCCCTGCGCGAGCATGCCGATCCGCTGTTCAACCGCGCCGGCAAGACATTGAGTGAAGGATGCCCGCTGACGGCGCATCTGGTGTGGGAACAGATCCAGCGCGCGCGTCATTTGTCCCTGGCTCAGGTGTTCCAGATGGAATACACCCTAAGCCTCAATTGCTGCCGCCACCCGGAGTTCGCCGAAGGGGTGCGGGCGCGGTTGATCGACAAGGATCAGACGCCCCATTGGCACTGGCCGGATATCAACACGGTGCCCGACGCCGTGGTGCAGGCGCATTTCAGCAAAGCGTGGGAAGGTAGGAATCCTCTGGCAGATCTTTCTGATTACTGACAGCTATCTTCGGAGTTGCTTTACGGTAAACGAGCAGTTGTCCGGCTGGCGGTCTTCACAGATGTACACGTCCCGGCCGAAGGGATCCTCGACCAGACGCCAGTGCGATGTCGCGGTCAGCGAAAAGCTGTAGGGGCCGTTCTTCGCGCTGTAGCGTAATGCGACCGACTGGCCGCGGTTAGTGCTGTAAATGCACTGTTCAAAATACCCCTCGTCGCGCGAGTCCCCCTCCTTCGGAATAAACACAGCGCCTACGAAACGCTCGACATAACCGTCGTACGGAACGCTGGGGCTGCGCCAGAGGGTCCGTCCATCAAGCGCCTGGAACCGGTTTTTTTCGTAGCGAACGGTCGATGGGTACGGGCACCCCTGCGCGGCGCTCGTCTGTATGACCGCACAGCTCAACAGCAGAAGTAGACAGGACATGGATCTGGTCAAAGGACGCCCCCAAAAGGCACTCACTATCCTGTGAGTGAAGGACATCCTGGGCAAAAAAGAAACCTGTTATAAATGACAGTCCCGATAAACGGTTGCAAAAAAAAGCGGCGCTCGATGCGCCGCTGCTCATTCAGGACCTTCAGCGGTGACCGCCGCGGCCTTGTCCATGATCACCTCGATGGCCGCGGTCGCCCCGGTCATAGCCACCATGCCCTCCACGATCGCCCCAACCCGGGTTTGGATAAGGCCGGTAGCCGGCGCGCGGGCCCGCAGGGTAATAGCGCGGTGCCGGCTGGTAGTAACGCGGGGCGGAGTAATAGCGCGGCGCAGGCGTGTAATAACGCGGTGCCGGATAGTAGTCGCGTCGGTATTGATACACCGAACCGCCACCGTAGTAGTACGCCGGTGCAGGTGAGGTGTAGACCTCGGAACGGTAATAGCTCTGGCCTCCATCGTAATAAGGCACGCAAGCGGTAAGGGTCAGACCGAGTAAAGCGCTGAGCAGCATTCGTCGATACATGGCGGCCTCCTGGACCGCGAGGGAGCACCTTCAGCGACGCTGAAGGGCGGCATTCAGCTTTCACCGAATGACGAAATATCTGACATCAAAAACGGAATCTGGTGCGTTCCGGCAACACATTGATACATCTATGTCGACCGGCGGCAAGGCCGCCGAAGCCACGTCGCCAGCGGCTCCCACGGCGGCTTCAGCTTTAACGTTTCAGTTAATTTTGAAACACCGAAACTCTTCGGCTTACGATGATGTCATTATGATGTCGCGCGACGCCAGGGAGGCTCTAGCGTGCATCCTTCGCTAACATCCCCGGATTCGAGCCATGAAAATTTCAACCAAGCTGCTGCTTTCATTTCTACTGTGTGCGCTGGTCACCCTTGGGGTCGGCCTGCTGGGTATCAAGGGGGTCGTTCGGCTCGCCACGGCGTTGGAACTGACGTTTTCCAACAACCTGGTGTCCGTGAGTAATACGGCGGCCACCCTTAATGGGCTGGTGGCGCACAACCGAGGTTTGTACCGCCTGATGGACGCCAGCCGAGGCGATGTGGCGCAGCAGGACCGTGACCGCGTACGCCAGGATATCGGCAATGAACTCAAGCGCAGCCAGGCCGCTTACGCCACCTACCGGGCAACCCCGCTGGAAGACGACGAACGGGCGGCCGGTGACAAGCTCGATCAGATCTGGCCAACCTACATCAGCAGTGCCGAACGCATCATGACGCTGCTCGACGGCGGCAAGATCGACCAGGCCCGCGTGGAGCTCAACACCACCAACAACGAGCTGTTCCGCCAGGCGCGGGAACTGATCCGCATAATCATCGATTCCAACAACCGCCAGATCAAGGAAGGCGCCATCGCTGCCGAGCAACTGCGCGACAGCGCGTTGACGTGGATGATCAGCGGCATCGTCCTGGCCTTTATCATCGCCATCAGCGTGGGCGTGCTGATCACCCGTCTGATCACGCGCCCCATCGCACAGGCGGTACAGAGCGCCCAGCGCATTGCCGACGGCGACCTCACCCACGCCATTCTCACCGAGCGCACCGACGAAGCCGGGCAACTGTTGATGGCGCTGTCCGACATGCAGGGCGGCCTGAAAAGCACCCTGGTGGAAATTGCCAATGCGGCTGATCAACTGGCCTCGGCCGCCGAAGAGTTGAGCGCGGTCACCGATGAAAGCAGCCGCGGCCTGACCCGCCAGAACGATGAGATCCAACAGGCGGCCACCGCCGTAAACCAGATGACCGCCGCAGTGGACGAAGTGGCGAGCAACGCCGTATCGACCTCGCAAGCCTCGCACCAGGCCACCACCGAAGCCGAGGAGGGTCGCCAGCAAGTGGAACAGGCGGTGTCGGGCATGTCGTCGATGGTGCTGGAGATCAACGATTCGACGCAATCGGTCGCCGACCTGGCCAACCAGGTGCGCGAAATCGGCAAGGTGATCGACGTAATCCGCAGCATCGCCGACCAGACCAATCTGCTGGCCCTCAATGCTGCGATCGAAGCGGCGCGCGCCGGCGAGCAAGGCCGTGGTTTTGCCGTGGTTGCCGACGAAGTACGCGCGTTGGCCCATCGCACCCAGACGTCCACGGTCGATATCGAAAAAATGATCGGCGAAGTACAGGTCGGTGCCGATGGCGCGGTGGCGGCGATGAACAAGAGCCTGACCTGGGCCAATAACACCCAGACCCTGGCGCAGAGTGCCGGTGAAGCGCTGCAGCGCATCACCGCCAGCGTGGCGAGGATCAACGAGCGCAACCTGGTGATCGCTTCGGCTTCCGAGGAGCAGGCCCAAGTGGCCCGTGAAGTGGATCGCAACCTGCTCAATATCCAGGACCTGTCCACCCAGACCGCGGCCGGTGCGCACCAGACCAACGCCTCCAGCCAGGACCTGTCGCGCCTGGCCACCTCCTTCAATGTGCTGGTGAGCAAGTTCAAGCTCTGAGTAGCCGACGCAAGGTCGGCCCTGTATCGTGCAAGGCACGCCGGAATTGACCGGCTCCTTGCCCGATACCGTCTGAACCCACCGATGACCACGCCCACCCTCTGCCCCGCCTGTGGTGCCCGCAACGACTGCGCCCTGGCCGACCCACGCCGCGTTGACCAGCCCTGCTGGTGTTACAGCGTCACCATCGATCCGGCAGTGCTCCAAGCCTTGCCCGATGCACTGCGCAACCAGGCCTGCCTGTGCCCGCGCTGCGCCCAGGTCGACCAGCAACTGCGCGACGCCGGCCCGTCCTGATGCGTGTCGATCGTTTCCTCAGCAACCTGCCGCGCTTCAATCGCCAGCAAGTGCGCCTGCTGCTGGTGGAACGCCGGATCAGCGTCGACGGCGTGGCCGTCAGCGATCCCCATCATGACGTGCGCGAATTCAGCCGGGTGTGCGTGGACGGGCAAGTGCTGCAGGCGGGCAGACCGGCGCGTTATTTCATGCTGCACAAGCCCAAGGGTTGCGTGAGTGCGACGGCGGACGCCCGACATCCGACCGTGCTCGACTGGCTGGACGAGCCGGATAAAGGCGAGCTGCATATCGCCGGGCGGCTGGACTTCAATACCACCGGTTTGCTGGTGATCACCAACGACGGCCAATGGTCGCGCCGCCTGACGCAACCGCAGACCAAGTTGCCCAAGGTGTATCGGGTCCACACCCAACAGGACATCGGCCCTGAGTACGCGGCGACGTTCGCCGCCGGCCTGTACTTTGCTTTCGAAGACCTCACCACCCAGCCCGCCGAGCTGGTGTTGCTGGGACCGAGGATTGCACGCTTGAGCATCGTCGAAGGCCGCTACCATCAGGTCAAACGGATGTTCGGGCATTTCGATAATAAAGTGATCGATCTGCACCGCGAGCGCATGGGGCCGCTGGAGCTGGATGCGACGCTCGCGCCGGGCGAGTATCGGGCATTGACCGACGCGGAAATCCGCCAGGTCTGACCACCGTTCAGCCGGTGCAGGCAAAAACCGGTTCGAGCGCCTTGCGGCATCCCGGGTCTGCTGCTTGAATCACCACGTCAGCCGCACTATGACTGATGAGTCGCCTATAACCTCCAAGACCTACCTTGCCCCGCCCGCGCTTGATCCACGGGCCTTCCAGGCAAACCGCCCGCCATAACAACACCCGCCGGCCAGCCGTTATCGGACCGACATGGGCCCTCCTTTTCCAGGCGTATGCCTGCCTGTCACAAAGCGCGTGCAGAGTGTTCTGCGCGCCCTACCCGCTTGCCAGGAGTCTTACGACATGAGGCCAGAAATCGCTGTGCTGGATATACAGGGTCAGTATCGGGTTTACACGGAGTTCTATCGCGCGGACGCTGCTGAAAAGACCATCATCCTGGTCAACGGCTCGATGGCCACCACGGCATCCTTCGCCCAAACCGTGAAAAGCCTGCACCCGCAGTTCAATGTGGTTTTGTACGACCAGCCCTACGCCGGCCGCTCCAAGATCCACAACCGCCATGAGCATATGCTGACGAAGGACGTTGAAGGCCAGATCCTGCTGGAGCTGATCGACCATTTCGCCGCCGAACACGTGCTGTCGTTTTCCTGGGGCGGCGCCGCCACCCTGGTGGCCCTCGCCCAGCGCCCGCGCCGGGTGGAAAAGGCCGTGATCAGCTCGTTCTCACCGGTGATCAACGCGCCCATGCGCGACTACCTCGAACGCGGCGTCGACTACCTGGGCAACCTGGACCGCGATCGCGTCGGCCATCTGGTCAATACCACCATCGGCAAACACCTGCCGTCGTTGTTCAAGCGCTTCAACTACAAGCACGTGAGCAGCCTGGCCGAGCATGAATACGGGCAAATGCATTTCCACATCAGCCAGGTACTGAACAGCGATCGACTGTGCTACCTCAAGGCCGCCAGGCAAATCGATATACCGGTGCTGTTCGTCAACGGCGAATGGGACGAGTACACCAGCGCCGAAGACGCCAGGCAGTTCGGGCACTACGTGCCCCACAGCAGCTTCAGCGTCATCCAGGCCACCGGGCACTTCCTGGACATGGAGCACAAGGCGGCATGCAGGGACAGCCGTGAAGCCGTGGTGGGCTTCTTGACACACACACGCCGCCCCAGCCGCTTGCGCTATGACCAGGGCCAGACCCAGCACGCCTTCGCGCTGTGAAACACAGGCTCAGTGCTGGCTTACGGTGACGAGCGAACCGGCTCGCCACCGTAAGCCAGCACGCGCATTGAGTGCGTTCGCCGGATCGGCCACTGCGCGCAACCCGTACATTTCCCAAAGAAAAACTTCAAATCCCGGCGCACATCTGGTACAAAGTCAGCCGCTCTGAGCGGGTGTCGTATAATGGCATTACTCCAGCTTCCCAAGCTGATAACGAGGGTTCGATTCCCTTCACCCGCTCCACTCAAATGTGCTTCCCGTCACGCAGTTACCGACGGGAACGCTTGAAAAACCGGTCCTTGGTGGCCGGTTTTTTTATGCATGCGATTCAGCCATCACAGCGCTTGGTCACTCCGCTGCTTGCCGCAAAAACCTGTACAAATTTATATTTTTGTACAAGTATTACGCCCTATCGGGGTGTCTTTCCCCGCACGTTCATGGAGTGAGAGCATGGCGCGTCTGTTGGTTTCACTGTGGCTGGTGCTAAGCCTGTGCAGTTGCACCGGCGTGGGGGTCGATCACTATGCCGACCAGCAACCCACCCTGGACCTGAAGCGATTCTTCAGTAAACCGGTCAAGGCCTGGGGCATCTTTGAGAAGCGTTCGGGGGAAGTGGTCAAGCGCTTTGAAGTGCAGATCGACAGCCGCCGTGAAGGCGAGCAGTTGATTCTCGACGAGCGCTTTGTGTACAGCGATGGCACGCGCCAGCGTCGGGTGTGGACACTGACCCCGGATGGCCCGGGCCATTGGCGCGGGCGCGCCGGAGATGTAGTCGGCGAGGCCATCGGCGAAGTGGCGGGGAATGCGCTGCGCTGGCGCTACCGCCTCAACCTGCCGGTGGACGGTTCGGTGTATGAGGTCAGCTTCGACGACTGGATGTACCTGATGGACGAAGACACACTGATCAACCGTTCGAGCATGTCCAAGTTCGGTGTCGAGTGGGGCCAGGTCACGTTGTTTTTCCGTCGCCAATAAAGCGCTTGTCGTGCCTTTCGACAGGCTTGGGGTGAATGATGAATAAGCAAATGCTGTCGGATCGGGCTGCAAAAGGTGAAGTCCGCGAGCTGCAACTGCTGTCGCTGGAAGGCGGTTTCTATGTGGCGCGCATCCGCTTTGACCATGGGGAAGCGACGCTGCTGGGAGAGGATGGCCAGCCGCTGCGCATCCGCTCTACCACGCACCTGCGTGACCTGCTGCTGGGCGTGACGCCCTTCCCCTGTGTGCTGGTGCAACAGTGCGCACATGACGAGATGTGCGGGGTCCGCGATGGGCCCATCGCAGCGTTGCGCGTGCCGTTTTCGCTGGGCGCCACGTTTTGAGGGCCTTTCAGCCGATCAATGCGATGAGCGGCCAGAAACGCAGCGGCGGGAAGCGGGTGGATACTCAGTAAAATCCGAATGCGCGCGAGGGTTCACTATAGTGATGATGACCATCCCTTGAGCCTGAGCGCGGAATGACGCATGCCTGGATACGCCCCAACCACTCCCCGCCACATCCGGCGTCAAGTCATCGGCTGGGTGTTGGTGTTGCCCTTGCTGGTGTCGTTTTTGCGGCTGCCATTCCCATTCGGGCTGTTGCTGGGGCTGGGCAGCATCGCTGCCTCGGCCTATGGCGTGTGGTTCGCCAGCCGCCATGCCAGCCGGCGCGTGACCCTGTTCGCGCTGATCGTCACCGTGTTCAATGCCTTTTCGTTGTTCATGTTGGGGACTGCATCCTTGCTCAAGGTGCCGTATCTGATCGCCTGGTATTACTGGTACGAGTACCACGCCAGCTGGGTTTATGGGTACTTCTAACGGCTGGGAATTGCACCGCAAGAAACGTAGTTTTCACTGAGGCGGGCGGCACTAGAATGGGCCTGTCGCTTTTAACCCCACCCAGTCGAGGACACCGCTCATGCCCTGCCACTACAAGCTTATGCCCTCGCCCGTTGGCGTGCTCACTCTGGTGGCGCGCGATGACAAACTCGCTGCCATCCTCTGGGAAACCGAGCGCGCCAACCGCGTCCGACTGGGGCAGTTGAATGAGGCCAATGACAGCCCGGTACTGCTGGAGACCGAACGTCAACTGACCGAGTACTTCGCCGGCAGGCGCAACAGGTTCGAGCTGGAACTGGACTTCACCGGCACCGTTTTCCAGAAGCTGGTGTGGCAGGCGCTGCTGACTATCCCCTTCGGCGAAACCCGTAGTTACAGTGAGATCGCCCAGCAGATCGGCAACCCGAAAGCCGTGCGTGCCGTGGGCGCGGCGAATGGGCGCAACCCGATCTCAATCATCGCGCCCTGCCATCGCGTCATCGGCGCGTCCGGCGGGCTGACCGGGTTCGCCGGAGGGCTGCAAGCCAAACAGTATCTGCTGGCGCTGGAAGGCACTGGTCAGGCGGGGCTGCTTTTTTAATGGCTGGTTTTTTCGAAGGTATCGGCGGACTTGAACATTCATCTCGTCCGCCTGCGTATTTGTAAAAAGAAATTTCAAAGCTCAGCTGCGGTCAGTTTATTCATCACCCACTTCTTTGAGGAAAACGGTCATGAAATTCTCCGCTGTTTCACAAACCCTGTCCCGTTGGGCAGGCAGCCCCCGGACGTTCTACACAGCGGTGGCGCTGATTCTGGCGTGGAGCCTGAGCGGGCCTTATTTTCACTTCAACGACACTTGGCAACTGATCATCAACACCTCGACCACCATCATCACGTTCCTGATGGTGTTCCTGATCCAGAACACGCAGAACCGTGACAACGACATCCTGCATATCAAGATCGATGAGCTGCTGCGCGTGTCCAAGGACGCTCAGAACGCCGTCCTGAGCCTTGATGGCCTGGACCGCAAGGAGTTGGAAAAACTGCGTCAGGAATACCGCAGCATTGGCCAGGCCGGGACGGTCAACCTCAACAGCAGTTGCGGGCATGCCGCCGACGATGCGGCGCCGACGAAAACCGACTTGAACCAGGCCTGAAAAAAACGGCGGTTGGAGCTTATCCAACCGCCGTTTCGTTATTCAACCGACCGGTTCAACCGTCGCCTTGGTGGCCTTTGCCATAGGTCGATGCCAACGCACGCGCCTTTTGCAGACGTTCTTCCAAGCGCGGCAAGGTTTCATCCACCAGCGCTTTAATCTCCGGCACATCGGAAGCGGCGCCTTCTTTTTTGAACAGTGCGATGGCCTCTTCGTTTTCCTTGACCTGCTGCGCTGTGTAGGCCGCATCGAAGGAGTCGCCGTCCTTGAGTTCAGGCATCAGGGTTTCGGCTTTATCGACGATTTTTTCCCGCGGGGCCACCGGCAGGTCGAGCTTCTTGGCGATGGCCGCCAGATGCTGGTTGGCCAGGGTGCGCTCGTTGATCACCTCGATGGTGTAGTCCTTGATTTCCTGGGACGAGGTTTTGGAGTGGGCCATGCGGCTGGTCTCGATATCGGCCATGCCCTTGGCCGACGCCTGCTCGATAAACTCAGCGGGCGACTGGGCGAAAGCACTGCTGGTGCCGAGGCCCAGCAGCATCGCGAAACTGGCGGTGCGTAACCGGATAGCCATGCGGCTCATGATGGGTTCCTCCAGAGCAAAAATTAGGGCGGGGCACAGGCCCCGCCCTGAATTCGAATTTTCACAGGAGTAAAGGTTTAGAAAAAACTTACCAGTGCGACGAACGGTCATCGGCTCGTCAGGCCGCTTTGCTGCCAAACAAGCCGGGCAAGGCATGGGCCAGTGCGTTGATGGCGAAACCGATAAACATCAGGCCACAAAGACGGGTGATAAGAATTTCATGCCGTTGGTACAGGGTGCGCACCCGATGAGCGCCGACTACGCCGATCAGAATCCCATAAGCCAGCAACCCGCCGATAAAACTCAACACAATCAACCACGGCAGCATCGACCAGGTCAGCAGCTCGGCACGGCTGGACAACAACGCAGTAAAGGTGGCCACCGCCACCGGGTAGGCCTTGGGGTTGGTCAAACCAAACAGAATGCCGTGCCAGAACGGATGCCGCGCCGCGCCCTCGGGAGCATCGCTGCTGCGACGCCGGGTGCGAATCGCGCGCCAGCCGAGCCAGAACAGATACGCACCGCTGAGCACGCCCAGCACATCGAACGCGCTGCTGCCCACCTCTCGCGCACCGACGATGGCAATCAACGCAGTGCTGCACCACACCACGTCCCCCAGCAAATGCCCGCACAAAAACCCCGCTCCGGCCCGCCGACCACGAGCGGCACCGATGCCGAACACGGCCAGTACACCGGGGCCAGGGGTAATCCCGTAGATAAAACCCGAAGCAAGCACAGCGAGCAGCAACGAAGGGGTCATGGCGCGACTCTGATAAGTGAGCGGTGCAAGGATTTTGCACGTTCCGGCGTTACGGGTAAAAGGTCATGCCGGTATAAGGCCGGGTGCGACAGGCTCGCAGGCGCGAAGCCAGATCGCCGACGTGGACTTCGAGCTTATGGCCGTCGGGGTCGAGAAAATAGAACGAGGCGCCCTCGCTGCGGTTATCGCGCCATTCCTGCACACCGGCGGTACGCAGACGTTCGACCAGCGCGGTGAACCCCTGCGGCTCAGCCGTGAACGCGTAATGCGTGTAGTCCGCAGCCGGCTCCGACCCGCATGAGCGGTCGAGGGACAGGCACAACCACAACCCCGGCAATGATAAATACGCGCCATTATCCCACGTGGCGTCAAGCTGAAGCCCCAGCACATCATGGTAGAAATTGACGCTGCGCGGCACGTCGGTGACGGCCAGAGTCAGGTGGTTGAAACCAGAAAGCATGATATTTCCTCGGCGCAATAGCGTGAGCAAGATCCAACAGTGCGAGCGCAGATTATGAAGCGAGCGGACCTCAACCCACCACCGCTTGTAGGTGGCAGGGTGAGCAATTGCCGATGATCAACGTTCTGCACGCCACGGGCGGACATCGTCAGGATCAGGTCCGTGCCCAGGATCAACTGTGGCGCCACGCCCCAGTGCGGCAGGCTGATCGCCACATATCGGCGCTGGCGGATCGCCCTCAGTACCCGCTCGATTTCCGGGGTGCCGCTGCCGCGCATTTCCAACAGCACGTGGGGGCGTGCCAGGTAAGTCGGCCTGTTCGGTCTTGCAGAGCGTCAGCTGACAACGCCCCGGGTGGTCGGGGCGTTGTTGCTGATGGGGGGCGTGGCGTTGATTCAGTTCGGCGGCGCGCCAGGCAAAGCGCTGGCGTCCGCATGAACCCGCGTCAGCGCTTGTCGGACGTGCGCATTTTCTGCGGCAGGCCCCACATCAACAGTGCGGCGGCGATCAAGGCGCACACGGCAATCACATACAACGCCGGCGTGGTGCTGCCGGTAATGTCCTTGATGCGCCCCACCATCACCGGGCTGACGATCCCGCCCAATTGGCCCAGCGTGTTGATCAGCGCTATCCCGCCCGCCGCCCCTGCTCCGGCGCCCGCCAACAGTTTGGGCGGCAAGGTCCAGAACGTCGGGATCGAAGCAATGATGCCGGCGCCCAAAAGGCCCAAGGCAATGATCAGAAACACCTGCTGGTCATCGAAGATACCCGCGCAGAAAAACCCTACAGCGCCCATGACCACCAACCCACTGACGAACTTACGCCGCTCACCGGTGGCGTCCGACCAGCGTCCTACCACGACCATGGTAATCGCGCCGCAGATATACGGGATGGCGGTCAACAGACCGATCACCACCGCGCTTTCGATGCCCGCGCTGCGGATCAATTGCGGCGCCCAGAAGTTCAGTCCGTAAGACGCTACCTGGATCAGGAAGTAGATCAATCCCAGCATCAGAAAACCGGGGATGCGCAGGGCTTGGAGCAGCGAACCTTTCTTGTGCACCTCGTGCACGGCAATGCGGCTGGCGAGCAGGGTTTTTTCCTCGGCGCTCAGCCACGGCGCGTCTTCGATGCGGTCCTTGAATTGCGTCAGCACCATCCACGCCAGCCCCACGCACGGCAGGCCGCCCAGCAGGAATAACCAGTGCCAGCCGCGCATCTGCAGCACCCCGTCCATGTGTTCCAGCACCAGGCCGGAGAACGGCGCGCCCACCAGCCCGGAAAACGCCGAGGCGAGGAACAGCATCGAGGTGATGCGTCCACGGAAGTCCTGGGGAAACCACAACGTCAGGTAATACAGCACACCGGGGGCAAACCCGGCCTCCATGGCCCCGATCAGAAAGCGCAGGGCATAGAACTGCCATTCGGCCGTGACGAACACCATGGCCGCCGTGGCCAGGCCCCAGGACACCATGATCCGTGCGATCCAACGGCGGGCGCCGACCCTGTACAGCATCATGTTGCTCGGCACTTCAAAGATCACATAGCCGATCACGAACAATCCCGCGCCCAGGCCGTAGGCGGTGTTGCTCAGGCCCAGGTCGGCCTGCAGCTGGAACTTGGCGAAGCTGATGTTGATGCGGTCAAAAAAAGCGAACAGGTAGCAGACCATGATCAACGGCATCAGGCGCCAGGCAACCTTGCGGACCACCGCCTTGACCGGATCGACTTCACCGACCGGGCGCGCGCCGGTCTCTACTGTGTTGGTGCTCATTGTTTTTCTCCCAGCGGACCGCTCCAAGGCGTCCGATTGTTTTTGTTGTCTGGTATGGCGTTACAGCGCGGCGGTGTGCGCCGGTGGCGGATGCAGATCGCAATTACGCCCGGCCTTGGCCACCTGCCCTGGCAGTTCATGGCCCAGCAAGACCGGCAAGCGCCGGGACAGCTGCAACAGGTGCGGCAGGTCGATGCCGGTGTGAATCCCCACTTCGTCGCACAGGTTGACCAGGTCTTCGGTGCAGATATTGCCCGACGCCCCCGGTGCAAACGGGCAGCCACCCAGGCCGCCGAGGGCCGCATCGAACCGACGCGCGCCCACTTCGTAAGCCGCCAGCACGTTGCACAAACCCAAGCCACGGGTGTTATGAAAATGCAGGGTCAGGTCACTTGCGCAAACCCGCTGCAGCACGCGCTTGACCAGGTGCTGCACCTGACGCGGGTTGGCCATGCCGGTCGTGTCGGCCAGGCTGATGCCTTCAATCCCCATGGCCTGGTACGCCTCGACTATCTGCAGCACACGGTCTTCGTCGATGCGCCCTTCGAACGGGCAGCCAAACGCCGTAGAGACACTGGCGTTGAGGCGCACCGGATGCTCGGCGGCAAACCGCGCGATATCGGCGAAAGCCGCCAATGAGGCTTCGCAGCGCATGCGCATATTGGCCAGGTTGTGGGTCTGGCTGGCGGACATCACCAGGTTCAATTCATCGGCGCGGGCCTCGATCGCGCGCTGGGCGCCCTTGAGGTTGGGGATCAGCGCCACGTAGATCACCCCCGGCCGACGTTCGATGCCCTGGAACACCTGCTCGCCATCGCGCAACGCCGGGATAGCTTTGGGCGACACGAACGAGCCGGCTTCGATGCGGGAAAAACCGGCCAGGGACAACTGGTCGATCAAGGCAATTTTGTCGGCGGTCTCGACCCAGGTCGGTTCGATCTGCAGGCCGTCGCGCGGCGAGACTTCCTGCACGATCAGCGGGTCGCCATAGTTATGGATCATTGCACCACCCCCGCGTTTTTCAGGCGTTGGATATCGGCGCCACTCAGGCCCAGGTTGCCGAGGATTTCGTCGGTATGCTGGCCCAGCGCAGGGCCCTGCCACTTCACGCCGCCGGGGGTTTGCGAGAGCTTGGGCACGATGCCCGGCATCTTCACCGACACACCGCCGGGCAACTGGGCATCGAGCAGCATGTCGCGGGCCTGGTAGTGCGGGTCATTGACGATATCCGCCACCGAATAGATGCGCCCGGCCGGGACTTCGGCAGCCTCCAGGACGCTGAGCACGCGGTCGATCGGCTGGCCGGCGGTCCAGTGCGTAATGGCCGCATCCAGCAAAGTACTCTGGGCGGCGCGGCCGTCGTTGTGGGCGAACTGCGGCGCATCGGCCAGATCGGCGCGGCCGATGGCGTGCATCAGACGTTTGTAGATCGGGTCGCTGTTGCCGGCGATCACCACGTAGGCACCGTCGGCGGTCGGGTAGGTATTGGACGGCGCAATGCCGGGCAACGCCCCGCCGCTGCGCTCGCGCACATGGCCGAGCATGTCGTACTCCGGCACCAGGCTCTCCATCACGTTAAACACGCTTTCGGCCAGGGACACATCGACGACCTGCCCGTCGCCCTGGCCGGTCTTGACCCGCAGCAACGACATCAACGCACCGATCACGCCATGCAGCGATGCCAGGGAATCGCCCAGGCTCACTCCGACCCGCGCCGGGGGCGAATCGGGGTTGCCGGTGGTGTAGCGAATGCCGCCCATGGCCTCGCCGATCGCACCGAAACCCGGACGGTCCCGATAAGGGCCGGTCTGGCCGTAGCCGGAGATGCGTACCAGGGTGAGCCTGGGGTTCAAGGCATGCAGCACCTCCCAGCCCAGGCCGAGCTTTTCCAGGCCGCCGGGGCGCAGGTTTTCAATAAGCACGTCGGCATCGCCGAGCAGTTGCTTGATCAGCCCCAGGCCTTCTTGGGACTTGAGGTCCAGCGCCAGGGACTTTTTGTTGCGCGATTGCAGGTACCACCACAGCGACGTGCCTTCATGCAGCTTTCGCCACTTGCGAAGCGGGTCGCCCTGGCCCATGGATTCGATCTTGATCACATCGGCGCCAAACTCGGCCATCAGGCGTGCGGCGAACGGCGCTGCGATCAGCGTGCCGATCTCGATCACCTTGATTCCGCTCAGGGGAGCTGTCATCGGGTGCACCTCTTATTCTTGGAATAGTGACCAAGGCTAGAGGAGCACCGCGCGGGAAATCCAACCGTCAGTGGGCAAGGAGCGTTCGCTAAACGCGAACGCTCATGAATTTTTCCGTAGGACCAGGCTGTCAGGCCGCTCCAGGGAAGGCATTGAGAGGCTCAGGTAGTCGAACAATAAACGGCTGACCGGCGACAATTGTGCTTCATCCCGTACGACGAGAATCAGACTGCGGTCCGACCAGGCATCCGTCAGCGCCACGGCATGCAGGCCCAGGGGGCGTCCGAACAGTTCATAGGCCTTGCGCGGCAAGATACCGATGCCCATCTTGGCCTGAACCATGCGGCACATCGCATCGAAGCCCGGCACATGAATGCGCAGGCGCAGCATCTGGCCCGCCTCGCGCGCGGCGGCATGGGTGCGCATGTTGATGGAGCTGGCGGCGTGCAGGCCGATGTGATCGCTGCCCAGGGTGTCGGCGAACGCCAGGCTCGGCCGGCCCGCCAGAGGATGGTCCGGCGGCATCAGCACCACCAGTTTGTCGTGGCGATAGGTCACGCTGGGCAGGCCCTTGGTGTCGGTGTCGCAGGAACAGATTCCCAGGTCCGCCACCCCGTCCAGCACGCCCTGCACTACGCCGTTGCTGGGGCGCTCTTCCAGATCGGTTTTGACTTCGGGGTGCAGCTCGGAAAAATCCCGCAGGTCTTCGGGCAGGAACTGAATGATCGCGGACAGATTGGCCAGCATCCGCACATAGCCGCGCACGCCATGGCTGTGCTCGCCCAGCTCAAGGCCCATTTTCTCGACGTTGAACAGCATCCTGCGCGCATGGTGCAGCAGGGTCTCACCGGCGGCAGTCAGCTCCATGCCTTTGGCCCGGCGCACAAACAGGCTCACACCAAGCACCTGTTCCAGTTCCATCAGGCGCTTGCTGGCAGCGGACACCGCAATGGCTTCACGGGTGGCGGCGCGGGTCAGCGTGCCTTCTTCGAACACCGCGACGAACAGTTGCAGGGTGATCAGGTCCAGGCGCCGTACCAGACTCTTGTGCAACATCACACACGCTCGCCGGCCAGACGCTGGATTTGGGCCTGTTCCACCACCGCCTGCGGCGCGCCATGGCGCACCGCCGCCAACATCGCGCGACCAACCGACTCGGTGCTCACCACCCATTCAGGCTTTACCCGACGGACCAGCGACAGCAGCGGCCCGAACAAGCTGTAGAACGCTTGATACAGCGGCGTCTTGGAGCGCACACCGTGCAACGGTTGAATGACCCCGGGGCGGAACAGGTACACCGCCTTGAACGGCAAGCGCAGCAAAGCGTTCTCGGTCTTGCCCTTGACCCGCGCCCACATCGACTTGCCCGTCTCGGTACTGTCGGTGCCGGCGCCGGACACGTAGATAAACGTCATCTGCGGATTGAGCCGCGCCAGGGTGCTGGCAGCGACCAGGGTCAAGTCGTAAGTCAGATGGGTGTAGCGCGCTTCATTCATGCCCGCCGAAGAAACACCCAGGCAGAAGAAACACGCATCGAAGCCCTGCAACAGATTTTCCAACGCCTGGAAATCCAGCATATCGGCGTGCAACACCTGATGCAGCTTGCCATGCACCTGCGGCAGCGGGGTGCGGCCAACGGCGACGACTTCCTGCACATCCGCCGCCAGCAGACACTCGCGCAACACGCCCTGGCCGACCATGCCAGTGGCGCCGAATAACAAGACTCTCATAAAAGGGACCTCAGCATTAAGCCGCAAGCGGTAAGCCGCAAGTTGATCGCAGTGGAAGTTCCACACTTTGGCAACCTGTAGCTTACCGCTTGCGGCCGATGCCCGCCCCTGTCAGAACGCGCTGCGAAAGATCTCCTCGATCTGACGCTGATCGGCCCGGCGTGGGTTGGTCAGCCCGCAGGCGTCCTTGAGTGCGTTGGTGGCCAGCAGGGGGATGTCCTGCAACTTGGCGCCCAGTTCACGCAGGCCGGCGGGGATTTCCACGTCGTGGGCCAGGCTGCGGATGGCGGCGATGGCGACCTGGGCGCCCTCTTCATCGCTGATGCCTTGGGTATCGGCGCCCAGGGCGCGGCCGACGTCGCTCAAGCGCTTGGCGCTGACGCTGGCGTTGAAGCTTTGTACGTGAGGCAACAGGACTGCGTTGCACACGCCGTGGGGCAAGTCGTAGAAACCGCCCAACTGATGTGCCATGGCATGCACGAAGCCCAGGGACGCGTTGTTGAAGGCCATGCCGGCGAGGAACTGCGCGTAGGCCATGTTTTCCCGCGCGGCTTTATCGCTGCCGTCGCGCACGGCCAGGCGCAGGTTGGCGCTGATCAATTCGATGGCCTTGATCGCGCAGGCGTCGGTGATCGGCGTGGCGGCGGTGGACACGTAGGCTTCGATGGCGTGGGTCAGCGCGTCCATACCGGTGGCGGCGGTGAGGCCCTTGGGCATGCCGACCATCAGCGACGGATCGTTGACCGACAGCAGCGGCGTGACGTTGCGGTCGACGATGGCCATTTTTACGTGGCGGGTGTCGTCGGTGATGATGCAGAACCGGGTCATTTCGCTGGCGGTGCCGGCGGTGGTGTTAATGGCCACCAGCGGCAACTGCGGCTTGGTTGATTGATCGACCCCTTCGTAGTCGCTGATATGCCCGCCGTTGGTGGCGCACAGCGCGATGCCCTTGGCGCAGTCATGGGGCGAGCCGCCGCCCAGGGACACCACGAAGTCGCAGGCGCTGTGCTGCAACAGCGCCAGGCCTTTTTCGACGTTTTCCACATTGGGGTTGGGCTTGGCGCCGTCGTAGATCACCGAGTCGATGTCCTGCATCGCCAGTTTCTCGGCAATCATCGCGGCCACGCCGGCCTTGGCAAGCCCCGCGTCGGTGACGATCAGGGCCTTGCGAAAGCCGTAGTTGCGAATGGCGTTCATGGCTTCGTCGAGGCAATCGGTGCCCATGATGTTGACGGCTGGAATGAAGAAAGTGCTGCTCATGGCGAATCCTCGGATGACGTTATACGTACAGCATCAACCTCAGCCGCAGGGCGCACCTTGATCAGGATCAACGCCGGCTCGTGATAAAGTCACCGCCCAGCAGATTTCGAGTAGACCCGCCGCAATGAAGGATTTCCAGGATATTGACGCCCACCTTGAAGACTGGAGCGCGCTGCGCAGCACCCACGACTTCAGCGCGATACTGATCGGCAACGGCGCCAGCCGGGCGATCTGGGAAGACTTTGCCTACGACTCGCTGTTCGAAAACGCCCGCACCGTTGAAGAAAAACCCTTAAGCGCCTCCGAACTGAGTGTGTTCGATGCGTTGCAGACCCGCAGCTTCGAGCAAGCCCTGAGCGCATTGAAAACCACCAGCCGGGTCAACAAAGCGCTGGCAGTCAGCTCGGCCGCGCCGCGCAATCGCTACTACGCGATCAAGGAGGCGCTGATCAATACGATTCACGCCGTGCATATTCCCTGGCGCCTGGTGCAGCCGTCGACGCTGGCGACAATCAATGCGGAACTGGCCCGCTACCCCACTGTGTTCACCAGCAATTACGACCTGCTCAACTACTGGGCGATCCTGCACACCCCCGGCATCGATGACCTGTTCCGCGGCGCCGACGCCCGCTTCGACCTGCGCGACACCCGCAGCGAGGCCACGCGTATCCTGTACCTGCACGGCGGGCTGCACCTGGTGCGCAACCTGGACGGCACCGCACGCAAACTGCCGACCACCGACAGCACGCTGCTCAGCAGCTTCGCGATCAACAACACGCTCAAGACCCTGGACGATGTGCCGCTGTTCGTCAGCGAAGGCACGGTGCAGGAGAAGCTCAAGACCATCCGCGGTTCGGACTACCTGTCGTTCTGTTACGCGCAACTGCTCGCTCACCAGGGCGCGCTGTGCATCTTCGGCCATGAGCTGGGCACGCAGGACAGTCATTTGGTGGACGCGATTCGTCATGCCAGGCCGAGCCTGTTGGCGATCTCGGTTTCAGGGCGCAGTGATGGCTTCATTCGTCAGCAGAAGCGCCGGTATTCGCAGTTGTTCGACGGCACCGGAGTGGCGCTGAGGTTCTTTGCGGCACGCACCCATGCGCTGGGCAATCCGGCGTTGTCGGTCCCTGTGGAGCCATAAGTCACGGCACCCATCGAAAGGCAGACACCACAGGCGGAGCGGCGCACACACGGGTTGTGGTCTCGGGTGTTATTTTCGCTGAACATGTGTCGAGACCTAACGATATAAGGAAAGCCAGCTTTACCTGGAGACAAATGACAATAATTCTCGATATCATCCGCGACGTTTTCACACCCCCTCTGCGTCAGGAAGGATATCCATGTCTCGTCCCAAGCCCGACCCGTTGTCGGCCGATGCTTTTCGCGGATTCTATGCGGACATTCTGCATTTTCTGCGCAAGCGCACGGATAACGTCAGCGACGCGGCGGACATGACCCAGGATGTGTTCGCCCAATGGCTGGGTTACCGCGACCGGGCCAACGTCGAGCAGCCTCGGGCGTTTCTGTTTCAGGTAGCGCGCAACCTGCTGCGTGACCATTGGCGCAAACAAAAGGTGCGCCAGACCGTGCAGTGCGAGCAGGTCGACAAGGACGCCGAAGCAGTCACCGAGGAGCAGAACGAACCCATGGCCGCCGCACTGCGCCTGCAGCGTCTGGAACAATTGAAAGAAGTCCTCGCCGAACTCTCGCCCCGCAGGCGAGAAGCCCTTATGCTGCACCGCTTCGAAGGCCTGAGCCAGGCGCAGATCGCCGCGCGCATGGGCATTTCGATCAGCATGGTGGAAAAACACATCGCCTTTGCCTTGCTGCATTGCAAGCGACGCCTTCAACACGAACCCGGCACGGAGCAGCCAGAATGAACCGCCTGAGCGACACCGACATTCTGGATATCGAAGCCAGCGATTCCATCGATGCCCAGGCCGCCAGTTGGTTTGCACGCAACCGTGAAGACACCGGCCGTGCCGACCGCAAGGCTTTCGCCGCCTGGCACGCCGTACCGGCCCATGCCCGCGCCTATGCCGAATTCGAGCAGTTGTGGGCCGATCTCGCGCAGTTGCAGCAACTGAACAAACCCGTGGCGCTGCCGCCGCGCAAGGCATCGGTATGGCGCCCGGCGCTGGCGGTAGCGGCGGCGGTCCTGTGCGCCTTGATGGCCACGCAACTCGGCGCGCCCCGCGAGCTGTATCACCTCCAGGTGTCGGCCCAGGCCAAGGGCGCGCGCACGCTCAGCCTGCCGGATGGCAGCACGCTCTACGTGAACGCCAACACTCGTCTGCGCGTGGATTTCAGCGCCCTGCAGCGCATCGTGCAGTTGGAGGAAGGCCAGTTGTATATCGACGTGGCGCCCGACAAGGAACGCCCGCTCTTCGTGCGCGCCGGTGAGGCCAGTGTGCGCGTGGTCGGCACCGGGTTTGATGTACGTCGTGGTCCCCGGCAACTGGTAGTCAGCGTCGCCCACGGCCAGGTCGCGTTCGCACCTACGCCCCAAGGCCCGACTCTCCAGCTCCATGCCCAACAGCGCGCCAGTTACACCTTCGCCAAGGGCACGCTGGTCCAGCAGACCCTCTCCGACGAAGCGGTCGCCGATTGGCGCAGCGGGCATTTGGCCTTTCGCAATCGCGAACTGGCCAGCCTTGTGGATGAGTTGAGCCTGTACCGGCCTCAGGCACCGTTGCAGGTCAGTCAAGCCGTGGCGCAGTTGAAAGTATCGGGCAACCTGGATGTGAACGACCCCGACGCCCTGCTCAACGCCCTGCCTGCGTTACTGCCGGTGAAAACCGTAAGCGCGGCCGACGGTGCGATCAGGATCGAACCGAACCAATAATCCCAGGCTCCACACATGAGAATATTTTGCATTCGCATGTGTGGATTTTTTTTCCAGCCCCGTCTTCCTCCCGTCTGCGTTTGATACGCACACCTTTTCGGCCTTTCAGCCACCCTGGGGGATTTCATGTTTCGCGCGCCTTGCCTCGCTTCGCCGATGTTTCGACCGACCCTTGCCTTTACCTGCCTGGCCTTCAGCCTGGGCGCCCAGGCCGAGTCGTTCACGCTGCACCTGCCCGCCCAACCTTTGGCCGCGTCCTTGAGCCAAGTGGCGCAGCAGACCAAAATCCAGCTGTTGTTCGACGAGGCCCAACTCAAGAACCTGCAGGCCCCGGCGCTCGACGGCGACTACAGCGCGGAAACGGCGATTCGCAACTTGCTGAACAACGGCGAGTTCATCCTGATCAAGGTCGGCAGCACTTACGTGGTCAAACCCGAAGCGGCCAGGACCACTTCCAGCAGCACGATCCAGCTGGAGGCCCTGAGCGTGATCGGCACCGGCAACGAAGTCGACTCCAGCACCGTCGGCCGCTCCACGCTGAGCCAGGCCGACATCGAGCGCTATCAGGCCAACAATATTCCCAGCCTGCTGCAGACCCTGCCCGGGGTCAGCCAGGGCGGCTCGCTCAAACCCGGCGGCCAGACCATTAACATTCGCGGTTTCGGCGATGCCGAAGACGTGCCGCTGACCGTTGACGGCGCCACCAAGAGCGGCTTCGAGCGCTACCAGCAGGGCACGGTGTTTATCGAACCGGAACTGATCAAGAGCATTGAGGTGGAGAAAGGCCCTAACTCGCCCTTCACCGGCAACGGTGGCTTTGGCGGCACGGTCAATATGACCACCAAGGACGCCCCCGACCTGCTGCAAGAGGGCCGCAACAGCGGCGCGATGCTCAAATATGGCTACTCCAGCAACGATCATGAGCAGGTCTACAGCAGTGCCGTGTTCGGTCGCACCGACGACGGCCGTTTCGACGCCCTGGCCTACCTGACCAAGCGCGACGGGGACGACATGAAAGTCGCCGCCAAGTTGCCCAACGAGAACAACCAGTACCCGATCAACCCTCAGCGCCTTCCCAACTCCGCCCAGAACGTCGACGGCCAGTTGTTCAAGGTCAATGCGCACTTCACCGATGAGCACAGTGTCGGCCTGTCGTACTCGCGTTCCCACAGCGACCGCTGGACCCCGTTTTCAGCCGCCAGCTACCCCACGCCCCCGACCCAGGCCAATATCGACCGCTACGGCTACGAAGGCGCGTTGAAGCGTTTCCTGGCCAACCGCGATACGGTCGACACCACTTGGTCCGGCAAGTACGAATACCAGCCGCTGGATAACCCGCTGGTGGACCTGACCGTCAAATATTCGCAGTCCAACACCGAGCAGACCGACGAGCGCACCGACACGGCGTTTTTCCAACTTGCCAGTGGCGGCCGCCGGATGGACACCGCCTACACCGACAAAAACCTCGATATCCGCAACGTCAGCCTGTTCGACACCGGGCCTTTGCAGCACGCGGTCACCGTCGGCACGCAGATCCGCAGGCATACGCGGGAAACCGAGATGTGGATGCCCGGCGCCACCTACAACACGCCGCGCTACAACTACGGGCATTTCCAGCCGGGCTTCATGCCCCACGGCAAGGTCGATACCAACAGTGCCTTCATTCAGGATGCGGTCACCCTGGGCGACGTAACGGTCACTCCGTCGCTGCGCTACGACCACGTGCGCAACCGTGGCGAGGCCAACGATGCGCCGTACTACAGCAATCCCGATCCGGCGGTTGGCCATGATTACAGCGACCGCACCTACACCGGATGGTCGCCCCGCCTGGCGCTGTTCTGGACCGTCACCCCGCAGGTCGGGCTGTTCGCCAACTGGAGCCAGACCTGGCGCGCGCCGGTGATCGACGAACAATATGAAGTGCAGGGCGTGGGCAGTCGCACCGCCACCAGCGTCGACCTCGACCCGGAGCGCATCACGTCGATCACCGTGGGCAACATCACCAGCTTCGACAACCTGATTGCTCAGGACGACAGCCTGCAAGTGCGTACGACGCTGTTTCACAACAAAGTCGAAGACGAAATCTTCAAGGCCACCGGCGTCGGCTGCCAGAACCAGGCAATCAATGGCGGCACGATTTCCACGGCCTGCCCGCCGGGGCCGATGGCCAACTACCGCAACATCGGCGGCGTGACCATCAAAGGCTTCGAGGTGGAATCGTTTTATAACTCCACCTACCTGTTCGGCTCGGTGTCGTATGCCTATACCACCGGCCAGCACGAAGGCGCGTACACCAACCCGTGGGGCCCGGATGTGTCGGCGCGGGACATTCCACCGACCAAGTGGGTGCTGGTGCTCGGCACTCATATTCCGGCCTGGGACGCCCAAGTGGGATGGATGGGCCAGTTCATCGGCGCCACCGACCGCCTGCCCAGCGACAAATACTCCGGCGGCCCCGGCAGCAGCGTCGGCGACACCTTTTACGACCAATACAACAACAAGCGCTACAACACCCAGGGCCTGTTCGCCAAATGGAAGCCGCAGCAGGCTTACCTGAAGGGCACCGAGGTCAACTTCACCCTCGACAATATGTTCAACAACAACTATCGCCCGGCCCTGAGCGGCGACCGGGCCTACACCAAGGGCCGCGATGCGAAGATCAGCGTCACGCGTTTTTTCTGAGCAGGTGTACGGATAAATCCGCGCGCAGCAGGGTTTCCAGGCAGTGTTCAGTGATGTGGTAATACGCTTTCAGCGCCTGGATTTTCTCCAGCAACGACGCGTTATCCACCGGCTCGGCACGCTTGACGGCCAGGATCATTTTGTTCTTGTTGGTGTGTTCCAGTGAAATGAACTCGAACACTTTGGTCTCGTAGCCGCAGGCTTCCAGGAACAGCGCACGCAGGCTGTCGGTGACCATTTCCGCCTGCTGGCCCAGGTGCAGGCCGTATTGCAGCATCGGCTTGAGCAGCGCCGGGCTCTGGATCTGCAGGCGGATCTGTTTGTGGCAGCACGGCGAGCACATGATGATCGACGCACCGGAGCGGATGCCGGTATGGATCGCATAGTCGGTGGCGATGTCGCAGGCGTGCAGCGCGATCATCACATCCAGTTCGCTGGGCGCCACGCTGCGCACGTCGCCGCATTTGAATACCAGCCCAGGGTGATCCAGACGCGCGGCGGCGCTGTTGCACAGGGTCACCATGTCTTCACGCAGCTCGACGCCGGTCACTTCAGCTTCGGCGTTGAGGGTATTGCGCAGGTAATCGTGGATGGCGAAGGTCAGGTAGCCCTTGCCCGAACCAAAATCGGCGACCCGCACCGGCTGGTCCAGTTTCAGCGGCGACGAGGTCAGCGCATGGCTGAACACCTCGATGAATTTGTTGATCTGTTTCCACTTGCGCGACATCGACGGGATCAGCGTCTGCTTGGCGTCGGTCACGCCCAGGTCGGCAAGGAACGGTCGGCTCAGGTCGAGAAAACGATGCTTTTCGCGGTTGTGCTCGGCCGACGGCGCCTCACGCAGTTGCTGCGGCTTGCTCTTGAACAGCGAGCTTTTGTTCTTCTTGCTGTATTCCAGCTGGGCTTCGTCGGTCAGCGCCAGCAAGTGCGCGTTCTTGAACGACGCCGGCAACAGCGCGGCAATCGCCGCGACGCCTTCGGCCACGGGCAGGTTCTTGGTGATGTCGCGGGTTTTGTAGCGGTACACGAAGGACAGGCACGCCTGCTCCTTGACGGTCACCGGCTTGATGATCAGCCGTTGCAGCTCGGCTTCGTCACCGACGTACTTGGCCAGCACCAGCTTGATAAAGGCACTGTGCGCAAGGCTTTCGCCGAGCAGTTCGATGAACTGGGCGTGATGATCCGGCGCAGGGCGGGCGGGTTGAGCGGTGACGGACATGAACAAAAACGCCTCGGGCAGGGAATGCCGGGCATTTTAGGGGGGATGAGGGTTCAGGGCACGGAGTTATTTGATCAACGGTACGGCGCTTGAACAGACCGGGGCTGAATGTGGGAGGGAGCAAGCCCTCCCACACGGTTTGATAGAGGTATTCGGGCTACTCAAGTACCACCAGGCGATTGGGCAGTTCATTGCGCGCCTGGGTCAGCGGCACATGCACCTTGAGCAACTCGCCACAGGCTTGGATGCAGGCAATGAACCCGGCCAGTGTCTGGCCCTGTTTCACCTGCTGGGTGAAGGCCTGGACAATGGCGTCCCAATTGCTGTCGTCCAGGCGTTTGGAGATGCCCTCATCCACCAGGATTTCCACATAGCGCTCGGCCTCGCTGACAAAAATCAGCACGCCGGTGCTGCCCACAGTGTGGTGCAGGTTCTGCTCCAGAAACTGCCGGCGCGCCAGGTTCGATGCGCGCCAATGCCGCACCGAACGCGGGATCAGGCGGGTCGTCACCTTGGGCAAGCGAAACACCAGGCACAACACAATGAACGTCACCCACTGCGCCAGCAGCAAGGTGTACATGGTCAGGTAGCCGGACAGGTAATGCACCACCCCCGGCACCACCAGGGCGATCAGGCTGGCCCACAACAACGGGATGTACGCGTAGTCATCGGCACGGGCGGCCAGGACTGTCACCAGCTCGGCGTCGGTCTGCTGCTCGACCCGGGCGATCGCTTCGGCGACCTGGCGTTGTTCGTGTTCACTCAGTAGTGCCATGGTTATAGATGCTCTTTTATCGTTATTGTCATTACCAGCCGCCCGAGGCCCCGCCGCCGCCGAAGCCACCCCCGCCGCCCCGGAAACCACCGCCGCCACCCCCGCCACCGCCGCCGCGCCCACTGCTGCTGAGGATCGCCAGCAGGATCGCGCCCACCGGCAGGCCCAGGCGATTGCACAGCCACAGCACACCGATCAGCAGCACGAACAGGCCAATGGAAAGGCCGGGATTATCCTTGGCAAAATTGCCGTCCGCCACATGGGCCGGCACCGCGAGGGGTTCACCGCCGACCACCTGGACCATCGCGGCCACGCCGTCGCTGATGCCCTGGCTGTAATTGCCGGCCTTGAACTTGGGCGCGATCACCTGGTTGATGATGACCCACGACTGTGCATCGGTGAGCACGCCTTCCAGGCCATAACCCACTTCGATGCGCAACTTGCGTTCATCGCGGGCGACGATCAACAGCGCGCCGTTGTCCTTGCCCTTCTGGCCGATGCCCCACTGGCGCCCCAATTGATAACCGAAGTCCTCGATCGGCACGCCTTGCAGGTCGGGCACGGTAACCACCACGATCTGGGCGCCGCGCGTCTGCTCCAGCGCCTGCAACTGCTGGGTCAACTGCTCGCGCACCGCCGGGTCGATCATCTGGGCGTTGTCCACCACCCGCCCGGTCAGCGCCGGCAAGGTCAACGCTGCCTGGGCCGCGCCCGCGCAGGCCAACAGCCACAGCGCCAGGCCTATCCTTAATAAACGCATCGACACCTCAGTGCAGCCTTATTTGAACTTCACTTGCGGCGCTTTATCGGCATCGGCACTGGTGGCTTCGAACGTGGCGCGAATCGGCAAATCGCTGTACATCACGCTGTGCCACAAACGGCCTGGGAAGGTGCGGATCTCGGTGTTGTACGCCTGCACGGCCTGGATAAAGTCGCGGCGCGCCACGGCGATACGGTTTTCGGTGCCTTCCAGCTGGGATTGCAGGGCCAGGAAGTTCTGGTTGGCTTTGAGATCCGGGTAGCGCTCGGACACCACCATCAAGCGGCTGAGGGCGCCGCTCAAGCCGTCCTGGGCCTGCTGGAACTGCTTGAGTTTTTCCGGGTTGTCCAGGGTGCTGGCGTCGACCTGGATCGAGGTGGCCTTGGCCCGCGCTTCGATCACGGCGGTCAGGGTGTCCTGCTCATGGGCGGCGTAGCCTTTGACCACTTCCACCAGGTTGGGGATCAGGTCGGCACGGCGCTGGTACTGGTTCTGCACCTGGCCCCAGGCCGCCTTGGCTTGCTCGTCGAGGGTGGGAATGGTGTTGATGCCGCAACCGCTCAGCACCGTGCTGATCAATAGCAGAGCCGCGGCTTTGAGGCCCCAGCGGTTAACGTGTGCTGCTTGCATGATGTATCTCCTGCCCAAACTGGATGGAATTGGATGACCTGCCCTATAAACCGCGCGCTTGGGGCATAATCCGCCACCACTGGTATGCATCGAGCCAATCAGCTACAAAGATGCCCAGCGCGAATAAGAGTTCAGAAGTGTGCGGTATTTCTCTGAACAACGCCCGAACAACAATAGACGCTCCCCACATTTTGGCCGTCAGCGCGAGCGCTGTGCAGTGAGCCGAAAAAGGATATTCATGAAAAAGCTGTGTTTGCTCGGCCTTGTTGCCACGCTGGCCACTCACCCCGTATGGGCAGAAACAAAGCCTGCTGCGCTTAAGGATAAGGACGCCTTTGTCAGCGACCTGCTCAAGCAGATGACCCTGGATGAAAAGATCGGCCAGTTGCGCCTGATCAGCATCGGCCCCGAAATGCCCCGCGAGCTGATCCGCAAGGAAATCGCCGCCGGCCGCATCGGCGGCACGTTCAACTCCATCACCCGCCCGGAAAACCGTCCGATGCAGGACGCGGCCATGCGCAGTCGCCTGAAGATCCCGATGTTCTTCGCCTACGACGTGATCCACGGCCACCGCACCATTTTCCCGATCAGCCTGGCCCTGGCCTCCAGCTGGGACATGGACGCCATCGGCCGCTCCGGCCGCATCGCCGCCCAGGAAGCTGCGGCCGACAGCCTGGACATCACCTTCGCGCCGATGGTCGACATCTCCCGCGACCCGCGCTGGGGCCGCACCTCCGAAGGCTTCGGCGAAGACACTTACCTGGTCTCGCGCATCGCCGACGTGATGGTCAAGGCGTTTCAGGGCACCAGCCCCGCCAATGCCGACAGCCTGATGGCCAGCGTCAAGCACTTCGCCCTGTATGGCGCGGTGGAAGGCGGGCGCGACTACAACGTGGTCGACATGAGCCCGGTCAAGATGTACCAGGACTACCTGCCGCCGTATCACGCGGCAATCAAGGCCGGTTCCGGCAGCGTCATGGTGGCGCTCAACTCGATCAACGGCGTACCCGCCACCGCCAATACCTGGCTGATGAACGACCTGCTGCGCAGGGACTGGGGCTTCAAGGGCTTGGCCGTGAGCGACCACGGCGCGATCTTCGAGCTGATCAAGCACGGCGTGGCCAAGGACGGGCGTGAAGCCGCCAAACTGGCGATCAAGGCCGGCATCGACATGAGCATGAACGACTCGCTGTACGGCAAGGAACTGCCGGGGCTGCTCAAGTCCGGCGAGATCGAGCAGAGCGACATCGACAACGCCGTGCGCGAAGTCCTCGGCGCCAAATACGACATGGGCCTGTTCAAGGACCCGTACCTGCGTATCGGCAAGGCCGAGGACGACCCGGCCGACACCTACGCCGACAGCCGCCTGCACCGCGCCGAAGCGCGTGATATTGCGCGCCGCAGCCTGGTCCTGTTGAAAAACCAGAACAACACCCTGCCGCTGAAAAAATCCGCGACCATCGCCCTGGTCGGCCCGCTGGCCAAGGCGCCGATCGACATGATGGGCAGTTGGGCGGCTGCCGGTAAACCCGAGCAATCGGTGACCCTGCTCGACGGCCTCAACGCCGTGATCGGTGAAAAAGGCAAAATCCTCTACGCCCGTGGCGCCAACATCACCAACGACAAGGCGGTAGTCGACTACCTCAACTTCCTCAACTTCGATGCGCCGGAAGTGGTGGATGACAAGCGCTCGCCGCAGGTATTGATCGATGAGGCGGTCCAAGCGGCCAAGCAGGCCGACGTGATCGTCGCCGCCGTGGGCGAGTCCCGTGGCATGTCCCACGAGTCCTCCAGCCGCACCGACCTGAACATCCCGCAAAGCCAGCGCGACCTGATCAAGGCGCTCAAGGCCACCGGCAAACCGCTGGTGTTGGTGCTGATGAACGGCCGCCCCTTGTCAATCCTCGACGAGAACCAACAGGCCGACGCCATCCTGGAAACCTGGTTCGCCGGCACCGAAGGCGGCAACGCCATCGCCGATGTGCTGTTCGGCGACTACAACCCGTCGGGCAAACTGCCGATCACCTTCCCGCGTTCGGTGGGGCAGATTCCGACCTACTACAACCACCTGACCATCGGCCGGCCGTTCACCCCAGGCAAGCCGGGCAACTACACCTCGCAGTACTTCGATGACACCACCGGGCCGCTGTTCCCGTTTGGTTATGGCCTGAGCTACACCACGTTCAGCGTGTCGGATATGGCGCTGTCGTCCACGACCCTGAACAAGACCGGCAAGCTCGACGCCAGCGTCACCGTGAAAAACACCGGTAAGGTCGACGGCGAAACCGTGGTGCAGCTGTACATCCAGGACGTGGCCGGTTCGATGATCCGTCCGATCAAGGAGTTGAAGAACTTCCAGAAAGTCATGCTCAAGGCCGGTGAAGAGCGCACGCTGCACTTCACCATCACCGAAGAAGACTTGAAGTTCTACAACACCCAGCTCAAGTACGCGGCCGAACCGGGTGAGTTCAATGTGCAGATCGGGTTGGATTCCCAGGATGTACAGCAGCAGACCTTCGAGCTGCTGTAAGGCCGCTCGGTTAAGGAATGCTGACTTCGAAGCGAAGCAGGTCGAAGGTGGGAGTTGTCCAGCTTTAGCGAGGCTGCGATGGCGTCGGCTCAGTAATATTGAGGTTGACTGACACGACGCTTTCGCGAGCAAGCCCGCTCCCACGGTTTGATCTGCATTGTCTTCACAATAGCGGCATTGGGTCTGGCGCCCTCCCCCCCTCTGAGTCAGCAAAAAGTCACGTTTCACGCACATCTCCAAGTAGTGTCCTATATCCCTCCCCCCGTGCACTCGCACACCCTGTCAGCCCGAAATCAATCTGCAGGTGTGTGGACTATGTCGCCCACGAAAAAACCCCGACAGGCAACTCAACAAGTTCCGGTTCAATCATCGTTCAAGCGCAAGGCGATCGCCCTGTGCCTGCTCGGTGGCTTGCCGAGCGTGGCTGTTGAAGCCGCAAGCTATCGCGAACAAGGCCGATTGAACGACGCCGCCAGTTGGCGCAGCGATGAGTTCAAAAAAAGTTGGGGGCTGGGCGCAGTCGGCGCCGACTACGCCTATGCCAGGGGGTTGAGCGGCGAGGGTGTGCAGGTGGGGGTTTACGACTCCGGCACCGACTTGCGCCATCATGAGTTAGCCGGCAAGCCACATTCCGCTGTACAACTGGCAGATCCCGGTTGTGTGAGCGATGCCGTGCTGTCGGGTGGCTGCTTCTTCAGCGAAGGTGATCGCTCCGAGGTGAATCTGCGCGATTCACTGCCACCCGAAGCCCTGCCCGGTCTGGAGGAGGCCATTGCCGACGGTGATCTCACCCGGGAGGAGGTCGATGACTACCTGAAAAACGTGGGGGCCCGGTACAACCCCCACGGCACTTTCGTTGCCGCCACCGTGCTTGCCAATCGCGATGGCGCGGGCTCCCATGGCGTAGCTTACGCGGCCAACGTGAGCGCGGTGCGCAGGTTCAGTAATACTTACCAGGCGGGTCCCGGGACAACCACAGACAGGGTCGCCAATGCCACGCCGGAGGCAGTCGAAGCCGCCTATGCCCAGTTGCACAAACAAAATGTGCGCGTGGTCAACCACAGCTGGGGCACGCCATCCCCCTTTGCCGATGAAGCCGCGCTGGATCTGGCGCTAAGCCAGACCCATACCCGTCATTATCAAGAGCTTAAAGCCATCGCAGACAGCGCCGTCAAATACGACATGCTGCAAGTATGGGCGGCGGGCAATTCATTAAAACCCAACGAATCGCCTCAAACCGCGCCCTTTACCGAGATCCATGCCAGCCTGCCACGCGCCGTGGCCGAGTTGGAGCGCTATTGGTTGAGCGTGGTCAATGTGAACCAGGCATTGACCCTGAGCGATGGCTCCTACCGCTGCGGCTTCAGCAAAGACTGGTGCCTGGCCGCGCCAGGAACGGATATCAGCTCAGCCTGGGTCGCGGGCTCGATAGACACCCAAACCCACTATGACAACGACGATGAAGCCGATGGCTTCACTGTCACTGGCGACAACCCCGAATTTGGTGACCTGACCGCCTCCGGGACGTCCATCGCCGCCCCTCACGTGAGCGGCGGCCTGGCCTTGCTGATGGAGCGCTTTCCCTACCTCGACAACCCGCAGATCCGTGATGTGTTGCTGACCACCGCCACCGACCTGGGTGAACCCGGGGTGGACGATATCTACGGCTGGGGCCTGATGGACCTGAAAAAAGCCATCGACGGGCCCGGCCAGTTGCGCGTCGACACCCGGGTCAACATGGACCGCCCGGCCGGCGGCGCAGTGGTCTGGCAAGGCGGCGCCTGGGACGATTGGCGCAACGATATCAGCGGGCCGGGGCGCCTGGAAAAAACCGGTGCCGGCTGGCTGCGCTTGAGCGGCAATAACAGCTTTGCCGGGACCACGCTCCACGAAGGCATTCTGGAACTGGACGGCGCCAACACCCTCAAGGGCGACGTGAAACTCGAAGGCGGCGTGCTGCGCCTGAACGGCAACCTGGCGGTCGAGGGCGACTATCAGCACGCATCGGGCGCAACCCTGATGACCGGCCTGGTTGCCCAGGCCGACCCGGCAAAACTGCACGTGAGCAACCAGGCCGCGATCAACGGCGGCACGCTGTACCTGAGCGCACAACCCAACAGTTATCCGTTGGGCCAGCGCTACAATATCCTCCAAGCACAAGGCGACTTGAGCGGTGAGTTTGCCTCGGTCGACCACCGCGAGTTCTCTCCCTTTCTCAGCGCTTTCCAGGTCAAGCAAGACAACCACTTGCTAGTGGAATTCGGCCGGGGCCGCTCGCTCGCTTCAGCGGCAAACACCGCCAACCAGCGCGCCGTCGCCACGGCCGCCGACGCTCAAGCCATGCCGACCCCGCTGCTGCAACGCTTGACCGCACTGTTTCCCGACCAGGCCCCCGCGGCGCTCGACCAGTTGAGTGGCGAGTTGCATGCCAGCACCCAGGCGGTGCTGATCGAAAACAGCCGCGTGCTGCGCCAGTCGGCGCTCGACCGGCAAGGCAACCGCGCAGGTGAGTCCGACGACTTGAACAGCGGCGCCTGGGTCCAACTGCCCCGCCGAAATGGCCAGCTCGAAGGCGATGGCAACACCGCGCGCACCTCCCATAGCAGCATCGGCCTGCTGGTCGGGTTTGATCACCGGCTGGAACAAGGCTCCCGCCTGGGGCTGGTGGCCGGCAGCGGCAGCAGCGAGGCCAAGGCCGGCGCGCGAGGCAAGGCGAGTGTCGACAGCTATCAGTTGGGCCTGCACGCTGGCCACACCTGGGACGCGTTCGGCCTGTATGGCGGCATCGCCTACGCGCAGCATCAGGTCCAGAGCAAACGCCGCGTCAGCTTTGCCGGCGTCGAAAATCGCCTGTCTGCCGACTATGCGAGCCGTACTGTGCAGACGTTTACCGAGGCCAACTATCGGTTCAATCATGGGTTCTGGGATTGGCAGCCGTACCTGCAACTGGCCCATGTACAGCTGCGCAGCGACGGGTTCAGCGAACGAGGCGGCATGGCCGCGCTGCGCGGCAAAAGCGCAAAGCAGAGCGTCAACCTGACCACCGGCGGTGTGCGCTTCAATATCGACCTGGCTCAAGCCCTGGTCGGCCCATCATGGTTGAGCCTGCGCGGTGGCCTGGCCTACACCCATGCCGGCGGAGGCCTGCAACCAGCGGCTCAAGTCGCCTGGGACGGCGGCTCCGCGCTACAGGTCAGCGGCGCTCCACTGGACCGCCTCAGCACCCGACTGGAACTGGGCGCCACTGCGCGCCTGAGCCGCCACAGCGCGCTGGACCTGGGTTTCAACCAGCAGCGCGGTGAGCGTTCACGGGACCAGAACCTCACGGCGCAGTATTCGCTGCAGTTTTAAACAGCGTTCTGAACGAAAGGCGCGGCCCTAACCCCGCCGATCCAACAGGTTGACCACCAACCGATCAATCCAGCCCCACAGCCGCTGCTTCACCCGCCGCCACAACGGCCGCGCCTTCCACGCTTCCAGGCTCACCACCTGGCTCTGGGCAAAATCGCGCTCGAAACTGTCCTTTACCGCCAGCGCCAATGCCGGGTCCAGGGCTTCCAGATTGGCTTCCAGGTTGAAGCGCAAATTCCAGTGATCAAAATTGCATGAGCCAATGCTGACCCAATCGTCCACCAGCACCATTTTCAGGTGCAGAAAGCACGGCTGATACTCAAAAATCTGCACCCCCGAACGCAGCAGGCGCGGGTAATAACGGTGGCCCGCGTAGCGCACTGAAGGGTGATCGGTGCGCGGGCCGGTCAGCAGTAAACGCACATCCACCCCACGCCCTGCTGCCCGGCGCAATGCGCGGCGCACACCCCACGTGGGCAGAAAATACGGCGTGGCGAACCAGATACGTTGCTGACTACTGTTCAGCGCGCGGATCAACGATTGCAGGATGTCGCGGTGCTGTCGGGAATCCGCGTAGGCCACCCGGCCCAGCCCCGGCCCCGTCGCCGGCACCTTGGGCAGACGCGGCAAACCGAAATGCGTGGCGGGTTTCCATGCGCGCCGCGCCGCGTTGGCGTGCCATTGGCGGTCGAACAGCGCCTGCCAGTCCAGCACCAGCGGGCCGCTGACCTGCACCATCACCTCGTGCCACTCGGCCGTGTCCTGGCCCGGCGTCCAGAACTCATCCGTTACGCCCGTGCCGCCGACCACGGCGAGCTGTTGGTCGATCAGTAACAGCTTGCGATGGTCGCGGTACAGGTTACGCATCCAGCGTCGCCAGCTCAGACGATTGTAGAAGCGCAGTTCCACCCCGGCGTCAGTCAGGCGTTTGCGCAGCGACAGGGTAAACGCCAGGCTGCCGTAGTCATCGAACAGGCACCGCACGCGCACACCGCGCTCGGCGGCCAGCACCAGTGCCTGCACCATGGCCTCGGCGCACGCACCGGCCTCCACCAGATACAACTCCAGGTCCACTTGCTGTTCGGCACGGGCAATGCCCACCAGCATCTGCGGGAAAAACTGCGGGCCGTCGATCAACAACTCGAAACGGTTGGCGCTGCGCCACGGAAACACCGCGCCGCCCATGTCAGCGCGCCGTGAAGATCAGTACCGCACCCACCGGCACCGACAAACTGATCGACTTCAGCCCGGCCGCCTTGCGCAGCGCGGCCACCCCCGGCGCCAGGTCGAAATCCTCGGCATGCAGCACCACCGGTTCCAGGGTCACCACCTGGAAACGCCGGTCATCCAGGCGCGTGGCCAGCAGCTCGGCGCTGTAGGCCTGGGTTTTGCCGTGCAAGGTCACACTCAGTGGCAGGCGCAACTCCAATTGCGCGCCGGGGGCCAGGTCGTTAATGGGCTGCAGATTGATCTGCGCGCTGATCAACGCCTCGGGGAACGTCTTGATCTCAAACAACTGATTGCGCATGCGCTCATCGCGCAGCGGCACGCCGCTGTTAACCGACTCCAGTTCCACCTGCACCTGCGCCGCGCCTTTGTCGTCGACCTTGCCGTGCAGCACCAGAAAACGATGCACATCGGCAATCTCAGTGTTTTTGGTGGTGACGAACGACAGGCGCGAGGATTCGTTATCCAGGTACCAGTCGGCATGGGCGGGCACAGCAGCGACCGCCAGCAAGGCGAAGGCCAGGGGTTTTATCAGAGAAGCATTGAACATAAAGACTCGAGGGGCAAAAAACCTGGACGAACCTTAACTGCGCCGCCTGCCGGGCGCAATGTAACTGACGAAGCAGATCAACTGTGGGAGCTGGCTTGCCTGCGATAGCGGCAGGTCAGTCAACATCACTGTCGCCTGTGCCGTCGTCATCGCAGGCAAGCCAGCTCCCGCAGGGGAAGTGTGCCGTGTCAGGGATTCAGGCGGCAGCCTTGACGGTCGCCGAGCCACCTTGCGCTGTGGGTTCGGCCCAGCCCGCTCGCCGTCACTTCACTGCGCTCCGGGTTGTCGCTGAAGGCGCTGGTCGGCACGTACTGCTTCACATACCCCTTGCAGTACTGCGCCGGGTTATTCGCCACATAGCGGCATGAGCAATACTCTTTGGCGGTGTACGCCGCGATGATATCGGGGAAGGCTTGCAGGTTGACGCGTTCGTGCCAGACCCACGCCAACAGCGCGAGCAATAACAGCAGAAAAAAACCGGTCAACGGCCGACGACGGATCATGGTTGCACCGCCGCAAGCACGCGTTTGAGCAATTCGTTGTGGCGATAGCTGCCGTCACGGTCGTCGCCGTAGCGCACGATCACCAGGCGTTCATCGGGCAATACGAACAGTGCCTGGCCCCAGTGGCCGAGCGCCGCGAAGGTATCGGCGGGAGCGTCGGGCCAAGGCCTTGGCGTGCCTTGGTTGAGCCACCAATGGCCGCCGGGGACAGCTTCGTCCTGCCCGGCCTGGTATCGGTTGAACGGTTGGCGATTGAAGGCCACCCACTCCTTGGGCAGCAGTTGCTGATCACCCCAACGCCCCTCCCGCGCCATCAGCAGGCCGACCCGCGCCAGGTCGCGAGCGGTGAGGTAAGCGTAGGACGAGGCGACAAACGTCTCGTCGCCGTCGGTTTCCCACGTGGCATTGCGAATGCCCAGTGGCTTGAACAACGCATCCCACGGGTAACTCATATAGGCCTTGTGACCGAGCATGCCTTTCAGTGCGGCGGATAAAAGATTGCTGTCGCCACTGGAGTAACGGAACGCCTGGCCCGGCGCGCTGGAGGCCTCCGTGTTCGCGGCAAACTCAGCCATGTCCGTGCGGCCACGGGTGTAGAGCATGGCCACCACCGAGGATTTCAGCGGGGCGAATTCGTAGTCTTCCTGCCAGTCCAGCCCCGAGGCCCAGTGCAGCAGATCGGCCATTGTGACCGTCGGATGCTGCTTCATCGGCGGGTAAAACCGCGCCACCGGGTCGCTCAATTTGAAGCGGTTGTCGCCGTAGGCCACCCCCAGCACGCAGGCCATCAGGCTTTTGCTGACCGACCAGGTCAAGTGCGGCGTGCTGGCGGTAGTGGGTGCGGCGTAGCGTTCGTAGATGACTTCACCGTCGCGTATCACCAGCAGGGCGTCGGTGCGAATGCCTTGGCGGGTGCTGTCGTCGCGCGGGGGAAAGGCATAGGCGTCCAGGGCTTGGAGCGCGGGACCGGTGAGCCGCGCGCCCTCGGCCCATTGCGGGTCGGGCCAGGTTTCAGTGTGGCCGTTAACGGTGAACAACAACAGCGCAACGCACAACAGGCCTCTGACCATGGACGCGAACTCGACGGGGCATTCAAACCCGCGAGGCTAGCCCAGGCGCATGACAGATTGACGACAAAGGGCCTGTCATCCAAGCGTCACCATAACTTCATGGAGATGACACCGGGCCTCCATAGCCTGACTTCGGACAACAAAGTCGACCGGCCGAAACGTGGCCGGCACTCGGAGACTCGCCATGACTCAGATCGCCCGCATCAGCGACACCGGCAATGAACGCCGTCTGCAAGCCGAACGCCTGATCGGCGCCCAGGCTTTGCAGGAAGCCCAGGCCCTGCGGTTCAACGTATTCAGCGGCGAGTTCAACGCCAAGCTGAAAGGCGCGGAACACGGCCTGGACATGGATGACTATGATGTGCACTGCAGCCATATCGGCGTGCGGGACTTGAACACCGGTCGACTGGTAGCCACCACTCGCTTGCTCGACCACCAGGCCGCCAGCACCCTGGGCCGGTTCTACAGCGAAGAAGAATTCAGCCTGCATGGCCTGCTCCACCTGAAGGGCCCGATCCTGGAAATCGGGCGCACCTGCGTCGACCCGGCCTACCGCAACGGCGGCACCATCGCGGTGTTGTGGGGCGAGTTGGCCGAGGTGCTCAACCAGGGCGGCTACAGCTATTTGATGGGCTGCGCGAGCATTCCGATGCACGACGGCGGCATCCAGGCCCATGCGATCATGCAGCGCCTGCGCGAACGCTACCTGTGCAACGAACACCTGCGCGCCGAGCCGAAAAAGCCGCTGCCGGCCCTGGATCTGCCGTCCAACGTGATCGCCGAAATGCCGCCGCTGCTCAAGGCCTATATGCGCCTGGGCGCGAAGATCTGCGGCGAGCCGTGCTGGGACGAAGACTTCCAGGTCGCCGACGTGTTTATCCTGCTCAAGCGCGACGAGTTGTGCCCGCGCTATGCGCGCCACTTCAAGGCGGCCATGTGATGAGCCGCCTGCGTGTATACGGGCGCATCGCCCGCGTGCTGCTGGTGGTGGCGCTGGGCTTGAGCATGGCCAGCGTGTTTGGCCTTTTCGAACGCTTGGGCGTGGCCAATTCGATGGTGCGCCGCCAGCGCTGGTCGCGGTTCTTCATGGCCCGGCTGACCAACGCCCTGCCCTTTCGCGTGACGGTTCATGGCCAGTTGCCGACGCAACCGATGCTATGGGTGAGCAACCACGTGTCCTGGACCGACATACCGCTGCTGGGCATGGTTGCGCCGATGTCGTTTCTGTCCAAGGCCGAAGTGCGCACCTGGCCGGTCGCCGGCTGGTTGGCGGCGAAGGCCGGCAGCCTGTTTATCCGCAGGGGCTCGGGCGACAGCCAATTGATCCGCAAGCAGATGACCCGGCATCTGGAGCAGCAACATCCACTGTTGATGTTCCCCGAAGGCACCACCACCGACGGCCGCAGCCTGCGCACCTTCCACGGGCGCCTGCTGGCCAGCGCGATCGATGCGGATGTGTCGCTGCAACCGGTGGCGATCCGTTACCTGCGCGATGGGCAGGTGGACCCGCTGGCGCCGTTCATTGGCGATGACGATTTGCTCTCGCACCTGATGCGGTTGTTTGCCAATGATCAGGGCGATGTGGAAATCCACGTACTCACACCGATTGCCTGCGCCGGGCAGGAGCGTGCCGCCCTGGCGTTCCAGGCGCAGCAGGCGGTGCAGAAAGCGTTGTTCGGGCCGATCGCTGAAGTTGAACCGGTAGCGGCGCGACCAGCGTTCGCTGCTTGAAACCATGTGGGAGGGGCAAGCCCCTCCTACATTTAGTTTTACGGCGTCAGTTGAGCCTGTGCGAACACCTGCAATTGAGGGTAGAAGCGCCGGAAGTCTTCACTCAACGGTTCATATAAAAGTCGCAACTCCTGCATCGCGTGCCCCAATTCCTCAGGTTGCGTCAGCCGCCGCGAAATCCCGCGCAGCACGTGTTCTATCACCGCAAACTCGCGGTATGAGCCCAGCCAATCGTCCGCTGCCATATAAGGCGCAATCTGCGCCAACCGCCCCGGTAACGCCGGTTCGGCCGCCAGTACCCGGTACACCCGCGAAGTGAAGTCTTCCAGCGGCTGGTCGACATACAACGCCCAATCCCGCGCCAGGCAGTGATCGAAGAACACGTCCAGAACGATCCCGGCATAGCGCCGACGGGTCAGGCTGAAGCGTGACAACGCCTGCCCTACCAACGGATGGCTGTCGGTAAAACGGTCGATCGAACGATGCAACTGGATCGCCGCTTCAATGGATGGGCTGAACTGGCCCTGCAGACGGCCTTTAACGAAGTCGCCATACAGGCTGCCCAGCAGTTGCGCGGGCAACTGGCCGCCCAGGTGCAGATGTGCGAGATAATTCATGGCGCGCAGTCTAGCACTGCGCTTAACGTATCGTTATAACCCGATATACCGATTCAGCCTGACCTCAGAGCAAAATCGTATTGGTATATCGGGATATACCGATTTAAAGTTCGCCTCATCGCGATAAACGCTTTACAACACCGAGCACACTGCCATGTCCATCGACCTCGACGAAATAATAAAAGCCCTGGCGCACCCGGTACGGCGAGACATCCTCACCTGGCTCAAAGACCCGAAGGTGCAATTCCCCGAGCAATTGCACAACCACGAGTACGGCATCTGTGCCGGGCAGATCGACCAACGCTGCGGCTTGTCCCAGTCGACCGTGTCGGCCCACCTGGCCACCTTGCAACGCGCGGGTCTGATCAGCAGCCAGAAGGCCGGGCAGTGGCACTTTTTCAAACGCAATGAGGAAGTGATCCAAGCCTTCCTCACAGCGCTCATCACTGAACTCAGCGCCGAACCGCTGTAAAAGGACCCCGCAAATGCCCCTCTCGCTCCTCATCCTGGCCCTGAGCGCCTTCGCCATCGGCACCACCGAGTTCGTCATCATGGGCCTGCTGCCCGATGTGGCGGCGGACCTCGGCGTATCGATCCCGGGCGCCGGCTGGCTGGTCACCGGTTATGCCCTGGGCGTGGCCATTGGTGCGCCCTTTATGGCGCTGGCCACGGCTAAATTGCCGCGCAAGGCCGCCCTGGTAGCGTTGATGGGGATTTTCATTATTGGCAACCTGCTCTGCGCCCTGGCCAGCGACTACAACGTGCTGATGTTCGCTCGCGTGGTCACCGCGCTGTGCCACGGCGCCTTCTTCGGGATTGGTTCGGTGGTCGCCGCCAACCTGGTGCCGGCCAACAAGCGGGCCTCGGCCGTGGCCTTGATGTTTACCGGCCTGACCCTGGCCAACGTGCTCGGTGTTCCCCTGGGCACTGCGCTGGGCCAGCAAGCCGGCTGGCGCTCGACCTTCTGGGCGGTGACGGTGATCGGCGTGGTGGCGTTGATCGGCCTGATTCGTTTCCTGCCGGCCAAGCGCGACGAAGAAAAGCTCGACATGCGCGCCGAACTGGCCGCCCTCAAAGGCGCCGGTATCTGGTTGTCGCTGAGCATGACCGCCCTGTTCGCGGCGTCCATGTTCACCCTCTTCACCTACGTGGCGCCGCTGTTGGGCGATGTCACCGGTGTATCGCCCAAAGGCGTGACCTGGACCCTGCTGCTGATCGGCCTGGGCCTGACCGTCGGCAATATCATCGGCGGCAAGCTCGCGGATAAGCGCCTGGCAGCCACTCTGATCGGCGTGTTTATCAGCATGGCCGTGGTGTCCACCGCGCTGAGCTGGACCAGCGTCGCCGTGATCCCCACCGAAATCACCTTGTTCCTCTGGGCAACCGCCGCGTTCGCCGCCGTACCGGCGCTGCAGATCAACGTGGTGACCTTTGGCAAGGCCGCGCCGAACCTGGTGTCCACCTTGAACATCGGCGCGTTCAACATCGGCAACGCCCTCGGCGCCTGGGTCGGCGGCAGCGTGATCGCCCATGGTTTCGGTCTGACCAGTGTGCCGCTGGCGGCCGCTGCCCTGGCGATCCTTGCCCTTGTGGTGACCTTGATAACTTTCCGTCAGAGCGGCGATGCCGACCTGGCCCCTGCGACCAACTGATCAATGTAATAAAGAAGGTATTGTGCGATGACGACTATTTTCGATCCGATCAAACTGGGTGACGTGGAGCTGTCGAACCGCATCATCATGGCCCCGCTGACCCGCTGCCGCGCCGACGCCGGCCGCGTGCCCAACGCGCTGATGGCCGAGTATTACGTGCAGCGTGCCTCCGCCGGGCTGATCCTCAGCGAAGCCACCTCCGTAACGCCAATGGGCGTAGGCTACCCGGACACCCCGGGCATCTGGTCCAACGACCAGGTACGTGGCTGGGCCAACGTGACCAAGGCCGTACACGGCGCGGGCGGCAAGATTTTCCTGCAACTGTGGCACGTCGGCCGGATCTCCCACGAGTCCTACCTGAACGGCGAAACCCCCGTGGCACCGAGTGCGATCCAGGCCAAGGGCCACGTCAGCCTGGTGCGTCCGCTGGCCGACTATCCGACCCCGCGCGCCCTGGAAACCGCTGAAATCGCCGACATCGTCGACGCCTACCGCACCGGTGCCGAGAATGCCAAGGCTGCAGGCTTTGACGGCGTGGAAATCCACGGCGCCAACGGCTACCTGCTCGACCAGTTCCTGCAGAGCAGCACCAACCAGCGCACCGATCAGTACGGCGGCTCCCTGGAAAACCGCGCGCGCCTGCTGCTGGAAGTGACCGATGCGGCCATCGACGTGTGGGGCCCTGGCCGCGTGGGCGTGCACCTGGCACCCCGCGCCGATGCGCACGACATGGGCGACGCCAACCTGGCGCAGACCTTTACCTACGTCGCCACTGAGCTGGGCAAACGCGGCATCGCGTTTATCTGCTCGCGCGAGAAAGAAGGCGCCGACAGCCTCGGTCCACAGCTGAAAAAAGCCTTCGGCGGCGCGTATATCGCCAACGAACGCTTCACTAAAGACAGCGCCAACGCGTGGCTGGCCGAGGGTAAGGCGGATGCGGTGGCGTTTGGCGTGCCGTTCATTGCCAACCCGGACCTGCCGGCTCGCCTGAAGGCCGATGCCCCGCTGAACGAAGCGCATCCGGAGACGTTCTATGGCAAAGGCCCGGTGGGTTACATCGACTACCCGACCCTGCCGCTGTAATCGCCTGAGACACAAACTAAATGTGGGAGGGGCCTGTCCCCTCCCACATGTTTGCCCCGTCGTTGCCTGTGTAACATTCCTTCACAGCCCTGCAACAAATTCCCTACAAAATACTTAGGCGGCTACCTATCAAGCGCCGGCCAGCCCGTATATAAAGTCACCCCACGAATAAGTCAGAAGGACGATTGACCGTCCTTAGGCTTTACTGTTGACACAACTGGACGCAATTACGCATTTTGTCTCAATTGCGCAGGCTTGGGCTCAAGCGCAGCATGTCCAGCCCTGCCTCTACCCAGCGTTCGGCTTCCTGCTGCAATTGGAAGCTGTCGGGGACCAGCAGCCATTGGCCGATCAGCCCATTGATGTAGGCATGAATGCACACCGCGCCACGCGTGGTGTCGAGGTTTTCCGGAAGTTGCCCGCGATGGACCGCATTACGCAGTGTCAGGCCGATGCGCAGGTTGCATTCCAGGCTATGCGTTTGGCGCTGGCGGCGCATGTCGCACATTTCGTCGGTGAATTCGCACTTATGAAACAAGATCTCATTGATGCGTCGGGTTTTCGGGTCCAGGGCCACTTGATGGAACAAACGAATCAGCAGCTTGCGCATACAGCCCAGCGGGTCGAGTTCATCCTCGCTTTCACTGGCCCGGGCCAACTCGTCCAAGGGCTCGTGCAGCGTATCGAGCAGCGCCTGGAGCAAATCGGATTTATTACTGAAATGCCAATAGATAGCGCCTCGCGTTACGCCGGCCAGTGCGGCGATGTCCGCCAGCGTGGTCCGCGCGACGCCACGCTCGTAAAAGGCTTGCTCGGCGGCATCGAGAATCTGGCTGCGCGTTTCCTGAGCTTCCTCTTTGGTGCGACGAACCATGGCAGTAAAACCTCAATCAGAACACTTAGGACTATCGATAATGCTGTGTTAATAGACGGTATCGATCATCTGAATAATTGTGGGACGACGCCGTCATGGGCACCGAACGTACTAAAATCGAGGCTTTGGCCGCTGCTTTGTCAACAACGCGCGAAACCTGTCAAGAGTTTACAAACAACCATGAACGTAAGTATATTGCGTAGCAAGCTACTTATCTACTCACGGCTCGTTTTTTACCCTTCCACACTTCTTGTGCGCACTCTGCGCGCCTGACCCGAGGATCTTCATGCAACTTAAGCCAGCTGTTACCGCTCTGGTCACTGCCGTCGCCCTGGCATCGCTGCTCAGCGGATGTAAAAAGGAAGAAGCGGCTCCGCCCGCTCAAATCCCTCTGGTCGGCGTGGTCACCCTGCAACCGCAAGCCTTTACCCTGACGTCCGAACTCCCTGGCCGCACTACGGCCTTTCGCATCGCGGAAGTTCGCCCGCAGGTCAACGGCATCATTCTCAAGCGCCTGTTCAAAGAAGGCGCGGACGTGAAGGAAGGCCAGCAGCTTTATCAGATCGACCCGTCGGTCTATGAGGCCACTCTGAAAAGCGCCCAGGCCACCCTGAGCCAGACCAAATCCATCAGCGACCGCTACAAGCAGTTGGTGGATGAGCAGGCCGTGAGCCGCCAGGAATACGACACCGCCGTCGCCAATCGCATGACCGCCGAAGCCAACGTGCAAACCGCCCAGATCAACGTGCGCTACACCAAAGTGTTCGCGCCGATCTCCGGGCGTATCGGCCGTTCTTCGGTGACCGAAGGCGCGCTGGTCAGCAATGGCCAGGCCGATGCCATGGCGGTCATCCAGCAACTGGACCCGATCTACGTCGACGTCACGCAGTCTTCGGCCGAAATGCTGAAGCTGCGCCGCGACCTGGAAAGCGGCCAACTGGAAAAAGCCGGCGCCAATGCGGCTAAGGTCAAGCTGACCCTGGAAGACGGTAGCGACTATCAACACGACGGCAAACTGGAATTTTCCGAAGTGTCGGTCGATCAGACCACCGGCTCCGTGACCCTGCGCGCTGTGTTCCCCAACCCTGACCACACCCTGCTGCCGGGCATGTTCGTACACGCCCAATTGCAAGCCGGCGTGAACAGCAAGGCGATCCTGGCCCCGCAGCAAGGCGTGACCCGCGACCTTAAAGGCACTCCGACGGCGTTGATCGTCAACGCGCAAAACAAGGTCGAGCAACGTGAACTGGTGGCCAACCGTACCGCCGGTGCCTACTGGCTGGTGGAGAAAGGCTTGAACGCCGGTGACCGTGTCATCACAGAAGGCTTGCAGTACGTCAAGCCGGGCGCCGAGGTCAAGGTCAAGGACGCGGACAACGCCAAGCCCGCCGGTACCGCCGCTCCTGCTGCCGCTGCTGGCAAAGGGGAGTAACCCATGTCGAAATTTTTTATCGACCGTCCCATTTTCGCCTGGGTGATTGCCCTGGTGATCATGCTGGTCGGGGCACTGTCGATCCTGAAGTTGCCCATCAACCAATACCCGGCCATCGCGCCGACCGCTATCGATATCCAGGTGACCTACCCAGGCGCGTCCGCACAAACCGTGCAGGACACCGTGGTGCAGGTGATCGAGCAACAGCTCAACGGTATCGACAACCTGCGTTATGTCTCCTCGGACAGTAACTCCGACGGCAGCATGACCATCACCGTGACGTTCAACCAGGGTACCAACCCGGACATCGCCCAGGTTCAGGTGCAGAACAAGCTGAACCTGGCCACCCCGCTGCTGCCGCAAGAAGTACAGCAGCAGGGGATCCGCGTGACCAAGTCGGTGAAGAACTTCCTGATGGTGATCGGTCTGGTGTCCGAAGACGGCAGCATGACCAAGGACGACCTGTCCAACTACATCGTGTCCAACATCCAGGACCCGATCTCGCGGACAGCCGGCGTGGGTGACTTCCAGGTATTCGGTTCCCAGTACGCCATGCGTATCTGGCTCGACCCGGCCAAGCTGAACAACTACCAGTTGACTCCGGTCGACGTCAGCACCGCCATTTCCGCACAGAACGTGCAGGTGGCCACCGGCCAATTGGGCGGCCTGCCTGCCCTGCCCGGCACTCAGCTGAACGCCACCATCATCGGCAAGACACGCCTGCAGACCGCAGAGCAGTTCGGCAACATCCTGATGAAGGTCAACACCGACGGCTCGCAGGTTCGCCTCAAGGACGTCGCGCGCATCGAGCTGGGCGGCCAGACCTACAGCATCAGTGCGCAGTTCAACGGCAAACCGGCCTCCGGCATGGCGATCAAGCTGGCGTCCGGCGCCAACGCCCTGGACACCGCCAAGGCCATCCGCGCCACCGTGGCGTCCCTGGAGCCGTTCTTCCCGCCAGGCATGAAGGCAGTGGTGCCGTATGACACCACCCCGGTAGTGACCGAATCGATCTCCGGTGTGGTGCACACCCTGGTCGAAGCGATCGTGCTGGTGTTCCTGGTGATGTTCCTGTTCCTGCAGAACTTCCGCGCCACCATCATCACCACCATGACCGTTCCGGTGGTACTGCTGGGTACGTTCGGCATCCTCGCGGCGTTCGGTTTCACCATCAACACCCTGACCATGTTCGGCATGATCCTGGCCATCGGCCTGCTGGTGGACGACGCCATCGTGGTGGTGGAGAACGTTGAGCGGGTGATGGCCGAGGAGCACTTGTCGCCTAAAGAAGCGACGGTCAAGTCCATGACCCAGATCCAGGGCGCCCTGGTGGGTATTGCCCTGGTGCTGTCGGCGGTACTGCTGCCAATGGCGTTCTTCGGCGGTTCCACCGGTGTGATCTACAAACAGTTCTCCATCACCATCGTTTCGGCCATGGCGTTGTCGGTACTGGTTGCCCTGATTTTCACCCCGGCGCTGTGCGCCACCATGCTCAAACCGATCGACCCCGAAAAGCACGGCCAACCCAAGCGTGGTTTCTTCGGCTGGTTCAACCGCACCTTCGACCGTAGCGTGGTGAGCTACGAGCGCGGCGTGGGCAACATGATCAAGCACAAGATCCCGGCGTTCCTGGTCTACCTGCTGATCTTCGCCGGCATGATCTGGCTGTTCATGCGCATCCCCGCGGCGTTCCTGCCCGACGAAGACCAGGGCGTAATCTTTGCCCAGGTGCAGACACCGGTCGGCTCCACCGCGGAACGTACGCAGAAAGTCATCGACGACATGCGCGTCTTCCTGCTCAACGACAAGGAAGGTGAGCCAGGCGAAGGCAAAGGCGTCAAATCGGTGTTTACCGTGAACGGCTTCAACTTCGCCGGTCGTGGCCAAAGCTCGGGCCTGGCTTTCGTGATGCTCAAGCCGTGGGACGAGCGTGATGCGTCCACTTCGGTGTTCGAGATCGCCAAACGTGCCCAGGGCTACTTCATGCAGACGTTCCAGGACGCCATGGTGTTCGCCATCGTGCCGCCGTCGGTACTGGAATTGGGTAACGCCACCGGTTTCGACGTGTTCCTGCAGGACCAGGGCGGTGTCGGTCATGAGAAGTTGATGGCCGCGCGCAACCAGTTCCTGGGCATGGCGGCACAGAGCAAGATCCTGGCCGGCGTGCGCCCCAACGGCGTGAACGACGAGCCGCAATACGAGCTCACCGTTGACGACGAGAAGGCCAGCGCCCAGGGCATTTCCCTGTCCAACATCAACCAGACCCTGGCGATTGCCCTGGGTGGCAGTTACGTCAACGACTTCATCGACCGTGGTCGTGTGAAGAAGGTGTACGTGCAAGGTGACGCCGCCAGCCGCATGTCTCCAGAAGACCTGAACAAGTGGTACGTGCGCAGCGACTCCGGGAAGATGGTGCCGTTGTCGGCCATCGCCACCGGCAAGTGGATCTACGGCTCGCCGAAGCTCTCGCGTTACAACGGCGTGGCCGCGATGGAAATCCTCGGCACCCCGGCACCGGGCCACAGCACCGGTGAAGCGATGGCCGAAGTCGAGCGCATCGCCAAGCAACTGCCGGCGGGCGTGGGCTATGCGTGGACAGGCCTGTCGTACGAAGAACGCTTGTCCGGCTCGCAGGCACCGGCGTTGTACGCGCTGTCGCTGCTGGTGGTGTTCCTGTGCCTCGCGGCGCTGTACGAAAGCTGGTCGATTCCGATCGCAGTCGTGTTGGTGGTGCCGCTGGGCGTGGTGGGTGCGTTGATCGCCACCAGCATGCGCGGGCTGTCCAACGACGTGTTCTTCCAGGTGGGCCTGTTGGTCACGGTGGGTCTGGCGGCGAAAAACGCCATCCTCATCGTGGAGTTCGCCAAAGAGCTTCACGAACAAGGCAAGGGCATCGTCGAGTCGGCCATCGAAGCCTCTCGCATGCGTCTGCGTCCGATCATCATGACCTCCATGGCGTTCATCCTCGGCGTACTGCCGCTGGCGATCTCCTCGGGTGCCGGTTCAGGCAGCCAGCACGCCATCGGTACCGGCGTGATCGGCGGTATGATCACGGCCACTGTCCTGGCAATCTTCTGGGTGCCGCTGTTCTTCGCCACCGTGTCGGCCATCGGCAACCGCAAAGAACCCGAAACCAAGCAAACTTCTAAAGAGGCTGGCCAATGAGCAAGTCGCTACTTTCCCTGGCCGTCACAGCATTCGTGCTCAGTGGCTGCTCGCTGATCCCTGACTACCAGCGCCCCGAAGCGCCGGTAGCGGCGCAATACCCGCAGGGGCCGGCCTATTCGTCGGCCCAGGCGCCGGGCCAGGCTGCCGCCGAGCAAGGCTGGAAGCAGTTTTTCCATGACCCTGCCCTGCAGCAACTGATCCAGACCGCACTGGTGAACAACCGCGACCTGCGTGTCGCGGCCCTGAACATCGATGCCTACGCCGCGCAATACAACATCCAGCGCGCCGACCTGTTCCCGGCCGTATCGGCCACGGGCAGCGGCGAACGCTCGCGTACCCCGGCTCGCCTGTCGCAGACCGGCGAATCGAGGATCGCCAGCCAGTACTCGGTCGGCCTTGGAATCAGTTCCTATGAGCTGGACCTGTTCGGCCGCGTGCGCAGCCTGAGTGAAGAAGCCCTGCAAAGGTACTTCGCCACGGAAGAAGCGCGGCGCAGCACCCAGATCAGCCTGGTGGCCAGCGTGGCCAACGCCTACCTGACCTGGCAGGCCGACAAGGAACTGCTCAAGCTGACCCAGGACACCCTTGGCGCGTTCGAGCAAAGTTTCAAACTCACCTCGCGCAGCAACGAAGTCGGCGTGGCCTCGGCCCTCGACCTGAGCCAGGCGCGCACCTCGGTGGAGAACGCGCGCGTGCAATTGGCGCGCTACACCCGCCAGGTGGCCCAGGACGAAAACAACCTGACCCTGCTGCTGGGTACCGGCCTGCCGGCCAATCTGGCCAGCCAGCCGCTGTCGGATAACCTGCTCAGCGAAGTACCGGCCGGCCTGCCTTCGGACCTGCTGCAACGTCGCCCCGACATTGTGCAGGCCGAGTACAACCTCAAGGCCGCCAACGCCAATATCGGCGCGGCCCGCGCGGCGTTCTTCCCAAGCATCAGCCTGACCGCCAGCGCCGGCACCGCCAGCCCGAACCTGGGCGGCCTGTTCAAGGGCGGCTCGGGCACCTGGTCGTTCGCCCCGCAGATCAACATCCCGATCTTCAACGCCGGCAGCCTGCGTGCCAGCCTGGACTACTCGAAGATCCAGAAAGAGATCAACGTGGCGAACTACGAGAAGGCGATCCAGACCGGCTTCCAGGAAGTCTCCGACGGCCTCGCCGCGCGGGCGACCTACAAGCAGCAACTGGAAGCCCAGCGCGGTTTCGTCGAGGCCAACCAGGATTACTACCGCCTGGCCGAGCGTCGCTACCGCATCGGTGTCGACAGCAACCTGACGTTCCTCGATGCCCAGCGCCAGCTGTTCAGCGCTCAGCAATCGCTGATCACCGACCGTCTGGCGCAGTTGACCAGCGAGGTCAACCTGTACAAAGCCCTAGGCGGTGGCTGGAATGAGCAGACCGCGAAGAACGAACCGCTGAAAGAAGAAGCGCCGGCGTTCAAGGCGTTCTGATAACGGCGTTGTCATAAAAAACCGCCTCCCTCACAGGAGGCGGTTTTTTTTGGCGACGGCGCTTTGCCCAATCGCCGCATCACTCGCCCCGTCAGCCATCCGCCTTGCATTCCCTTCAACCTTTCGCGGTAAAATCTGTCACAGATTCTTACAGACCACAGAGGGAGCTTGTCGTAATGATCGTAGGAATCGACCTGGGGACAACCAACAGTCTCGCAGCGGTCTGGCGCGGCGATGCCGCCGAATTGGTGCCCAATGCCCTCGGCCAGTTACTGACCCCGAGCGTGGTTGGGCTGGACGACCAGGGCCGCGTGCTGGTCGGTCAGGCCGCCAAGGAGCGCCTGCACACGCACCCGCACCTGACCACGTCGCTGTTCAAGCGCTATATGGGCAGTGCCACCGAGGTGCGCCTGGGCGACCGTTCGTTTCGCCCGGAAGAACTCTCGGCGCTGGTGCTCAAGAGCCTGAAAGAAGACATCGAACGCACCTACGGCCACGCCGTCACCGAAGCCGTGATCAGCGTGCCTGCCTACTTCAGCGACGGCCAACGCAAAGCCACGCGCATTGCCGGTGAACTGGCCGGGCTCAACGTTGAAAAACTGATCAACGAACCCACCGCCGCCGCCCTCGCCTACGGCCTGCATCAACGCGACAAAGAAACCTCGTTCCTGGTGTTCGACCTCGGTGGCGGCACGTTTGACGTGTCGATCATCGAGCTGTTCGACGGGGTGATGGAGGTGCGCGCCAGCGCCGGTGACAACTTTTTGGGCGGCGAAGACTTCGACACGCTGCTGTTGGAGCATTTCGTCGACAGCCAGCGCAACGCCCAGGGTTTTCCACCCACCAGCAGCGTGCTGCAGGCCCTGCGCCGCGAGGCCGAGCGTGTGCGCAAGGCGTTGGGCCAGGATGACAGCGCCGATTTCACCCTGCGCGTCGACGGCCAACAGTGGGTCAAGACCATCAGCCAACAGGAACTGGCCAAGCTCTACACGCCGCTGCTCGAGCGCCTGCGGGCACCGATCGAGCGTGCCCTACGCGATGCGCGCATCCGTGTCAGTGACCTGGATGAAATCCTGCTGGTGGGCGGCACCACGCGGATGCCACTGGTGCGCAAACTCGCCGCCGGGCTGTTCGGGCGCTTCCCGTCCATCAGCCTCGACCCCGACCAGGTGGTCGCCCACGGCGCCGCGATCCAGGCCGCGCTCAAGGCGCGTTCCGCCGCGCTGGAAGAAGTCGTGCTGACCGACGTGTGCCCCTACACCCTCGGCATCGAAACCTCAAACCAGTACGGCGGCCACATCGAGAGCGGGCTGTACCTGCCCTTGATCGAACGCAACAGCAGCGTGCCGGTGAGCCGGGTCAAAAGCGTGGTCACCCTGCATGACGACCAGAGCCGCGTCCTGTTGAAGATCTACCAGGGCGAAAGCCGCCTGGTAAAAGACAACATCGAACTGGGCCAGCTGGAAATCGCCGTGCCCAAGCGCAAGGCCGGCGAAGTCTCGCTGGACGTGCGCTTCACCTACGACAACAACGGCCTGCTCGAAGCCCAGGTGAATATCCCGCTGACCGGCGAGCAGCACTCCCTGGTGATCGAGAACAATCCCGGCGTGCTAAGCGCGCAGGAAATCCAGCAACGCCTGCAAGCCCTGGCGCTGCTGAAGATTCATCCGCGCGACCAGCAGGTCAACACCGTCCTGACCGCGCGCCTTGAACGGCTCTATCAGGAAAGCCTGGGTGAGCTGCGCGAACAGCTTGGGCATTGGGCCGCGCAGTTCCAGCAGGTGCTCGATACCCAGGACGAACGCCGCATCCGCGAAGCCCGCAGCGAACTGACCCGGCAACTGGAGCAGCTCGATAACGGGTTCTGGCGCTGAGGAAACCTCCCATGGATTGTTGGACCGTATTGCAGCTGCCGGAAGATGCCGACGAGCGCACCATCAAGCGCAGCTATGCACGCTTGCTCAAAAGCTGCCGCCCGGACGAGGATGCCGTCGGCTTCCAGCGCCTGCGCGAGGCCTATGAAGAGGCACTGAGCGAAGCGCGCTGGCGCGTGGACAACGACGAGCAGATTGCCGTCGAGGCACCGCCGGCCGAAGCGGCCCCCGGCAATCTCAGCGACCTGGCCGAACTGATGGACGTGCGCCCCCTCAGCCCGGCGCCGTTCGACGCCCCCGCGCCAGACCCAGCCGAGGCGCTGATCTGCGGCCTCAATGCCCATAACCTCGATGAACGCTGGGCGCAGGCTCGGCAACAGGGTTGCGCCGACGCGTTCCAGGCCGGCCTGTTGCGCCATTGTTTCACTGCCCCCGGCGAACGCAGCGCCATCGCCCAATGGGCCGCGCAGCACCTGGAATGGCTGACGCCGTGGCAGCAGGTGGCGATGACCGCCTGGCAGTACGAGGCGCTGACCGGCGAACTGTTGCAGGACTACCGCCGCACCTTGCAAGAGCTGCTGGAGCAGCAGGCCGAACGCGAGTTCATCCGCCAATTGACGCAGTACAACAGCCAAGCCTGGTTGCAGGTATTCGACCTGCAGCAACAGTGGCAACGCATCGTTCTGCAATTGCTGCATGACACCCAGTGGAGCGTGCCGCTGTTCGAACGGGTGTGCCAGGCGTTTGGTTGGGATGACCAGAAAGGCGTTTACCCGGAACCGGCATGGATGTGGCGCCAGTTGGTGTCGCGCTGCGAGCAGGAGAGTTTCTTCGCTCATCTGCAGGAGAAAGCCCAGGACACCCGACGCAACTCCGCCGACGCCCTGGCCGCGCGCCTGCTGCTGACGCCGATGTCCGCCACGCAACAAAAACGCATCATTGATACCTTCGGCGACAACGAATGGAACGCCTGCCAGCACCTGGCCGAAACGTTGACCTGGCGCTACCCGCAACTGATCGAGCGGCTGCCTCAACCTGACCTGTTCTTCTGGCGCAAATTCGTGCCACGGCCGATCTATACCCAAGTATTTATCCGGTTGTGGGCCGTGTTCGCCCTGGGTATCGGCCTGAGCATCGCCCACTCCGGGCCCGACAAACTGGACTTGATGTCGGTGTCGATCTTTATGTTCATGGCACTGGTGCCGGCCGGCATCGGCTTTCGCGTCACGCAGCTGTGGGCCGGGATGAGTTCGACCTACAGAGTGCTGGACTTGTGGCTGAGCCAGCGCTTGATCCCCAAGCGACTCAACCCCAACGACTATTGGCTGGTGATCCGCCACGGCGTGCCGCAGGCGATCATGCTGGTGGCCTGCGGCTTGATGCTCGGCGTACTCGGCGCGTTCACCTATGCCGGCATGGTACTGATCAACCTGTTGCACAAAAAACGCATCGGCCATATGAGCCAACGCTTCAGCGAAGGCTACCCGTGGCTCAACGGCCTGCATTGGGCGTTCTGGAGCCCGTGGCAAGTGGTGTTCCTGGTGGTGATGGTGGCCGTGATCGTCGCGGCCCAGCATTACTTGCCGGCGTTCCCCTGGACCCACATCGACCTGCCCAAACGCTGAGCCCGCCTGCCGGGCCCCAGCGCCCGGCAACTTGCGTTCGATCACCGCCCACAACCCGCCCTCCCCCGATTGAAGCGCGCCCGCAGCCCCGCGCACCATGGCCGCCACCTGCATAACCCCAATAACAACAGGTCCGCCACAATGAGCACTTTCCATCCGCGCCGGCTGCTGCTGGCCATCGCTGTCGCCAGTCTTGCCCTGCCTGCCGTCGCCCAAGAGCACGGTTTTTTCGAAGACGCCGGCGCCAACCTCAATCTGCGTAATTTCTTCTTCAACCGTAACTTCACCAACCCGAGCAAAACCCAGGGCGGCGCCCAGGAATGGACGCAGAGTTTTATTCTCGACGCCAAATCCGGCTTCACTCAGGGCACGGTGGGGTTCGGCGTGGACGTGCTGGGGCTGTATTCGCTCAAGCTCGACGGCGGACGCGGCACCGGCGGCACCCAGCTGTTGCCGTTGGATCACGACGGTCGCCCGGCCGATGACTTCGGGCGTTTGGGCGTGGCGTTCAAGGCACGGCTGTCCAGGACCGAGCTGAAGGTGGGCGAGTGGATGCCGGTGCTGCCGATCCTGCGCGCCGACGATGGCCGCTCCCTGCCGCAAACCTTGCGCGGCGGGCAGATCACGTCGAAGGAAATCGACGGCCTGACCCTGTATGGCGGCCAGTTCCGCGCCAACAGCCCACGCGACGACAGTAGCCTGTCGGACATGTCGATGGTCGGCAAAACCGCGTTCACCTCGGACCGCTTCAACTTCCAGGGCGCTGAATACGCGTTCAACGACAAACGCACCTAGGTCGGCCTGTGGAACGCTCAGCTCAAGGACATTTACCGCCAGCAATTCGTCAACCTGATCCACAGCCAGCCTGTGGGCGACTGGACCCTGAGCGCCAACCTGGGGTTCTTCTACGGCAAGCAAGACGGCAGCGCCCGCGCGGGCGAGCTGGACAATCAAACCTGGTCCGGCCTGTTCTCGGCCAAATACGGCGGCAACACGTTCTATGTGGGCCTGCAAAAGCTCAGCGGCGACAGTGCATGGATGCGCGTCAACGGCACCAGCGGCGGCACCCTGGCCAACGACAGCTACAACTCAAGCTACGACAACGCCCGGGAGAAATCCTGGCAAGTGCGCCACGACTACAACTTCGCCGCCCTCGGCGTGCCGGGCCTGACCCTGATGAACCGCTATATCAGCGGCAGCAATGTGTACAGCGGCACCGTTACCGATGGCAAGGAATGGGGGCGCGAAAGCGAAGTGGGCTACACCGTGCAAAGCGGTGCGGCGAAAAACCTTACAGTACGCTGGCGCAATTCCAGCATGCGCCGCGACTACAGCAACAACGAGTTCGATGAAAACCGGCTGATCGTCAGTTACCCGATCAGCCTGCTGTAAACCGGCGCGGCACTTGCTGTATGGTGCGCGCCTGCCGCTGCTGATTCGCCCAGCAGCGGCCTCTTTGCCGAGCCCGTGCCCACCATGAAACTCTATGCTTTCGCCGCTGCCGTGCTGGCCCTGGCCCTGAGCCTCGGCGGCTGCATCGGCGCGCCCATCGCCCTGACGCCGCAGACTGAGCAACGCCTGCAAGCCCAGGCGCCGATCCGCTTTCTGTTGACGTTCGATGACGGCCCCAGCGCTTCGGGCTACAACAATCCGACCCGCTCGGTGATCGCTGACCTGGCGCGCAACCCCGTGCTGCCGGGCATCAAGGCGGTGTTTTTCCTGCAGACCGAATCCGCGCGCGCAGGCGGCAGTTCGCGGGGTCGCAAGACCATGGAGCGTGAGTACGCCGGCGGGCATGTGCTGGCGTTTCACACCGCCACCACTTTCCACACCAACCACCGCTGGCTCAACGATGCCGAACTGGAACGCACCCTCACCCAGGGCGCGGCCGATATCGCCGCCATCACCGGCGCACCGCCGCGACTGGTACGCCCGCCGTTCTGGAATTACGACCGCCGCACCTTCGCCGCCTACCAGCGCCACGGCATGCAGGTACTGCTCACGGACCTGAGCGCCAATGACGGCAAGATCTGGGGCTTCAACGCCAGCCCGAGGCGGCGCGCCAACCTGTACCGGCAACTGTCGGTGGTGCGCGAACGTATCGCCCTGGGCGAATTGCCTACGGTGGACGGCGTGATCCCGGTGGTGGTGACCTTCCACGACATCAACCGCTACACCGCGCGGCACCTGCAGGAGTACTTGCAGATCCTGCTGGACAGTGCCCGCATCAACGGCATGCACACCGCCGCCGAGCCTTTCTACACCGACCACGCCGCACTGCAACGCGCCGCACTGGCCCGTACCGTCAAGGATGTGAATGAAGCCGTGCACCTGCCGGGTGTGTGGAACTGGGTATGGGACTCGGATTCCCACTGACCCGGCGTGGCGCCCATCTGTCAGCCCTGGCGGGATTCAACGCCCAGCTCGTCCCATACCGACTCGGCCAGGTGAAAAGTCGCATTCGCCGCTGGAATCCCGCAATAGATCGCGCTCTGCATCAACACTTCCTTGATCTCGGCGCGGGTCACGCCGTTGCTGGCGGCGGCGCGCAGGTGCAGCTTGAGTTCTTCGCCGCGGTTCATGCCGATCAGCATGGCGATAGTGATCAAGCTGCGGGTGTGCCGGGGCAGACCGGGACGGGTCCAGATATCGCCCCAGGCATGACGGGTGATCATCTCCTGGAATTCGCTGTTGAACTCGGTGAGGGCATTGAGGCTGCGGTCGACATGGGCGTCCCCCAACACGTCGCGGCGCACCTGCAGACCCTCGGCATAACGTTGTTTCTCGTCCACGAAAAGCTCCTTAGCGGCACAGCAGGAATTTAATCACCCGGTCACTGAACGCAGCACCGGCCTGGACGTTGGACAGGTGCGCGGCATAGAACTCGGCGTATTCGGCGCCCTTGACCTGTTGCTGGATAAAGTGGCCACCGGCAGGCGGGGTGACGGCATCTTCACTGCCGGCGATAACCAGGGTCGGCACCTGGATCGACGCTAACGCCCCGCGCAGGTCCGCATCGCGCACGGCCGCGCAGTTGGCGGCGTAGCCTTGAGGCGAGGTGGCGGCGAGCATATCGGTGATCAGTTTGGCCTGGTGCGGGTTGGCGGCGGCGAAGTCGGGGGTGAACCAGCGCGCGATCGATGCATCGCGCAAGGCCACCATCGCATCCGGGCCATCGCGCAGCACCGTCTCGATGCGTGGGTTCCACACCTCGGGCGTGCCGATCTTGGCGGCGGTGTTGCACACCACCAGCCGCTGCAGGCGCTCGCCGGCGTTGATCCCCAGCCATTGGCCGATCAGGCCGCCCATGGACAGGCCACAGAAATGCGCGCGCGGAATCTGCAGCGCATCCAGCAGCGCGAGCACATCGCGCCCCAACTGCTCGATGCGGTAAGGCCCCTCGGTCACCAGCGACTTGCCATGGCCACGGGTATCGTAACGCAACACGCGAAAATGCTCGGTGAACGCCGGGATCTGGATATCCCACATACGCAGGTTGGTGCCCAATGAATTGGACAGCACCAGCACCGGCGCATCGACAGGACCTTCCAGTTGGTAATGCAGGTCGCCCTCGGCGAGTTGTACAAAAGCCACAGCAGTCTCCTCAGGCACTCAATGCAAAATGGTCGGTCACGGCGCGGGTAACCCAGGTGTGCGCCTGGCCCAGATAATGGGCCGGGTCGAGCAGGCGATCCAACTCGGTGGCGGACAGTTCGGCGCTCACCTGCGGCTCATCGGCCAATACCGCGCGCAGATGGCGTCCCTCGGCAACCGCGCGCCGGCAGCAGCGCTCGAGCAAATCGTGCGCGGTTTCGCGGCCCAGGCGCTGGGCGAGCACCATGCTCACCGCCTCGGCCAGCACCAGACCCTGGGTCAAATCAAGGTTGTGGGCCATGCGCGCCGGATCGACCTCCAAGCCTCGGCTCAGCAGCAGCGCCTGCTGCAACGCGCCGGAGACCAACCGGCAAATGTCCGGCAGGGTTTCCCACTCGGCATGCCACAGGCCCAGGCTGCGCTCGTGCTCCTGGGGCATGGCGCTGAGCATTGTGGCCACCAGGCCCGGTACGCGGGTGGCGGCGCTGATCAGTACGGCGGCGCCGACCGGGTTGCGTTTGTGCGGCATGGTGGAAGAACCGCCCTTGCCCGGCGCCGCAGGCTCGAACACTTCCGCCGCCTCGGTCTGCATCAGCAGGCTGATATCCCGGCCCAGTTTGCCGAGGCTGCCGGCGATCAGGCCCAGCACACTGGCGAACTCCACCAGGCGATCGCGCTGGGTGTGCCAGGGTTGTTCGGGCAACGTCAGGCGCAATTCGGCGGCCAGGGCTTCGGCTACCGGCATGGCCTGTTCACCCAGGGCGGCCAGGGTGCCGGATGCGCCGCCCAATTGCAGCACCAGCAGGCGCGGTTTGAGTTCGGCCAGACGTTGCCGGGAACGGGTCACCGCACCCAGCCAACCGGCGATTTTCATACCCAGGGTCACCGGCGTCGCATGCTGCAACCAGGTGCGCCCGGCCAACGGCACGGCGGCATAGCGCTGGGCTTGCGCGGCCAGCACTTCACCCAATTGCGCCAGGTCGCTTTCGATCAATACCAGGGCGCGCCGCAGTTGCAGCACCAGGCCGGTGTCCATCACGTCCTGGCTGGTGGCCCCCAGGTGCACATAGCGCTCGGCGTTGGCGTCTTCACTGGCAATCAGTTTGCCCAAGGCCTTGACCAGCGGGATCGCCGAATTGCCCGCCGAGGCGATGGCTACGCCGAGGGCGTCAACGTCGTACAGCGACGCCAGACATGCCTGGGCAATCGGCGCCACCGCCGCTGGCGGAATCAACCCCACGCGAGCCTGCGCCCGGGCCAGGCCGGCTTCAAAGTCGAGCATGCCTTGCAAGCGGCCGTGGTCGCAGAACACCTCAGCCATGCTGTCGGCGGTGAAATAGGCGTCGAACAGTTGGTTGCTCGTGCGCAATGTCATAAGGCTTTCCTACTTCCGATTACAGATCGTGGTGCAAGTACGCCGCCTGCCGGGGCAGGCGCAGGCTGAACAGGAACGCCACCGCCATCATCGCCGTGACGTACCAGTAGAACGTGTTTTCCATCCCCATGGATTTCAGGCCCAGCGCGACGAACTCCGCCGAACCGCCAAAGACCGCATTGGCCACCGCATACGCCAGGCCGACACCGAGGGCGCGCACCTGTGGCGGAAACATTTCGGCTTTCACCAGGCCGCTGATCGAGGTGTAGAAACTGACGATGGCCAATGCCAATGTGATCAGCACGAACGCCAGGAACGGGCTGGCGACGGTCTTGAGGGTGAGCAGGATAGGAACGGTGAGTAATGTGCCGAGGCCCGCGAACCACAGCATCGAATTACGCCGGCCGATCTTGTCCGCCAGCATGCCGAACACCGGCTGCATGCACATATAGAGGAACAGCGCGCCGGTCATGATGTAGCTCGACGTCTTGGCGTGCATGCCGACGGTGTTCACCAGGTATTTCTGCATATACGTGGTGAAGGTATAAAAAATCAACGAACCGCCGGCGGTGTACCCCAGCACCGTAATGAACGCCGCCTTATGGTCGCGAAACAATGCGGCGATGCTGCCGGCGTCTTTGTCTTCGCGGATTTCCTTGCTGGTGGTTTCCTTGAGCGTGCGACGCAGCAGCAGCGAGATCACCGCCGCGATGGCACCGATTACAAACGGGATGCGCCAGCCCCAGGCGCGCAGCTCTTCTTCGGTGAGGAACTGTTGGAGAATCACCACCACCAGCACCGCCAGCAACTGGCCGCCGATCAGCGTTACGTATTGGAACGAGGCGAAAAACCCGCGCTGGCCCTTGAGCGCCACTTCGCTCATGTAGGTGGCGGTGGTGCCGTACTCACCGCCCACCGACAGGCCTTGGAACAGGCGCGCCAGCAGCAGCAGGATCGGCGCCCACACACCAATGTCGTTGTAAGTCGGCAGGAACGCGATGACCAGCGAGCCGGCGCACATCATCAGCACCGAGATCATCATTGAGTTCTTGCGCCCGTGCTTGTCCGCCACGCGGCCAAACAGCCAGCCACCGATGGGACGCATCAGGAAACCGGCGGCGAATACCCCGGCGGTGTTGACCAATTGCACGGTGGGGTTGTCCGACGGAAAAAACGCCGGGGCAAAGTAGATGGCGCAGAAGGCATAGACGTAGAAGTCGAACCATTCGACCAGGTTGCCGGAGGACGCCCCCACAATCGCAAAGATCCGTTTGCTGCGTTCTTCTCCGGTGTAATGACTGGTTTTTGTGGTCATGATTTTTTTACTCAATGGGAACGGTTATAGCCTAGACATACTTTGCAACAACCATGTTCCGCAAGCAGACTTTCAGGAAGGCAGGCAGTGCCTGGGCCGGCCTCATCGGGGGCAAGCCCCCTCCCACATTTTGATCGCACCACCTATCAACTGTGGGAGGGGGCTTGCCCCCGATGAGGCCCCAACAAGCAACTCAATAATCGAAGAACACCGTTTCCTTATCGGTCCCCTGCAAAATCACATTCCACTGATACACACCGTGCTCACCCGGCGTGGCAATCAACGTGCCCCGTCGCTCTGCCGGCACACAGGCCAGCAACGGGTCATCCCCATTCAGCGCCTCACCGTCGAAGTAAATCCGCGTCAGCAGGTGCTTCACCAACCCACGGGCAAACACCAGCACCACCAGATGCGGCGCCTGGGTGGTGCCCTTCAGTCCGGGCACGCTGCCCGGTTTGATGGTGGTAAACCGGAAGCGCCCTTCGGCGTCCACCGGCACGCGGCCGAAGCCGTCGAAGTTCGGGTCGAGGGCTTTGTCCTGCTCGTCCTCGGGGTGAGCGTACTTGCCGGCGGCATTGGCCTGCCAGACTTCCAGCATGGCGTCGTTGACCACCTCGCCATTGCCATCCAACACCTGCCCGCTGATCGCCACGCGTTCGCCGAGGGTGGCCGCGGTGGTCAGGTCCTCGCGGTTCAGCCAGGTCAGGCCGATGTGGTAATACGGCCCGACGGTGTGGGACGTGGTCGCGTTGAGTGTCATCTTATTTCTCCATCGGCGTGGCGTCGCGGCCGCGCAGGACGATGTCCCAGCGGTAGCCGAGGGCATAGGCAGGGATGGTTTTTTCCAGGTCGAAACGCGCGATCAGACGTTCCTTGGCACGGGTGTCCGGCACGCAGTTGTAGATCGGGTCGTATTCGAGCAGCGGGTCGCCGGGGAAATACATCTGCGTCACCAACCGCGTCAGCACACTGGGGCCGAACAGCGAAAAGTGAATATGCGCCGGGCGCCACGCGTTGTGGTGATTGCCCCACGGATAGGCGCCGGGCTTGATGGTCTGGAACTGGTACCAGCCCTCGGCGTCGGTGACCGTGCGCCCGGTGCCCGTGAAGTTGGGGTCCAGCGGCGCGTCGTGCAGGTCGCGCGGGTGGTGGTAGCGCCCGGCGGCGTTGGCCTGCCAGATCTCCACCAGAATGCCCGGTACCGGCAAGCCATTTTCATCCAGCACGCGGCCGTGAATGATGATGCGTTCGCCCTGGGGCTCACCGTCGTGCTGGGCGGTGAGGTCGTTGTCCTGCTCGCCGATCCGCTCGGCACCAATGGTCGGGCCGGTGATTTCCGACAAGGAATGAGGCAGAAACACCAACGGCTTGGACGGCGAACGCAGGTTCGTCGACTGGTATGCCGGGTGCAGGTAGTCAGGCTGGGTGCCCGCCTGGGGGCGCCGGTAACCGGGCTTATCACTCATGGAGCCATCCTCTCTTATTAGGCTTAGACGCGTTCGATCGCCAGGGCCAGGCCTTGGCCGACACCCACGCACAGGGTTGCCAGGCCTTTGCGGCCGCCGGTTTTTTCCAATTGATGCAGGGCCGTCAACACCAGCCGCGCGCCGCTCATGCCCAACGGATGACCAAGGGCGATGGCGCCGCCGTTCGGGTTGACCTGCGGCGCATCGTCGGCCAGGCCCAGTTCACGCAGCACGGCCAGGCCTTGGCTGGCGAAGGCTTCGTTGAGTTCGATCACGTCGAAGTCGCTGACCGCCAGGTCCAGACGCGCCAACAATTTGCGCACCGCCGGCACCGGGCCAATACCCATCACGCGCGGAGCCACACCGGCACTGGCCATGCCCAATACGCGTGCACGGGCGGTCAAACCGTGTTGTCGCACGGCCTCGGCGGACGCCAGGATCAGCGCCGCCGCGCCGTCGTTGACTCCCGAGGCATTGCCGGCGGTGACGGTCTTGCCCGGGCCGTTGACGGGTTTGAGCGTGGTCAGGGCTTCCAGGGTGGTGTCCCGTGGATGCTCATCGCGCTCCACCACGGTGTCGCCTTTTTTATGGGCGACCCGCACCGGTACGATTTCCTCGGCAAAGTAGCCGGCGGCTTGCGCGGCAGCCGCACGTTGCTGGCTGCGCAGGGCGAACGCGTCCTGGTCGGCACGGGAGACGTTGTAGTCGTCGGCCACGTTGTCGGCGGTCTGCGGCATCGCATCCACGCCATACTGGGCTTTCATCAACGGGTTGATAAAACGCCAGCCGATGGTGGTGTCTTCCAGCGTCATGTTGCGCGAAAACGCGGCATCGGCTTTGCCCATCACGAAAGGCGCACGGGACATTGACTCGACGCCACCGGCAATCGCCAGCTCCATTTCGCCGCTGGCGATGGCACGAAACGCGGTGCCGATGGCTTCCATGCCCGAAGCGCACAAACGGTTGAGGGTCACACCGGGCACGCTCTGCGGCAGGCCGGCCAGCAGCAGCGCCATGCGCGCGACATTGCGGTTGTCTTCGCCGGCCTGGTTGGCGCAGCCGAGGAATACCTCATCGACCGCGTCCCATTGCACCGACGGGTTGCGCGCCATCAACGCCTTGATCGGCAGCGCCGCCAGGTCATCGGCACGCACGCTGGACAAACCACCGCCAAAGCGGCCAATGGGGGTGCGAACGGCGTCGCAGATAAATACCTCGCGCATCAGGCTTCTCCCGGGGTTTGGCCGTGGGCGGCGGCGGTGCGGGCTTCAAGATCGCGCAACGCGGTCAGCTCGACGACGGTGGGTTCGGGGGTAGTGCCGACCTGCTCGGCGAAGCGAATCGCCCAGCCGGTGGCGGCCACCACCTGTTCGCGGGTCACGCCGGGATGCAGCGTGGTGACCACAAACTCATGGGTGCCCTCCTCCGGCTCCATGATGCACAGGTCGGTAATAATCCCTACGGGACCTGCACCTGGCAGACCCAGGCGTTTGCGCGAGTCGCCACCTTCGCCGTGGCCGACCGAGGTGATGAAGTCCAGTTTGTCGACGAACGAGCGCGCCGATTGTTTGAGGATAATCAACACGCTCTTGGCCGAACCGGCGATCTCCGGCGCCCCCCCGGCCCCCGGCAGGCGCACTTTGGGTTGGTGATAATCGCCGACCACAGTGGTGTTGATATTGCCGAAGCGGTCTACCTGGGCCGCGCCGAGAAACCCGACGTCAATGCGCCCGCCCTGCAGCCAGTAGCGAAAAATCTCGGCCGTGGGCACCACGGTGTCAGCGGTTTGCGCCAACTCGCCATCACCGATGGACAGCGGCAGCACGGACGGCTTGGCGCCGATCGGGCCGGACTCGTAAATCAACACCACATCCGGCGACGAGGTCAGGCGCGCCAGGTTGGCGGCTTTGGAAGGCAGGCCGATACCGACGAAACATACCGAGCCGTTCTGGAGGCGGCGCGCGGCGGCGACGGTCATCATTTCATGGGTCGAATAAGTCATTGCTTGGCCTCCTGGGCGGCGGCCAGTTTGGCCTGGAACTCAGTGAAATCGGCAGTGCCGCGGATGTAGTCGTCGATCCACGCAGTAAACGTCTCACGGTCGCGGGCGATTGGGTCCCACGCCTGATAGAAGCGGTTATCCCGCTCGTTGTAGCCATGGGCGTAGGACGGGTGCGCGCCGCCGGGCACATGGCACACCGCGCTCAGGGCCCAGGTCGGCAGCACGCAGCTGTTCATCGGCGCATTCAGGTCGTCGACGATTTCTTCCACGGTGACGATGCAACGCTTGGCGGCCAGCGCGGCTTCTTTCTGCACACCGAGAATGCCCCAGAGCAGTACGTTGCCCTTGCGGTCGGCCTTCTGCGCGTGAATCACCGTGACGTCCGGGCGCACCGACGGCACGGCCGCCAGCACTTCGCCAGTGAACGGGCACGTCACGCTCTTGATCAGTGGATTGACCTTGGGCAAGTCGGAACCGGCGTAAGCACGCAGCACCGCAAAGGGTAGGCCGGAGGCGCCGGCAACGTAGGCATTGGCCAGGTCGGCGTGGCTGTGTTCTTCGATTTCCAACGGCTGCGGCCACTGCTTCTCGACCGCGTCGCGCAGACGATGCAAGGAACCTACGCCGGGGTTGCCGCCCCAGGAAAAAATCAGCTTGCGGGCGCAACCGGCACCGATCAACTGGTCGTAGATCAGGTCGGGCGTCATGCGGACCAGCGTCAGGTCTTTCTTGCCTTGACGGATGATTTCATGACCCGCTGCCGTAGGTATGAGGTGGGTAAAGCCTTCCAATGCGACGGTATCGCCGTCATTGACGAATTGCTTTACCGCATCACGCAGCGCGAGGATTTCAGCCATGGGGTCGGGCTCCCGGTGTTGATCGAAAAAGGCGCTGAGGGGGCGCCGAAGTGCTTGCAGATTAAGCCGGGCAAATAGGCCAAACAATCCGATAATCGACTAAGCGTTCGATTATCGAACCGATTGTTGGCAGGCTATCGATCAGGTCGCGTCGGCGTGGCTGACCATGCCTTTGATCACCACGGCAGTGGTGGCCAGTGCGGCGGGAATCACCAAGGCGCTGAGCACTTGCTCGAAGTTCCAGCCCAGGCCCAGCAGCGTGGCGCCCATCCAGGCGCCGAGAATCGCGCCGAAACGCCCGATGCCGAGCATCCACGACACGCCTGTGGCGCGGCCCTGGGTCGGGTAGAACCGCGCCGCCAGGGAAGGCATCGCCGATTGCGCGCCGTTGACGCACATGCCGGCGACCAGCACCAGGGTGGCCAGTAGCGTGATATTGCCCAGGCTCTGCCCGACCGCGTAGGCAAATACCCCGGCCAACAGGTAAAACGTGCCGATCACCTTGTGCGGATTGAACCGATCCATCGCCCAACCTACGCCGACCGCGCTCAACACGCCGCCGAACTGGAACAACGCGCCGATAAACGCGGCCTGCTCCATACTTGCGCCGCTGTCGCGCATCAGGGTCGGCAGCCAACTGGTCAACAGGTACACGATTACCAGGCCCATGAAGTACGTCAGCCACAGCAGCAAGGTGCCGGCGCTGTAGGTACCGGAGAAGATCACCGCGAACACGTTGCGGGCCTTCACGGTTTTTTGTTCGGGCACGCTGAAATGAGTGGCCTGGGCGACCAGGTTGGGTTCGATGGGCGAGAGGGTCCGGCGCACTTTGTCGGCGCCACGGTTGCGTACCACCAGATAACGCGCCGATTCCGGCAACCACACCAGCAATACCACGGCCAGGATCAACGGCAGGATGCCGCCGATCAGCAGCAGACTGTGCCAGCCGAATGCCGGAATCAGCTTGGCCGAAATAAACCCGCCGCCGGCCATGCCCAGGTTGAAGCCGCAGAACATGCTGGTCACCAGCAGCGACTTGTGGCGTTCAGGAGTGTATTCGGAGAGCAAGGTGGTGGCGTTGGGCATCCCCGCCCCCAGGCCCAGCCCGGTGAGAAAACGCAGCACCAGCAACTGATCGACGTTGCTGCTGTAGGCCGAAGCCAGGCTGAAGGCACCGAATACCAGCACCGCGCCTACCAGCACGACTTTGCGCCCGAAGCGGTCGGCCAGCGGGCCGGAGCCGAGGGCGCCGAACACCATGCCGATCAACGCGGCGCTCATCACCGGGCCGAGGCTGGCGCGGTCAATGCCCCAGTCCTGGGACAACGCCGGTGCAATAAAGCCCATGGCTGCCGTATCGAGGCCATCGAGGAACACAATCAGGAAACACAGGATAACCACGCGCCACTGATAGCGTGACAGCGGCTGGGCATTAATAAAGGACTGCACGTCCAGGGTGGTACCGACAGAAGGCTGATTCATTATTTTTATTCCACACCGATGGCGGGCGGACGGCCTGGGGCCGTCATTCTTATTAAGTGGCGCTTGAACAGCGCTGCCGCACATTAATAAGCCGGGGGAAACAGCGTCAATTGATCAGCTCGGGATCTGTGCGGTCACCGAACAGCTTACGCAAATAATTGCGCACTCAGCTCGCGGCTGGCGCTGAGCATGCTCGGCAGGAAGCGCTGCTCCAGCTCGCTGCGGCTGACACGCCCGGCGTGGGTGCTGACGTTCAGCGCCGCGAGCACCTGCCCGGAAGCGTCATAGACCGGCACCGCGATGGAACGCAGGCCTTGCTCGAGCTCCTGGTCGACGATGCACCAGCCTTGCTGGCGTACCTGCTGCAGGCATTCGAACAACGCTTCGGGGGTGGTGAGGGTGCGGCTGGTCTTGGTTTGCAGGTCGGCATGATCGAGGTAGTCCTGCAGCGAAGCGTCGTCCAGCGCCGCCAAAAGGATGCGCCCCATGGACGTGCAGTAGGCCGGCAAACGCCCGCCGACGGACAGATCGACCGAGATCAGCCGCTGGGTGGTCGCCGAACGCGCGATGTAGAGGATGTCGTCGCCTTCGAGGGTAGCCATGTTGCATGCCTCGTGCAGTTGCTCACTCATGCGGTCCAGATAAGGTTGGGCCGACACCGCCAGTGGCGTGGACGACAGGTACGCATGGCCCAGGGTCAGCACCTTGGGCAATAACGAATAGGTACGCCCGTCGGTGGTGGCGTAGCCGAGCTTGATCAGGGTGTGCAGACAACGGCGCACGGCGGCACGCGGGATTTCGGTGCGGTGGCTGATCTGGGCGATGGTGAGGTGGCGCTTGCGCTCCTGGAACGCCTGCACCACCGCCAGGCCGCGAGCCAGGGAGGTCATGAAGTCGGGGTCACCGGTGAACGCCTGGATGCGCTTGGCCGGCGAGGCAACGATCGGAGGCGCCACGGACGCGAAGGAATTGCGCAATTGATCGTTCATCTCGATGCCTTCTCTTATTGTCAGCCGCTGGGGAGGTTTGCCAGGTATTACAAGCCGCGCCGGCTGCGGGATACAAGATTGCGCCGACATCACTGTGCGATTATCGGACGATGATTCGATAATCGCAATTTAGCGCGAGCACACCGCAGAGTGCTCAGCCGTGAGTGTGCCAAGGGAAAGTTGTACAAATGCATTAACAGCGTTTAACCAATTGTGAAGCGCAGGCACTTATTAAATGCTCACACACCGATGTAACAAAAGCCTCATACAAAGTTGAAGCTTTTTAACTCTATGCCGATAGTGTTATACAAATGCGCCGCTATAATGCACCCTGCGCCCGGATCGCGGTCTGCAGGTTCGCCGACCACGCCTGCCGCCACTGCACAGGAGTGCGGGGCAAGCGCACTATCAGCCTGGAATGACCCGCACGTCGCATGCAAAGGCACCTGTGTTTCATAAGTTGGCGTTGCAAGGGGTCAACTCTGTTCACCTTGAGACGCCATCCAGGCATAACGCTTTAACTTACTTACACCCAACTCAATTAGGTAACGATGTGACGAAAGATGAACTGCGCGCGGAACTAGAGCGCCAGGAACAACGTTACAAGGACGTTTACGGCGGGGAAGTCACCACCTACGCCGCCCAGCCTGAACCTGAGCGTAAGCCATGGCGCAAGCGCGCCAGCCTGCTGGACCAGGCCTTTGCCCAGGAAATCCAGAAGATTGAAGAGGAACTCAAGACCGAAGAGCCGTAGGCGCAGCACAAAAGGATGGCGCATAGCCAGCTCGAGCCAATCCGCCTCTCTGCGCCCTCGGTAAAATTTCATACAAATGTTTCAGAGATGACGTTTTGGCGACAATCGCCCTCGCAAGAGGGCCGCAGCTATATAAATCAATGACTTGTCAAAGCCCCGGAAACCCTGGGATGCACAGCGCTCCCCGGTGTTTTTCCAGTGAAGATTGTTACCGATGAGCAGCTAGTGCATCGATTACTGAGGTTTTCTGGCATAATCGCGCCCCCTTACGACCGGGTCAGAAAACCTTCATGATCGATTTATTCAGCGGACTGGATGCGTGGGTTCTAGTGAGCCTGTTGCTCGCCCTGGCCTTTGTCCTCGCCTTCGAGTTCATCAATGGCTTTCATGACACCGCTAACGCGGTGGCCACAGTCATCTATACCAAAGCCATGCCGCCGCACCTGGCCGTGTTCTTCTCCGGGGTGTTCAACTTCCTCGGCGTGTTGCTCGGTGGTGTCGGTGTCGCCTACGCCATCGTGCACCTGCTGCCGGTGGAGCTGTTGATCAATGTGAACACCGGTCACGGTCTAGCCATGGTCTTCTCATTGCTGGCGGCGGCGATCACCTGGAACCTGGGCACCTGGTACTTCGGTATCCCCGCGTCCAGCTCCCACACTCTGATCGGCTCGATCCTCGGCGTCGGCCTGGCCAACGCACTGATCAACGATATCCCCCTGGCTGACGGTGTGAACTGGCAGAAGGCAGTCGATATCGGTGCCTCTCTGGTGTTCTCGCCGATGGCCGGTTTCCTGGTCGCAGCCCTGGTGCTGATCGGCCTGAAGTGGTGGCGCCCGCTGTCGAAGATGCACAAGACTCCGGACCAGCGCCGCAAGCTCGACGACAAAAAGCACCCGCCGTTCTGGAACCGTCTGGTGCTGGTGATCTCGGCCATGGCCGTGAGCTTCGTGCACGGTTCAAACGACGGTCAGAAAGGTATCGGCCTGATCATGCTGGTGCTGATCGGTATCGTGCCGGCGCAATTCGTTCTCGACCTGGGCAGCACCACTTACCAGATCGAACGCACCCGCGACGCCACCGTGCATTTGAGTCAGTTCTATGAGCGCAATAACGCAACCCTCGGCGAGTTCCTGGCCCTGGGCAAAAGCGTGAAAGATGACCTGCCGGGCAAGTTCCAGTGCAACCCGCAGCAGACCGAGCCGACGATCAATGCGCTGGTCAACACCTTGAAAGGTGTATCCGACTACCACTCGCTGAGCGCCGATCACCGCATCGAAGTGCGTCGCTACCTGCTCTGCCTGGACGATACCGCGAAGAAAGTCGGCAAGCTGCCAGGCCTGGATGCGCGCGAGAAGTCGGACCTCGACAAGCTGCGCAAAGACCTGACCGCCACGACCGAATACGCACCGTTCTGGGTAATCCTGGCCGTCGCATTGGCCTTGGGCCTGGGCACCATGGTGGGCTGGAAGCGCGTAGTGCTGACCATCGGCGAGAAGATCGGCAAACAGGGCATGACCTACGCACAAGGCATGTCGGCGCAGATCACCACGGCGAGCATGATTGGCCTGGCCAACATCTTCAGCCTGCCGGTATCGACCACCCACGTGCTGTCGTCGGGTGTCGCCGGCACCATGGTTGCCAACAAAAGCGGCCTGCAAGGCGGCACGGTCAAGACCATCCTGATGGCCTGGGTGCTGACCCTGCCGGCGACCGTTGCGCTGTCGGCCGGGTTGTTCTGGCTGGCGTCCAAGGCGCTGGGCAGCTGATCGCCCTACGCTGAAAAAAGAAGGTGCGGCCTCGCAAGAGGACCGCACCTTTTTTTATGACTGGGCATTAGCGAAGAGCTCAAATCGCAGGTAAAAAAAAGGGCGACCGAAGTCGCCCAAAATGCCTTGCGTGCTCATGTAATCCAGAAAGACCTATGGTTTTTTACGCTTATTCGCGTCTTTCCAGATAAAAAATCCAAACCCTACAAAGAACATCACCATGAGGCTGACGGTCAGCACTCCGGCAAACACCACATTATCGATGAACATGACCGCCCTCCCGTGCTTGCCCTGTTGCGATGGGGCTAAGTTAACGGAGATGGTGCAGGGGAAAATTGACGAGGATCAATGTCGCCCGCAACGGGGCGTAAAGAAGGGCAATAACTGACCTGCATCAATAGATGCAGGTCATTTCAACGCTTTTTGGGTTTGTTTTTCGGTTTTTTCTTGGTTTTCCCAAGCGGCATGGCCTGTTCAAACGCCTGGCGCACTTCGTTCAGACGCTTGTCGTTCAGGTCATGCACGCGCTTGGCACGTTCGGCATTCAGGTCGATCAGCTTGGGTTCATCACTCATGGCTTGGCTTACGTGGTGGCGGGAAGGCCTCAATAATGCGGCCTCGCCCGCCCGACGGCAAATCAGCGGGCGACAAAAGGCAGGCCATCGACCAAAATCGACGCGTCTGTCCAACCTTTTGAGGCGTCCCCAGGTGGCACTGCACAGAGACCTTCCACCGCTGCTGGCCCTGCGCGCTTTCGAAGCCGTGGCACGACATTTGAGCTTTATCAAGGCAGCGTCTGAATTGTCGGTGACCCAGAGCGCGTTGAGCCATCAAGTGCAGAAACTGGAGCAGCATCTGGGTAAATCACTGTTTGTCCGGCGCACACGTGCGATTGATCTGACCGCCGACGGCCAACAGTATTACGACGACATTCGCCCGGCCCTCGACGCGATCGCCGTCGCCACCCGTGCGCAACGGGCGGCGCCCAGTACGACGGTCTTGCGCATCGGTCTGCTGGCCTCGTTCGCCACACTGTGGCTGGCCCCCCGCCTGGCCGGATTTCTCAACCGCTACCCGTCTATTCAGGTTGAGTTGCTGCCGGCCATTCAACTGGCCAATGTCGCCGCCGCCGAAGTCGATCTGGCGATCCGCTATGGCAAAGGCGACTGGCCCGACGTACATGCCACACGATTGATGCCGGAGGTGATTTCCCCGGTGTGCAGTCCTGCGTTCAAGGCCGGCCCATTGCACAAGGGGCCGTTGCTGATGGCCACTTCGCACCGGCCGTTCGAGTGGAGCGATTGGTCCGCGCATTACCAGGTCGATCTGGAGCACCACCCCCGCGTGCTGCTGCACGACTACAACATCGTCGTCGAAGCAGCCGTGGCCGGCCAGGGCATTGCCATGGGCCGGCATCGTTTGATCGAAAGGCGTTTGCAGGATGGCAGCCTGGTGCCAGCCTTCGATTGGCCGCCTTATCACAGCGATATCGGTTACTGGCTGATCGCCCCGCCAGGCGGTATCAGCCCAGCGGCCGAATGCTTCGTTGAGTGGCTGAAGGACGCCTGCACTGACGCGTGAGTTATTTCGATACGTCGGGTGAGATCTATCCGTTTGTCGCCGCCGCTCAAGGCCAACATGCTCACGCCTCCCACTCTTAAGAGGTTTGACCATGGACTCCCTCCGCGCCCGCGTAAATGCTCTGGGCCTGACGCTGCCCTCCCCCAGCCAGCCGATTGCCAATTACATCAACCATGTCGCCAGCCACCATCAACTGTTTATCTCCGGGCAAATCCCGCTGGTGGACGGCAAGCCTGCTTATGTGGGCCGATTGGGCGAGACCCTCGGCGATGAAGAAGGCGTTCGGGCCGCGGAGCTGGCGGCCCTGGGATTGCTCGCGCAATTGAGCGATGCCTTGGGCGATGACCTGTCGCGCCTTGTACGAACGCTGCGCCTGGGCGTGTTCATTGCCGCCAGCAGCGATTTTCAACGCCAGGGCATGGTGGCCAACGGCGCATCGAACCTATTGGTCAACGTCCTGGGCGAAAAAGGCCGGCATGTCCGCACTGCGATAGGCGTGGCCAGCCTGCCCGCCGGCGTGGCGGTGGAGGTTGATGCGGTGTTCGAGGTGCAGCCGTGAGCCCGCTGGAGGTTCGGCAATTGCGCGCGGCCACGCCGGGCTGCCAGTCGGGGTTGGTGCATTTCAATCATGCCGGCGCCTCCTTGCCGAGCCAGGCGACCGTCGATGCCATCATCGAGCAACTGCAGCGCGAGGCGTGCGACGGGCCAATGGAAGCCGGCGAGCACGGCGCCGTACTGGCGGACAATGCCAGGCGCGCCGCCGCGCGGTTGCTCAACGCCCCGCCCTCCTCCATCGCCTTCGCCGGCAGCGGTTCGAGCGCCTGGAACCTGGCATTCCAGGCCCTTGGTCCCTGGCAGCCGGGGGACCGGATCCTGGTCGGGCGCCATGAATGGGGCGGCAACCTGGCGAGCATGCAAGTGGCCGTAAAAGCGGGTGCCCGTGTGGAAGTGATCCCCTGCGATGCCAGCGGCGCCGTATGCCCGCTGGCGCTGACGGCGATGATCGACGCGCGGGTCAAGCTTATCGACCTGACCTGGCTGCCCGCCAACGGTGGCCTGATCAACCCGGCCCAGGCCATCGGCGAAGTGGCCAGGCGCCATGGCATTGCCTACTTTATCGATGCCGGCCAAGCCGTCGGCCAGATCCCGGTGGATGTGCAGGCGCTGCACTGCGATGTACTCAAGTGCGCCGGGCGCAAGCACCTGCGCGGGCCACGCGCAACCGCACTGCTGTATGTGCGGCCGGCGTTTCTGCCGCGCCTCGACCCGGCCCAGCGCGATGTGTTTTCCGCACCGTGGAGCGCGCAAGGTTTCGACCTGCGCAATGACGCCCGGCGTTTTGAAACCAGCGAAGTGTCCTACGCCCTATTGGCCGGATTGGGCAATGCATTGCACGAGATCAATCAGCTTGGGATCGAGCGAGTATGGGAAAGGGTTGCGCAGACAAGTGCGAGAATTCGCCAGGCATTGGGTGAGATCGAGGGCATCTCGCTGCATGACCTGGGCGAGCATCGATCGGGCTTGATCGCCTTCAACCTGGAAGGCTGGGACGGGTTCGAACTCAAACGGCAACTGGCCTTGCAACGCATCAATATCGGCGCCAATAACGTGGCCTATACCCCGCTGGACATGCAGGCAAGGAGCCTGCCCGGCATCGCGCGCATCTCCGTCAGCCCGCTTAACGACGAGGGCGATATCGAGGTCTTGCTGAACGCCCTGCGCGCACTGCGTGGCTAGACTTCGACGTCTACCCACAATCCCTGGCGCGGCGCATCTTCAATCAGCGGCACGACCGGCACGGTGTTATCGGCGTTGAGCACATCGCCAGGAATGGCCAGGTGCTGCTCCGGGTCTTCATCCGCCTCCCGCCGACGCTTCTGCTGTTCCTGCTGGCGACGCTGTTCCTCGCGCAGCAGAAAGGTGGATTGCTCGGCGTCGCCCTTTTTCAGATCGATCGTACTTTCGTTGGAGCCCTGTTGCACGGGCACCACGGGCGGGATATCCGGCTTCTGGCGCACCGGGTCAAGTTGTGACGTGACCGGCACGACGCTGACGGGCAGCATGGGTGGCAGCATAAGTTTTTCTCTCCTGATCTCAGGCTGTCGGCGCGGCGCAGAGCGACTTGAGCACCAAGGTTGGAACCTGTGACCCAGTCGACACTCGCAAGTGCCCGCCACCCGTCGACTCAACGCGCATCGCTGCCCGCGAACGGCGTAGTTTTTGTCAGAGTCCTTGGGCGGTGGACCTTGTTCCGTTAAGATAGTCGGCTTTTTCACGGCGGGAGTCAGGCAGCATGGCGCAGCAGTATCAACCGGGGCAACGCTGGATTAGTGACAGCGAAGCAGAGCTGGGGTTAGGCACCGTTCTGGCACAGGACGGCCGCTTGTTGACCGTGCTCTATCCGGCCACTGGCGACACCCGCCAGTATGCGCTACGGAATGCGCCCCTCACCCGCGTGCGGTTCTCGCCGGGCGACTCCATCACCCATTTCGAAGGCTGGAAAATGACCGTGCAGGAAGTCGACGACGTCGACGGCCTGCTGGTGTACCACGGCCTCAATGGGCAGAACGAGCAGGTCACCCTGCCGGAAACCCAACTCTCCAATTTCATCCAGTTCCGTTTGGCCAGCGACCGTCTGTTCGCCGGGCAGATCGACCCATTGGCCTGGTTCTCGCTGCGTTACCACACCCTGGAACACACCAGCCGCCAACTCCAATCCTCGCTGTGGGGCCTGGGTGGCGTGCGTGCGCAACCCATTGCGCACCAACTGCACATCGCCCGTGAAGTCGCTGACCGTATCGCACCGCGCGTATTGCTGGCCGACGAAGTGGGCCTGGGCAAGACCATCGAAGCCGGCCTGGTGATCCATCGCCAACTGCTGTCGGGCCGCGCCAACCGCGTATTGATCCTGGTCCCGGAAAACCTGCAGCACCAGTGGCTGGTGGAAATGCGCCGCCGCTTCAACCTGCAGGTGGCGCTGTTCGACGAAGAGCGCTTTATCGAAAGCGATGCCACCAACCCGTTCGAAGACACTCAACTGGCCCTGGTTGCGCTGGAATGGCTGGTGGACGACGAGAAAGCTCAGGACGCGCTGTTCGCCGCCGGCTGGGACCTGCTGGTGGTCGACGAGGCTCACCACCTGGTCTGGCATGAAGACAAGGCCAGCCCGGAATACGCGCTGGTCGAGCAACTGGCCGAAGTGATTCCGGGCGTATTGCTGCTCACCGCCACCCCGGAGCAATTGGGCCAGGACAGCCACTTCGCGCGTCTGCGCCTGCTTGACCCGAACCGCTTCCACGATCTGCAGGCCTTCCGCGCCGAGAGCGAGAACTATCGCCCGGTCGCCGAAGCCGTGCAGGAACTGCTGGACAAAGGTCGCCTGTCGCCTGCCGCGCACAAGACCATCCAGGGTTTCCTCGGCAACGAAGGTGAAGCGCTGCTCACCGCCGTCAACGATGGCGACACAGAAGCCAGTGCACGCCTGGTGCGCGAGCTGCTCGACCGTCACGGCACCGGCCGCGTGCTGTTTCGCAACACCCGCGCCGCGGTGCAAGGGTTCCCGGAGCGTAAGCTGCACGCTTACCCGCTGCCGAACCCGGACGAATACCTCGAATTGCCGCTGGGCGAGCACGCCGAGTTGTACCCGGAAGTCAGCTTCCAGTCGCAGCCGGACATCGAAGAAGAACATCGCTGGTGGCGTTTCGACCCACGCGTGGAGTGGCTGATCGATCAGCTCAAAATGCTCAAGCGCACCAAGGTCCTGGTGATCTGCGCCCACGCCGAAACCGCCATGGACCTGGAAGATGCACTGCGCGTGCGCTCCGGCATTCCAGCCACGGTGTTCCACGAGGGTATGAATATCCTTGAGCGCGACCGCGCCGCCGCCTACTTCGCCGACGAAGAATTCGGCGCCCAAGTGTTGATCTGCTCGGAAATCGGCAGTGAAGGCCGCAACTTCCAGTTCTCCCACCACCTGGTGTTGTTCGACCTGCCGTCCCACCCGGACCTGCTGGAACAGCGGATCGGCCGCCTGGACCGGATCGGCCAGAAACATGTAATCGAACTGCATGTGCCCTACCTGGAAACCAGCCCGCAGGAGCGCCTGTTCCAGTGGTACCACGAAGCGCTGAACGCTTTTCTCAACACCTGCCCGACCGGTAACGCCTTGCAGCATCAGTTCGGCCCGCGCCTGCTGCCGCTGCTGGAAAACGCCGACGATGGCGAGTGGCAAGCGCTGATCGACGAAGCGCGTGCCGAACGCGAACGCCTGGAAGAGGAACTGCACACAGGTCGCGACCGTCTGCTGGAGCTCAACTCCGGTGGCGCAGGCGAAGGCGATGCGCTGGTGGAGGCCATTCTGGAGCAGGACGATCAGTTCGCGCTGCCGATCTACATGGAAACCCTGTTCGATGCGTTCGGCATCGACAGCGAAGACCATTCGGAAAACGCCCTGATCCTCAAGCCCAGCGAAAAAATGCTCGACGCCAGCTTCCCCCTGGGCGACGACGAAGGCGTGACCATTACCTACGATCGTGACCAGGCGCTGTCGCGTGAAGACATGCAGTTCATCACCTGGGAACACCCGATGGTGCAGGGCGGCATGGACCTGGTGCTGTCCGGCTCCATGGGCAATACCGCCGTGGCGCTGATCAAGAACAAGGCGCTCAAGCCGGGCACCGTGCTGCTTGAACTGCTGTACGTCAGTGAAGTGGTGGCGCCGCGCTCGCTGCAATTGGGCCGCTACCTGCCACCGGCCGCCCTGCGCTGCCTGCTGGACGCCAACGGCAACGACCTGTCCGGCCGCGTGTCGTTCGAAACCCTGAATGATCAGTTGGAAAGCGTGCCACGGGCCAGCGCCAACAAGTTCGTCCAGGCCCAGCGCGATCAACTCACGCCGCGCATCAATGCCGGCGAAGAAAAGATCAGCCCTCGCCATGCCGAACGCGTGGCCGAAGCCAAACGGCGCCTGGCGGCGGACACCGATGAAGAACTGGCTCGCCTGACGGCACTGCAGGCGGTCAACCCGACCGTGCGCGACAGTGAACTGATTGCCTTGCGCCAGCAACGCGAACAGGGCCTGGCCATGCTCGACAAGGCTGCGCTGCGCCTGGAAGCGATTCGGGTGCTGGTGGCGGGTTGATGACCCTCCTGCCCTGCTGACCTTATCGGGGGCAAGCCCCCTCCCACAGTTGACCGAGTTGTCATGTCGGTCACTGATCAATGTGGGAGGGGGCTTGCCCCCGATGGCTTCACCCCAGTCTCAAGCGGTCGCGGCAACAGCCGGCACCTCAACCGCACTCAACCCCTCCTTCATGCGCTTGGCATCCCGCACAAAGCTGCGCGAGGCCTGGAACAGAAACAGCATCGTCAAGAACAGCGCCACCGGGATCAGGTACATGGCGTCGTGCAGGCCCACGGCTTTGTAGGCTTCCGTCATCTGTTGCGCACCGTCGGCGTACATCGCCGAATGGGCAAAGTGGTCGGACAAACCGCCCACCACAATCGGCCCCATGCCGCCGCCCAGCAGGTACAACCCGGCAAAAAACAGCGCCATCGCCGTGGCCCGCAGGCGCGGTTCCACTACGTCCTGAATCGCGGTGTAGACGCAGGTGTAGAAGTTGTACGCAAACAGCCAGCCGACACTGAACAGCGCGACAAACACGCCGATCTCGATGCGCCCGGCATGCAGGGCCCAAGCGGTGGTGACGGTGGAAATAATCAGGCTGCACGCGGCAAATAACAGCCGGCCATTGGCAATCCGCTGATGGATCTTGTCGGCGATCCAGCCGCCCAGTGTCAGGCCGATCAGGCCTGTGACGCCGACGATGAAACCGGTGGCCACCGCCGCGTCCTGCAACGGCAACAGGAAATAGCGCTGCAGCATCGGCACCAGGAACGAGTTGCAGGCATAGGTGGCGAAGTTGAAGCACAATCCGGCCAGCACCAGCCATAGGAACGTCGGCACCGCCAGCACGCGGCGGATCGGGCGGTCGACGCGCGCCTGGGACACCTGCACCGCCTCCGCCGCGCCACGCTTGGGTTCTTTGATATAGAACATGAACACCGCCAGGATCAGCCCCGGCACCGCGGCAATAAAGAACGGCGCGCGCCAGCTGTCGAACGCCTTGACCATCGCCCCGATGGTAAAGAACGCCAATAGCAGGCCCAACGGTAGCCCGAGCATGAAAATCCCCATGGCGCGGGCGCGGCGGTGCGCCGGGAACAAGTCGCCGATCAGCGAGTTGGCCGCCGGCGCGTAGCTCGCTTCACCGATGCCGATCCCCATGCGCACCAGCAGAAAACTCCAGAAACTGCCGACCAGGCCGTTGATCGCCGTGAGCCCGCTCCAGGCAAACAGCCCCCAGCCCATCAACTTGCTGCGCGAGCCGGTGTCGGCCAGACGCCCAAGGGGCAGGCCGGCGATGGCATAGACGATGGTAAAGGCGGTGCCGATGATGCCGAGCTGAAAGTCACTCAGGTGCCATTCCATGCGGATGGGTTCGATGATGATTGCCGGAATGGTGCGATCGAAGAAATTGAACAGGTTGGCGAGGAACAGCAGGAACAGAATGCGCCAGGCATTCGCCGCTTGGGTCGAGTTCTGCATGGGTCCGTCTCTTTTATTGTTATGAGAGCTGCGATGCCCGATGCATCCCGCTCAGGTAACTGCAACATAGTCACGCCGGCGGTGGTTGTCTGTAATGATTCGTAAAGCTGATAGGACGTAATTTCACCCGGCACTGCGGGACTTCGCCTACACAAAATATATGTGTGCCCCCCTCTTCCCAATGGCGTTGGCGTGGATAGAATGGCGAGCCTTCCTGCAGTGCCCCTATCCCACTTTTCTTATCGATGACGCCCATGTCCGAAGCCAGTCCGTGTCTGAGTTGCGGTGCCTGCTGTTCCTATTTTCGCGTGTCGTTCTTCTGGGGCGAGTGCGCCTCGTCGGGTGGTACGGTGCCCGATGATCTGGTGGAACAGATCAATCCCACTCGCGTGGCGATGATCGGCACCGACCGCAAACCTGCGCGCTGCTGCAGCCTTGAAGGCACGGTGGGCGAAGGGACGCGCTGCACGATCTATGAGCAGCGCTCCAGTGTATGCCGCGAGTTCGAATCGTCCTGGAGCCAGGGCGTGCAGAACGTCGATTGCGATGCCGCGCGCGCCGCCTTCGGCCTGCCGCCCCTGCAGGCACCGATTGAATTCGAGCTGCCCATCAGCGCTTAGCATCAAACGCTATGGGCAGCATGCCGAAAAGGTTCTGAGCAAAGTGCCATTATCCCTGGCAAATTCCGCGAGGCTTCTATACTCGACCTCATAGGTCATCGCCTTAGGCCGTGACGTGACGCTATGACAGGACATGCTATGGAATGGCTGGGTCTGCATTTCTTTACCGACCTCCCCACCAACGGGCATTTATTACTCAATTGCAGTCATAACCCGTTTCTGGTGCTGCTGGCTTATCTGGTGGCCTGCGCGGCAGGGTTCGGCACGCTGGACATGGCCGAGCGGGTTGGCCATGTCGAGGACCCCACCGCGCGCCGACATTGGCGCTGGCTGGGGGCCGGCTGCCTGGCTGGGGGCATCTGGTCGACACATTTCATCAGCATGCTGGCCTTCCAGGCGCCCATCGCAATTCACTACGAACTGACGATGACCTTCGTGTCATTGCTGATCGCGCTGATTGCGTCGTTGTTTGCCATGAAAACCCTCAGCCATCCCAAGCTGCGGCTGCTTCAATACCTGCTGGCCTCGGTGTGGATGGGACTTGGCATCGCCTTGATGCATTACGTCGGCATGTCAGCGATACGCTCCCAGGCATGGATGTACTTCGACTCATGGCTGCTGCTGGCCTCGATCGGCATTGCCATCGGTGCCAGCCTCGCCGCGTTGTTGCTGTCGAATTATCTGCGCACCGGGGCCGGGATCTTCCACCAACTGCTTAAATATGCCGCCAGCCTGGTCCTGGGCGCGGGCATTATCAGCATGCATTTCACTGGCATGGCCGCCATGCAGATGGTAGTGCCTACCGGTGCTGACCTCTCGGTTGCGCCCAACAATAATCCCATGCAGCTGGGCCTGTCGGTGGCGGTGATCACCTTGCTGGTAATCGGCAGCAGCATCAGCGCGGCGCTGGCGGACAAGAAACTGCAACACAAGGAACGCGACCTGCGTCGGGTCAACGCCCTGCTCAGCGAATTGGACCAGGCCCGCGCGTCCCTGCAGCAGGTGGCCCATTACGATGCGTTGACCAGCCTTCTCAACCGTCGCGGGTTCAACCAGATTTTTGCGGAAAAAGTCGCGGAAAAGACCGCCACCCACGGCATGATGGCGGTGATCTTCCTCGATATAGACCACTTCAAGCGCATCAATGACAGCCTCGGGCACGACGCCGGCGATCAACTGCTGACCGTACTGGCCAGCCATATCAAAGGCTCGGTGCGCAGTCATGCCGACGTAGTCGCGCGCTTTGGCGGCGATGAATTCTGCATCCTGATCAGCATCCATCACCGCGACGAAGCGCGCCATCTGGCCCAGCGCATCATGCAAAAAATGAAAGAACCCGTGGAACTGGCCGGCCGTCGGATGGTGATGACCACCAGCATTGGCATCAGCCTGTTTCCCGATGACGGCATGACCTGTGAAGAGCTGTTGAAAACCGCCGACCTGGCGCTGTATCAGTCCAAGGATGCGGGACGCAACAGCCTGAATTTTTTCAGCTCCAACTTAAAGACCCGCGCCACCCTCGAACTGCAGTTGGAAGAAGAGCTGCGCAACGCCCTGCGCACCGGCACCCAACTGGTGCTGTTCTATCAACCGATCTTCGACATGAAACTGGGCAAGGTCAGCCGCCTGGAGGCTCTGGTGCGCTGGCAGCACCCACAGCACGGGCTGCTCGCACCCGACCGGTTTATCGAGATCGCCGAAAGCAACGGCCTGATCGCCGAGCTGGACCATTGGGTACTGCGCCAGGCCTGTCATGACCTCAGCCAGCTCACCGACCGAGGCTACACCCAGCTCACGCTATCGGTGAACTGCTCGGCCCTGAACCTGGCGCGCGACGAGCTGGCGGATGAAATCGAAGATGCCCTGCGCTTCAGCGGCCTGGCCGCCAACCGCCTGGAACTGGAAGTAACCGAGAATGCGCTGATGGGCAATATCAGCAGCACCCTGGCGCTGTTGCGGCAAATACGTTCGCTCGGGGTATCGCTGGCCATCGACGATTTCGGCACCGGCTACTCGTCCCTTGCCTACCTCAAGCGCTTGCCGCTCAACACGCTGAAGATCGATCGCTCCTTTATCCAGGACATTCCCAAATCCACCGCCGACCTGGAAATCGTCCAAGCCATCATCGGCATGGCCCATACCCTGCACCTGCAGGTGGTGACAGAAGGCGTGGAAACCCACACCCAGTTCGAACTGCTTCATAGCCTTGATTGCGACTTCATCCAGGGCTACCTGTTGAGCCCGGCGGTGGGCATCGGCGAGATCATCGGCGTAGTACAAGGCATTGAGCGGCATAATCCACTGCATACCTTCACGCCTGCGGCGAACAAAGAGCCTGCACCGTCCAAAGCGGTGCCGCCAAACCGCGGCAGCGCCGGCTCAACCGTGAGGCCAATCCGCTGACGTCGAAGCCTTGGCAGTTAGCCATCATTTATCTAAAGAAGTCCGACGAACGGCCGATCCATGAACGTCCGGCCAGGTTTTGCCGAGCCCATCAAGCCTAAGGCCAATGGTTCAGGACAAGGACGCACTGCAAAGTCGCGAACAACCCAATCCGTGATGGCCCTTTGAGATTTTCCAGCCATCCGCCCAGGCACATGGCGCACAATGACTTCTAAAAATAACTCTGCCACCGTGGTATCCGACGTGTTGCTCACAGCTCCTGCGGAAAAACCCTCAGGTTCCAAGTCATTGAGCTCCACCTCCGCGCTGGCCACCCAGCAATACCTGTACTTCACCGAGACCAATACCGACCGCATCCTCGACAATCTCGACGGTCTGCGTGACATGGTGTTCCCGCGTCCGCCTCACGCCGAGGGCGATGGCGAACAGCACAGCGACCAGGAATTCCCCTCGGTGTGCCTGATCGGCCTGGGTCGTTGCGGTTCGAACATCGCCCTGGATGTGGCAGAGCTGGTGTACAACGCGCGCAAGTTTTACCTGAACGAGTTCAGCACTGAAGACAAGTCGATCGATAAGGGTTATAGCCCGGCCCAGTGGATCCGCAACAACCTGCGCCTGGGCAATGGCAAGGCCAGCAAACCGGTATTCCTGGTGGAGCCGCTGGTCATGCTGGGCGATCTGGACAAGGACATCGCCGGGCGCATCCGCTTCTCGCGCAAGAACGAAAAAAGCGGGTTCCTGCGCGACTACAGCAAAATGAAAATCATGGACCTGTCGGAAGTGCACGCCGGTGGCGCCGGCAACGCGCCAATCCTGGGCCAGTACCTGGCCAAGATCATCCTCAATAAAGACACCCAGCGCTTTTCCAGCCCCGACTGGAAGATGATTCACTCGTACCTCATCGATTCATGCGGCATCAAGGCCAACCAGTCGCGCCTGTATTTTTCGATCTTCAGCGCCGGCGGTGGCACCGGCTCGGGCATGGCTTCGGAGTTCGGCCTGGCCCAGCAGCATTCGTACATGAACAAGACATTCGACACCAAGCCCGCCGACGAGCACGACAGCAAGAGCGGCCACGCCTTCGTGTTCGAGCCGATCTTTACCAGCGGCATTTGCGTGCTGCCGAATATTTCCGACCATCGCAGCGAGATGTCCGAGGCCTTGCACATCAACGCCGGGCGTCTGCTATGCAAATACCTGTCGGAAGAATGGGATTTCTCTTACAACTTCGCCAATGAAGACAGCAGCGAAGCCAGTGTGAAAGGGCGTATCCGGCCCTGGAACGCCATGATGCTGATCTCCAACGACATCATGCGTTATGCCGAAGAAAGCGATGACGGCAACATCCAGAACATTGATGTCAATGCCATGGAAAAACACGCCAACCAATACATCTCACAGCAGATCTTCAACATTCTTACGGCCCAGGCCGTGACCACCGACTACGATCAGAACTATTTCCGGCGCGCCGGCATCGACATCGGCGAGACCATTCGCCTGGATGCCAACGACTTGTTTATGAGCCTGGCCGGCCCTGTGGCGATTGCGTACGCTGAATCCGTCGTCCCCGAAACCCCGGCGCCCTCGAATGACAAATTCAAGGTGTTCGAAAAAGAACCTCAGCGCCTGAACATCGACGACCTGTTCTTCCGGTCCATCGACCTGCCGCATTTCAACAAGGTCACCCAGGCCATCGAAGGCATCAGCCTGTTGCCGATCGAGTCCAAGCGCTACAAGGCATCCCTGGAGCAATACAAGAACTCCGGCTATGACGCAGCGGCGCTGCACGACCTGCACTTCTTCAAGAACTGCTCGTCGGTGGTGTCGATCGTCTCATTGCCCAAGGACTACAAGCTGTCCTACATGGACCTGAATCGGCTCAAGACGCACCTCAACAGCCTGTTCCCCAACACCACGCTCAAGCGTTATGCCCTGGTGATCGGCGCGTCGGCCAACCTGTCGCTGACCACCCTGATCGCTAAGAGCCCGTGCCTGTCGGACGACTTCCTGACGCTGATCGTGGCGTTTATCAAACGCTGTTTCGCCCGCAACCCCTACCGATTCGATGACACCCTGGACAACTCGATCCTGGACTTCATCATCCACGAGGATTTCGATGAGGAGCGCATCGACGAACTGCTCAACGAGTTCGAGAACCCGGCGAAAATCCTCGATACCAACTGGTACGCGATCAAACCGATGTACGAGAAGAAGTACCGCGAGCTGATCAACGACAAAGAGAAGTTCGTGTCCATCAATGACATTCGCCTGTCACGGGACTGCGTGAAAAAGGCGATCAAGTACCTGCGCGAGATTTACCGTCACCGCATCGGCAAGACCAAGGTGATTTCACTGAACAACCACACCGGCAAGACCGGCTAGGTTGAGGCGCGGCCATCGCGGCCTGGAAATCCATGGGCAGCCTCCTGACGCTGTGGTGATCGGGCTTGCTGGGTGAACAGGCTTGCCGTGGTGAACGGGCTTGCTGTGGTGAGCGGGCTTGCTGTGGTAATGGAATGGACGCCCCCTTCCTAACGGCATCTATGTGCCAAAATTAA
>NZ_JARVSS010000003.1:0-230606 GCF_030209095.1 Pseudomonas sp. lyk4-R2A-8
TCGTCAAGATTAAATTCCGAAACCCCAATTGCGAGAGCAGTTGGGGTTTTGTTTTGGGCGCTCGAAAAGCGCCGCCGGCATCAGCGCGAGTACTGTTATCAGCCATTGCGCCTGCACACGCCTCGTCAAGCCGCCCGACAAATTTGCACAGTTATTTCTGAACCAGATCATTAGAATAGGCACCTAACCTTTTTTAGAGTCAGAGCCCTACCTATGCCCGATCCAGTTGATGCCCTTGAGGTATCGGACTTACCGCTGGACGATCTGGTGGCATGCCATGAGTGCGACCTGCTGATGCGCAAGCCAGAGCTCGCCCTTGGAGAAAAGGCCCAATGTCCGCGCTGCGGTTATGAGCTCTACGCTCACCGCCACAACGTGATTGAACGAAGCCTGGCGTTGGTACTAGCCGCTTTGTTGCTATACATACCCGCGAACTTTCTACCCATCATGCAGCTCAATCTACTCGGGCAATCCTCGGAAGATACCGTATGGAGCGGCGTTGTTGGTTTGTTCGACACCGGTATGCAAGGCGTGTCCATCGTGGTGTTCCTGTGCAGCATGGGCATCCCCTTGCTCAAGCTGCTATGCCAATTGTTGGTGTTGCTGAGTGTTCGTTGGAACATCGGCCGCAGTTACGGGTTACTGCTGTACCGCATCTACCACCATATGAAGGATTGGGGAATGCTGGAAGTCTATTTGATGGGGGTGCTCGTAGCGATCGTAAAGCTCGCAGACATGGCCTCCATCACGATCGGCTTGGGCCTGTTCTGCTTTATCAGTTTATTAATGGTTCAAGTCCTGCTTGAGGTAGTGATGTCGCCCCACCAGATCTGGCAAGCGCTGTCAGGAGAGGATGATCATGCGGGCGATTGATGCGGGCATTCTGATATGTACCGAATGCCATGAGTTGAACAGGCAAGAGCCTGATACTGATGAGCAAACCTGCACTCGTTGTGGTGCGCTGATCCATGCACGCCGCCCTGACAGCCTTGTGCGTACCTGGGCGTTGCTGATTACCGCTGCGATTCTGTATATCCCCGCCAATGTATTGCCGATCATGACGGTCAACTCACTCGGCCAGGGAGAACCCAGCACTATCATGGCCGGTGTGATCCAGTTGGTGCAGCACGGTATGTTTCCCATCGCCGCCGTGGTGTTCATCGCCAGTATCCTGGTGCCGACTTTTAAGCTCGTGGGCATTGGGCTGCTCCTGTTTTCGGTGCAGCGTCATCAGCCGCTCTCTGCACAACAACGTATCGTGATGTACCGTTTTATCGAATTCATTGGACGTTGGTCCATGTTGGATATCTTCGTGATCGCCATTCTGGTGGCGGTCGTTAACTTTGGACGACTTGCCAGCGTCGAGGCCAACCTCGGCGCTGCAGCGTTCGCCAGTGTGGTGATCTTGACGATGCTTGCCGCTGTAACTTTCGATCCCCGACTGATTTGGGATAACACGGAGTCGGACGACGACCATGAGTGACTTGCCTAAAGCTAAAACCCGCCCCGCCTCCAATTGGTCGGCCATTTGGGTCTTGCCCCTGATTGCCTTGATCATTGGCGGCTGGCTTGGCTGGCGTGCCTACTCGCAACAGGGCATCGAGATTCAAGTGCGCTTTGAAAGCGGCGAAGGCATCCAGGTCAACAAAACCGAGGTGGTCTATAAAGGCATGCCCGTGGGCAAGGTCAAAGCCCTGGCGCTGGACGACGAAGGCAGCAACCGCGGGGTAATCGCCACCATCGAGATGGGCAAGGACGTCGAGCAATACCTCAAGACCAATACGCGTTTCTGGCTGGTCAAGCCCAGCGTCAGCCTCGCCGGTATCACCGGCCTGGAAACCCTGGTCTCCGGCAATTACATCGCCGCCAGCCCCGGCGATGGCGAACCCACGCGTAAATTCAAGGCTCTCTCCGAAGAGCCACCTTTATCGGACGCCAAGCCCGGCCTGCACCTGACCGTCAAAGCCGACCGTCTGGGTTCACTGAATCGTGGCAGCCCAGTGTTCTACAAACAGATCCAGGTTGGTCAGGTCAAAAGCTACCTGCTGTCCGAAGACCAGAGCACGGTCGAGATCAAGCTTTATATCGAGCCGACCTACGCTCACCTGGTGCGCAAACACACGCGCTTCTGGAATGCGAGCGGCATCAGCATCGACGCTAATCTCTCCGGTGTGAAGGTGCGCAGCGAATCGCTCTCCAGCATCGTCGCCGGCGGTATCGCGTTCGCTACTCCGGAGAATCGCAAGGACAGCCCGCCCACGGATCCAAGTCTGCCGTTCCGTTTGTACGAAGATTTCGACGCCGCCGCGGCCGGCATTCGGGTCAAGGTCAAGCTCACCGACTTCGAGGGCCTGCAAGCGGGCCGCACTCCAGTCATGTACAAAGGCATTCAGGTCGGTAGCCTTAAAACCTTGAAGATCGACCCGGATCTGTCCAGCGCCAACGCCGAATTGACCCTCGACCCCCTGGCGGAAGACTACCTGGTACAGGACACTCAATTCTGGGTGGTCAAGCCGTCCATCTCTCTGGCCGGCATCACCGGCCTGGAAGCCTTGGTAAAAGGTAACTACATCGCCATCCGCCCCGGCGATAAAGGCAGTGCTCCGCAACGTGAGTTTGTCGCGCGCGCCAAAGCGCCACCGCTGGACCTGCGTTCCCCAGGTCTGCACATGGTGTTGTTCACCGATAACCTGGGCTCCCTGGATGTCGGCAGCCCGATCCTTTACAAGCAGGTTAAGGTCGGTTCGGTGCAGAGCTACCAGTTCTCGCGCAAGAACAAGCAGCTGGTGATCGGCGTTCACATCGAGAAGGAATACGAAAACCTGGTCAACGGTTCGACGCGGTTCTGGAATGCCAGCGGCGTGACCCTGACCGGCGGTCTCACCGGTGGCATCCAGGTCAAGAGTGAATCCTTGGCCAGCCTGATGGCGGGCGGGATCGCATTCGAAACGCCACAGCCTAATGTACCGCTGAAAAAACGTATCCCTCGTTTCCGCCTGTTTGCCGACCGTGAAGCGGCCAACCAACATGGCACCCTGGTGACCATCAAGGTGGACCGTGCCGACGGCCTTCGTCCGGGAACTCCTGTGCGCTTCAAAGGCCTGGATGTCGGCAAGATCGAGAACGTCGACTTCAGTGCCGATATGCAGTCGGTGCTGCTGACCGCCCGTATTACCCAAGTGGCGGATCGCATCGCGCGGGCCGGCAGCCAATTCTGGGTGGTCAAGCCTGAGCTGGGCCTGATGAAAACCTCGAATCTCGAAACCCTGGTCACCGGCCAGTACATCGAAGTGCAACCGGCAGCGAAAAATGCTGGCCCGCAGAAGAGTTTCGTCGCGCTGAACCAGCCGCCGGAAGCCGTCCACCAAGAGGCCGGCCTGAGCTTGGTGCTGAGCGCCGCGCGTCGTGGTTCGTTGAAGGAAGGCGTGCCGGTTACCTACCGTGAGGTCACCGTGGGCAAAGTCACCGGCTACGAGTTGGGGCAAACCGCCGACCGTGTGCTGATTCATATCCTGATCGAGCCCAAGTACGCGCCACTTGTGCGCAGCGGCAGCCGCTTCTGGAACACCAGCGGTTTCGGCCTCGACTTCGGCTTGTTCAAAGGCGCAACGGTACGCACCGAATCCCTGGAGACCCTGGTTGCCGGCGGCATTGCCTTCGCGACGCCGGAAGGCGAGCGCATGGGCAACGCCGCGCGACCGCAACAAACCTTTGCGCTGTTCGACAAATTTGAAGACGAATGGCTGACCTGGGCGCCTAAAATTCCACTGGGCAGATAAACCGGGGGGCTTGCCCCCGATGGGGCCCTCAACATCATTGCAAAAACCAAAAAGGCCGCGATCCATAAAATCGCGGCCTTTTTGCATTTCAGTGCAGCCGGTCAGACCTCATCCAGCTCCGGTTCATCCGCCTGCACATTCACCGTCGCCTTCACCACATCATGGCGACGTATGTACTTCCAGTCCGCCTCGTCGATATAGATGCCGTTCGGCCCGCTGCCACCTTCCAGGTCGATCGCCACCTGGGCGGATACCTGGGGTTTCACACTCGCCAGGATCGGCACGAAGCCCAACTGCAAACTGGTTTCCAGCAGCGCTGCCTGGTTCTTCTCATCGATATCCGCCGCCTCATCCAGGTAGTACGGCAAGCGCACGCGGCCGGCCTGGTCACGGTCCATCAGGTGCAGCAACAAATACATGTTGGTCAGCGCCTTGATGGTCATGGTAGTGCCGTTGGACGCCGCGCCATCGATATCGGTGTGGATCACCGGCTGGCCGTTGACCTTAGTGATTTCGAAGGCCAGCTCGAACAGATCCTTGAGGCCCAACTGGTTGTGATTAGCGGCCACCAGGCGAGCCAGGTATTCCTTGGCTTCTTCGTTCTTGTTGTCTTGCTCGGCGCTCTGGCTGAGGTCGAATACCGACAAGGTTTCGCCTTCCTCATACTGCCCGGCGCTGTGGATGATCTGGTCGATATGCTTGAGCGCTTCCTTGTTCGGCGCCAGCACGATGCGGAAGCTTTGCAGGTTGGACACCTGGCGCTTGTTGATCTCGCGGTTGAACAGCGCCAGCTGATGTTCCAGGCTGTCGTAGTCGCTGCGGATATTGCGCAAGGTTCGCGCGATATCGGTGACCGCCGCGCGGCGTGCCTTGCCAAGAGTCAAGGCTTCATCCGTGCGGTGGGCATAAGCGTTGATCAGCAGTTGCAGGCGACGTTCCACATCATCCTCGCTGTCGAACTTGGCCACACCCTTGAGGCGCACCTGAGCGTACAGCGCTTCGATCTGGCCGTCGGCGCGCAGCAGGCCCTGCCAACTGTCCTGATAGTCATTGAGCAACGGCAGCAGGTTGTCCATGGAGTCATCGACCGGGTCCATGAACGGTGTGCCGAACGGCAGATCCGCCGGCAGCAACTGGCGACGGCGCAGCGCGTCATCCAGGGTGCGCTGCTTGGCTTCCATGTCGCCGATCTGCCGCCCGACCAGTTGCAGCTTGGCCGACAGTTGCTGGACGCGCTCGGTGAACGCATCGCTGGAGCGTTTCAACTCGTCCTGCGCCGCTTCCATCTGCGCCAGGCTTTCCAGTTTTTCGCCTTCCTCGGCGCTCAGGGTCTGCGCGCGGCGGAAGTCTTCCAAAGCTTTTTGCGCATCCAGCACCTGTTGGTACAACGCTTCGGTCTGGGTTTTGCTCGCCGCGCGGTCAGCCGCCACGGCTTGCTGGGTTTTGAGCTGCTTGAGTTCTTTTTCAAGGCGCTCTTTCTGATCGCGCAAAGCCGCGCGGTCCGCCAGGGCCTGCAATGCCGGCGGTTCGATGTGCGAGATATCGATGGACAGCCCCGGTACTTCAAAGCGCTCGCCCTTGAAACCATCAAGGATCTGCTCCAGGGATTTGACCCACTGACCGTCCTCGTCCAGCGTGATGCCGTGTTCGCCCAGCGGCAGGCTGAACAGCGAACTGTTGAACAGACGCATCAGACGCTCGACGTCCTGCTGTGAGAATTCTTCGCGCAGTTTGGCGTAACTGTTGTTGTCCGCGTGATCGAGCTGTTGCTTGACTGACTTCAAGCGCTTTTCCAGATCGCGCAAACGCTCATCCAGGTCTTCGGCGCTGAACTGCCGCGACTGTGCCAGTGCGCCGGCCAGTTCGTCGTGGGCGTCCTTGGCGGCCAGCAGCTGTTGCTCCAGCACCTTGACGTCATCCACCAGCGCAAAGCGATGCTTGAGCACCGACAATTCACCCAGCCAACGCTGGATGCCGCTGATCTCCCGCTCCAGGCGCATCAGTTCCTGAGTACCGCCGCGCTGGTCGTTCTGCAGGGCGTCCTGCTCGTTGCGGTAGTGCTCGGCCTGGATCGTCAGCTCTTCCTTGCGCGCACTGGCGTAGTCCGACCAGGTCCCCAGCAGCGAATCCAGCAGCGGCGACAGACGATGCAGCTTGCCACGCAGAATGTCGCGCTGTTTCACGCCATTGGCCAGGGCTTCGACCAGCGGCCCGGCGGCCACCAGCGAGTTGTAGTCCTGTTCCATGCGTCGCACATCGCGGAAGGCTTCTTCGCACGCGGCGATGTAATCCACACTGCCGGACCGCAGGCTGTGTTCAAACGCATCGAGGAACAGTTGCTTGAGCTTGGCCGCGGTGATTTCGCGCATGTGCAGCAGGTTGATAAACAGCGCGCGGAAGGTCTTCAGGCTCTGCTCGCTGGTGGAGCGCAACGGGATCAACGTCAGGTCCAGCGGGATCGACGTGTGGCCACCCACCAGCAAGCGCCGCAGTTCATCCGGTTTGAGCTCATAGGCCTTGAGGCCTTCGCGCTCCAGGTTGGTGAACAGCTCTTTCTGACGCAGGCAGGTGTCGTTCTGCTGGTAATGGGCCAGGTCCAGCTTGCCCGCGTAGGCAAAAAACTGGTGGCCGAAACCGCCGCCGGGGCCGCGACCGACCACCCCGATCACATGCGGGCCGTGGGGCAGGGAGACTTCGACGAGGATGTAGCTGGTGTCGCTGGCAAAGTAGAAACGCCGCGATTGTTCCAGGGTGTACTTGCCGAAACTCATGTCCGACATGCGCGCCAGAATCGGGAACTGCAGCGCGTTGATCGAGGCGGATTTACCCAGGTTGTTCGCGCCGTACACCGACAGCGGCTCTTCCAGCGGAAACAGGCCCAGGCTGTAGCCGGCGGTGTTCAATAGGGCGAAGCGGCGGATGCCGTAGCGTTCCTTACTCATGCGTCGGTCTCCTGTTCTTCGGCAATGGCGCGGGCCAGGGCGTCTTCTTCGCTCTCGTTGTCAAACTCGCTGAGGTCCAGCGGATCATCGGTCTGCAACAGTTTTTCATCGCTGTCTTCGTCGATGATCACCGGCGCCGGCAGTGGCAACACGCTGTGCACGCTGGCCGCCAGATCGCGGTCCTGCTGCACCGACAGGCACACGTCGAGAAAGCGATGCATCGGTGGCAGGAAGCGGTACACGCCGTTGTCTTCGCCGGCGAATCCGAGCTGGGTCATGCGGCGCATGATTTTTTCTTCGAGTTCTTCCTGGGTTTGCACTTCAGCCTGGATAAACAGGTCGCGGTACTTTTCCAGCAGCGAGGGCAGTTCGTCGCGACCCAGGCTGCCGCCGTCGAGCACGGCGATCGGGTCGCGGCCCTGGTCGGCCAGGTGCTCGACGAGGATGAAGGTGAACAACGCCAGGCGCTGCGCGGTCTTGTTGACCTGCGCGGCAGCCACGGCGGTGTCCGGCACGAAGTAATAGAAACCGCGGGTGTCGCACACCAGCTCAAAGCCCAGGGCTTTGAACAGCATGCGGTACTGGTCCTGGAAGTTCGACAGTTGGGCGTACAGCTCCGGGTCGCGGCGGCTGACGTGGTAACCCTTGAACAGCTCGCGGAAAATCGGCGCCAGCTGGGACAGTTCGGATAGATCAAGATGCATGAGGAATGCTCGCAGAATGCTCGGCCGCGTCGGGCGTGGCCGGGAGCAGGGCGAAAGAGCGCAGGCTGACCTGATGCTCGTGGGTGTGGTAATCGCGACGTTCCAGGCGTTCGCGCTTGAAGCGTTTTTCCCGGGACAGGCGCGAGAACCAGTACAGCAACTCGTCGGTGGCGCCGTCGGGCTCCTGCTCCAGCAGCCAGGTCATCAGGTCCGGCATCGGCAGTGCGTCTTCGCAGCGCTCGAGCATCTCCTTGACCGTGCGCGGCGCGCGTTGGGCTTCGCCCTTGTGGGACTTGTGTGCCTTGGGGAACCGCGCAGGCTTGGGCTCGAAGTTCGCCAGGGCATACACATAGGCTTCCACCTGGCTCGCGCTGCCCAGGAAGGTGCTTTGCGGTCGGGTGAACATAGGCATCGCCGCTTGCGGCACCGCGTCCAGGCCTTTGCGTCGAATCGCTGACAAGGCCAACGCCGCGCCACGGGTCACGGCGTTGTGCCGGCGCGCTTCTTCACGCAGCGGCAGCAACAGTTCCCGCGCATGGCGCAAGGTCAATTGGGCGCTGGTCTGCATTTCGAGGATGCGCGCGTGGGTGCGCAGCAGCATGTCATCGTCCACCAGATGGCCGAGGCGCTGCTGTTCGGTGAGCAGGCGCAACAGCACATTCTCGACCTTGCGCACGCCTTGTTCGAAGGCGCCGTCGGCGTTCACCAGTTGGATCATCGGTTCGACGTATTCATCCCAGGTCGCCAGGACTTCGGCATAGCGCTGGCGCAACGGAATCTGCCGGTCGCTGGTCTTGGCGCGGTCGGCCACGGCGGCGAGGGCCTGTTCATCGTTGGCGAGTTTTTTCAGCACGTCGCGCACGCGCATATCGAGCAGGCGCAGTTGGCGAGCCAGGTCGTGGCCGTCGCGGATGTCGAAGGCGTCCTGAATATAGCCGGCCAGACGCTCGAGGTGGCGCAGGTAGGCTTCGATCTCCAGGCACAGGCCGAGCCGGTGTTCCTTGCGAAGGTAGGCCAGGAAATCGTGAATCTGGGCGTTAAGCTCGAAGCGGTTCGGGCTCTTGGCCACAGGTACGAGGATGTCGAGGCGAATCCACACGTCCAGCAGGCTGGTGATGTCCTGCGGCGTGCTGTCCAGTTGTTGGGCGGCCAGTTGCGCGCGCAGCTCGCTCAGGCTCAGGGTGCCTTGGTCGAAGTGTTCGCACAGTGGCTCAAGTAAGGCCCAGTGTTCGGCGAGGGCGCGCAGGACGCGCTTGGGTTCGATCATGGGAATGGCCGGCTGGTTGGCGATTAAAAGTCGCGATTGTACTGCATCGGACGGGGGATTTATCCACAGCCGGTCAGTGCGCAGTGGGCGATTGAGAGCGAACAGCGGTAGAATCCCCGCTCTTTACTTATCCACAAGTGGCCGAGCTGTGCTTATCGAGTCCCGACGTCGCGCTTACTTGACCGCCATGCAGGTGGTCAATTGGCTGCCCCGTACCGAACTGCCGTTTGCCGCGCCATCGCGGCCCGAGCTGTTGCAGGCGCTTGAGCCCGATGTGGTGTTGGAGTCTTCGGGGGAGGAAGCGGCCCCGCCGGTCGCGGTGATCAAGTCGGTGCCCGAGACACGCCCGGCGGTGGAGCGGACCAAGGTCGAAGTCCCGCGGCCTTCGCCAGTGACCAAGCCCACAGTGGCCGAAGAGGCTGCGCCGGTGGTCAAGGCGCCGGTGGTGCCGCCGCCGCGTTTTGCCCTGCAATTGCTGCGTGCCGGGCGCTGCCTGCTGCTGGTGGAACTGCCTACCGGCGAGCGCTTCCAAACCCGCGACCCGGCCTACCTGCTGCTCAAGGACATGCTGCGTGCCGCCGGCCTGCCCGACAGCCCGCAGATCGTCGGCGACCCGGTGCGCTGGCCGTTGCTGGCGCGGGGCACCATGGATCAAGGCCCGGAGGCCGCGCGCGACTTCGTGCAAGGGTTTGTCGCGGCGCGCCTGGAAGACGAACCCAGCGTGTGCGTGTGGCTGATTGGCCTGCCCGCCGTGCGGTTTGCCGGTGAAGCCAACGCCGAGGCGTGGTATCGCGAGCTGCAGGTCGAAAGCCTGGGCTCGGTATGGGCCCTGCCGGGCCTGGAATTATTAATGGAAGAGCCACAGCGTAAGGCTGATGTCTGGCAAGCCATGCGCCGGCTGATGGCGCGCTGGAAAACAACCGATGAGTGAGGCTTTATCCTTCCGCCCGATGACCGAGGCCGACCTCGACGCCGTGCTGAAAATCGAATACGCGGCGTTCAGCCACCCTTGGACCCGTGGCATTTTCCTCGATGGGCTGGGCAAGTACCAGATCTGGCTGATGTTCGAAGGCGAGCAGCAGGTGGGGCACGGCGTGGTGCAGATCATTCTCGACGAGGCGCATCTGCTCAATATTACGGTCAAGCCGGAGAACCAGGGCCGTGGCCTGGGCCTGGCACTGCTGGAACACCTGATGTCGCGTGCCTATGCGGCGAATGCGCGGGAGTGTTTCCTGGAAGTGCGTGACAGCAATACCGGGGCCTTTCGGTTGTACGAGCGCTACGGATTCAATGAAATCGGCCGTCGCCGAGATTACTACCCGGCGGTCGGTGGGCGTGAAGATGCGGTGGTCATGGCCTGCACCCTGGTCGATTGACCACCCGAGCCGATGCGGGAGCGGCTAAGCCGGCTCCCGCAGGTTGAACTGCGCCGGTCAGCGATTACCATCTACAGGGTCGATATCCGCCAGTTCTGCCTCATCCAGACCATTTCCTGCGCCAATCTCGTCTTCGTCCACAACACTCAGATCGAAATCGGCGGGGCTGTCTTCGCCGGCCTCTCGTGCATCCCGTGCGCCATCTTCGTGGATCAGGGTTTCCGGGCTCAAGTCGTCGTCGGTCGATTCATGATCGTCGGTGGAAGCCCCGGTCATCCCGGCTTCACGCACGCGCTCGTCAGGCATCAAGTGTTCGCGCTCGCCACGGGGGATTTCGTCGCCGATTTCTGCGCTGGGTGCCTCGTCGTCAAAATCCAGCTCGCGCATCGAACCCATGCGGTCTTCGTTGTCATCAATCGGTTCGGGCTGGGTAGCGCCGTAGGGACGTCGTGATTCAGTCATGGCCAATCCTCATACTGTGGGGCATATAGTGTGTGGACAGGCACGGCGCCCTAAAGATTCAAGCTAATTGCGCATGGGCGTGACCTGGACGAGTGGTCGTGTGTCACACAGCTGCGCATCATTCCTGAGGCTTTCCTGATGAACGAACTACAAGACCTGCTTGATAACAACGAACGCTGGGCGGATGCGATCAAACAGGAAGATCCCGAATTCTTCGCCAAGCTCGCCCGCCAGCAAACCCCGGAATACCTGTGGATCGGCTGTTCCGATGCGCGGGTGCCGGCCAACGAGATCGTCGGCATGCTGCCGGGCGATCTGTTCGTGCACCGGAACGTGGCCAACGTGGTGCTGCACACCGACCTCAATTGCCTGTCGGTGATCCAGTACGCAGTCGATGTACTCAAGGTCAAACACATCCTCGTCACCGGGCACTATGGCTGCGGAGGCGTGCGTGCTTCCATGCACGACCGCCAGTTCGGCCTGATCGACGGCTGGCTGCGCACCATTCGTGATCTCTACTATGAGAACCGTGACGTGCTGGCCCAGCTGCCGACCGAAGAAGAGCGTGTGGACCGGCTGTGCGAGCTGAACGTGATTCAGCAAGTAGCCAACGTCGGCCACACCAGCATTGTGCAAAACGCCTGGCACCGCGGGCAGAGCCTGTCGATCCATGGTTGCATCTACGGCATCAAGGATGGCCGCTGGAAAAGCCTGAACACCACCATCAGCGGCTTCGAGCAACTGCCACCGCAATACCGCCTGCGTCCGCTGGGCGAAGCTTAAGGGCGCTTACGCTCGCGCCATCGAGCCATGAACGCCTGCCCTTCGGCGTTCAGCGGCTCATCGCGACCCGTGATCCAGCCCCGGCAATTGAGCTCGCCGCAATGGCAGGCGAATTGTCGGGACAGGGTGTCCTCGTTGCTGGCGTAATCGAGCGTCAGTGGCGTGCCGGCGGGGATGGGCCTTACGGTCCACAACTCGAGGTAGGTGCTGTCGAAAAATACATTCGGGTTACACGAGTGCCGCAGCAGGCCGCAGAACCAGCAGTCGTACAAGTGGATACGCGGCGACAACTGCAGCGTGCGCGGGCCTCGTTTGTTCACGGCGTAGCCGGAAACCTGTGCAATCAGCACACGGCTGTCGAATCCAACGCGCGCCTCGACACCGCCGCCTTTGCCAACGATCTTGAAGTGTTTGGACGAGGGGTAGCCTCGCTCAACGAGCAATGTCTTGAAAGGGTACAGGCAATCATTTGCTGCCGTTTCAGCCATACCCATGGCTTGAGTTTTCATGACTCTCCTAGGTGGGCCCTTGGTCAGGCTGCTTCGACCTGCGGATAATGTCTGACTGCCAGTCTTGCAATGGATGGGCGCGGCTCAAGGTTCGCCGAAGTTGGATCCGATTTCTACTGTCAAATATGACAGTAGAAATCGTTCGCGCAGGGTGGCGCCCTATAGGTGCGGCGCCATGATTGTCGGCGTCGGGGCGGCGTTCTTCAGTTGCTTGAGCTGAGTTTTTATGGTCGGGGTGGCGCACTTGGCGTTAGCTTCGGTCGGGGTCAGTTTGCGCACCGAGGTGTAGAACAATTCACAGGTCTGTTCCTTGCGCGTGACCTGCCAGGTGTTCATACAGGCCTGGAGCAGCACGTTCGCATCGCTCGCCGGTTTCTGGCCCATGCCCGCCTGCCAGCAGGCGGCGCTCAAGTCCTGGCCCATGACTTTCAAACCCGCCTCGTCGGCCTTCTGCTCGTTGCCGTCATACGTCGCCGGGTCGGCGGCGTACCAGATATAGCTGGGGTGGTTGGAGCCCAGCACCGATACGCTCTTACCGACAGCCGGGCTGATCTGCGCCAGGCCCAGCACGCCCACGGTTTGCCCGTATTGCTGCTTGATCCAGTTACGCACCGGTGCGCCGAACGCCACCATCGGCAGCGCGCCGTTGGGCAACAGGCTCAATTCCTTGACCATGCGCGTCTGGTAGTCGGTGAAATAGCTGTAGACCGCCTCCAAATCTTTACCGGCATTGGAGGGTGCGGCGATGGGGGCGATATCGATGATGGTCTGGTAGGCCGGGGTTTCGGTGGCCGGCACGCCGTTGTCGGTGAGCAGCGTGGCCCAACGGTCGGTGGTGGCCGATTCCAGGTAATCCTGGGCCTGGGTCAGCGAATAGTCCGGCGGGAAGTGCAGCAATTCGATGCTCTTGCGGTTTTCCAGGGCCATGCCCAGCGGCAGGAACAGGTACCAGTTATAGGCCCACTTGCCGTCGCTGTTGAGTTTGCTGGCGCCCTGATACGCCAGGTCGGCGGTGTTGAGCAGGGTGGTCAACGGTTGGCCATAATCGTCCGGCACGCCGCTGAATGTCGCCGTCACCTGGCCGTCATGGCTTTTGACGCTGACTTTGGCGCGGCCGTAACCGTCGCGCTGCAGGCTCTGGTTCAGGTAATGCTCGGCGGTCTGCTCCAGCGTCCAGGGCCGATAACAGATCACATTGCAGTTATTGGGAAAGGCGAACAATTGGGTGACGCGCTGGGTACTGCCCAGAGGTACTTCGATATCGGCTTGCACGACCGCACTGACCATCAGTGCGGCCAGGGTCAGGGACAGCCTGGTCGATGTGAACATAATTGATTCCTTGTCAGCGAAAGCCCGTCTGCGCGGGATGAAGGCCCACTTGCACACAGTAGCGGCTGACCAGGAAAACCGCGTGCTAAATCAGCGAACATGTCGCTATTGGATAAGAAACCCTACACGCTGAAGTGCAATGCGTTGCTCAGATCGCCCATCGGCACCTGGCCGCGTGCAATCATCGCGTCGTCGCGCTGTTTCAGGCCGGGCAGGGTCTCGAGCTGGAAAACCCGAGTAATCAACCGCAGGATCGACGCGGTGTCGTAAACCGTGTGGTCCACTGTGCCCTTGCGCGCGAAGGGCGACACCACCAGCGCCGGAACGCGCGTGCCAGGGCCCCAGCGATCACCCTTGGGCGGTGCCACGTGGTCCCACCAGCCGCCGTTTTCATCGACGGTCACCACTACCACCATGTTTTTCCATTGCGCACTTTCCTGCAACACCTTCAGCGCGCGGACGATATGCCGGTCGCCCGACGCCACATCGGCGTAACCGGCGTGCATGTTCAGGTTGCCCTGAGGCTTGTAGAACGTCACTGCCGGCAGCTTTCCAGCCTGCGCATCGGCAAAGAACTTGTTGGTACTGGACTCATCGCCCAACCCCCCATCGCGCAGACGCTTGCTGCGCTCCGCCGGGTTCTGCGGCCCCTGTTGCTTGAAGTAGTTGAACGGCTGATGGTGGTACTGGAAATTGGGAATCTTGGGGATCCCGCCCGAATCCTTGAACTGATCCAGCGTCGCCTGCCAGGCCCCGGCGTACCAGGCCCAGTCGACATTCTTCTTCGACAGCTTGTCGCCGATGTGTTCGTGGGTCTGCGGCACCAGCACATTGGGCAGGTCGGGCTTGGAGTAATCCGGATTCTGCGGGTCGCGGATCCAGGTCGGCCAATAGGGCGGGGCCAGGGTGTTTACCGCATAACCGTCCGGAGTCAACGCACTGGGGCCGAATTGCGGCGGGCCGGTCATGGCGCTGGCCGGGGATTTGTCCAATGGCTTGAGGCGCGTGTCGGTGGGGTCATCGCTTTGCAACGTGGCGATCTGCGATTTGGCCACCGATTGCGCCGCGTTCGGGTACACCGGCGCGGTGGCGCTGATCAGGTATTGATGGTTGAGGAATGAGCCGCCAAACGCGCCCTGGAAGAAGTTGTCGCAAAGCACGAACTCTTTGGCCACGTCCCACAGACGCAGGGAATAACGGCTCTGGGCGTAATGGCCCATCACCAGGCCGCCGGAATCGGCCCAGGCAACAAAACCGTCGTTCTTGCCGCCGTTGATCTGCATCTGGTTCTGGTAGAACACATGCCATAAGTCGCGGGTCACCAGGCTCAAAGGCAAGTCTTCGGCATTCGGGCCCTTGAGGGCGAACGGTGCGTTGGGCAGGTTTTCCTGGAATTGAAAGTCATTGGGGTAAGTCACCCCGTCCACGCTTTGCGGGCCTACCTGCAGCACACCGCCCCAAACTGCAGGCAGGGTGGTCAGCAGGCTGCCGTCGCGGTCGCGCTGCTGGTAGTCGGCGGCGGAGAGCGCCGACAGTGGTTTCTCCACGCCGGGGAAATCCGCAAACAGATTATTGAAACTGCGGTTTTCGGCGTAGATCACCACCACGGTTTTCACCTGTTCGCGCAAGGCCTTGTCCAGTTCCTGCGGCGTCAGTGGTCGTTCCTGCGGTGTGTCGGGCGCTTCGCTGGTATTGCCGCAGCCGCTCAAGGTAGCGCCCACCCCCAGTACCGCCGCGCCTCCCAGGAAGCGCCGACGGCTGGTGTCCACAGGCGGTTGAGTTACAGAATCGGGGGAGGGGCGGTCTTTGTGCTCGTCACTCATTGCGGGGGAGTCCTGGCAAAATGTTGCAAGATATTTCGCAGGACGTTAGCAGGGGGATATGACGGAACCAAGACAACGGCGCGACCTGCCGGCGCTGCGAGAACCTGTGGTAGGGGGCTTACCCCCGATGACTGCCTGACAGTCGACTGCAATGTCGCATCAGACCGAGCACATATACCGGCTGGCGCGCCTGATTGACTGCGCCCGTTGCAATAACAGGCGCACTCTCCATTGGCCTACGGCATCACCGGCGGCAAATACGCCAGCGTGGTTCCCAACGCCCACAACAAGAACAGCACCAGCGGCGCATGCACCAGCAATTGCACGAACGAAAAACCGATCAAATCCCTCGCCTTGAGCCCCAGTACTCCCAACAGCGGCAGCATATAGAACGGGTTGATCAGGTTCGGCAGCGCTTCGGCGGCGTTGTAGATCTGCACCGACCAACCCAGGTGGTATTGCAGATCGTTGGCCACCTGCATCACGTACGGCGCCTCGATGATCCACTTGCCGCCGCCCGAAGGAATAAAGAAGCCCAGCACCGCCGAGTACACCCCCATCAGCAGCGCGTAGGTGTCGTGGGAGGCGATGGAGGTGAAGAAGGTCGAGATATGGTGCGCCAGGGTCTGGCCGTCGCCGCCCTTGACCACTGTCATCAGCGCGGCGATCGAGCCGTACAACGGGAATTGGATCAACACCCCGGTGGTGGTCGGCACCGCGCGGGCCACCGCATCCAGGAAGCTGCGCGGGCGCCAGTGCAGCAGCGCGCCGACCATGATGAACAGAAAGTTATAGGTGTTGAGCCCCGAGATGGCACTGATCGCCGGCTTGGTCGAAAACTCATGGAACAGCCAACCGGCGGCCAGCAGCGCCAGCAGGATGGTCAGCAGCGGGCTGTGTTCCAGCCATTCGCCGGGGCGCGTCGGTGCCTGCGGCTTGGGCAGGTTGAAGGCCGGATCGACGCCACAGGCCTGGGCGTCGCGGGCACTGTTGGGGCCTGGGGCGGTGGCGTAGGCGATGATCAGCGACACCACGATCAGCGCCAGCAACAGCACGCCGGATTGCCACAGGAAGATCGTCTCGGTGAAGGGGATCATCCCGGTGATGGCCAGGATGGATGGCGGCAAACTGCCTGGGTTGGCCTGCAACTGCGCGGCCGACGACGACAGTCCCAGCGCCCACACCGCGCCCAGGCCCAGATAGGCGGCCGCACCCGCCGCGCGGTAATCCATGCGCAGGTCGTTGCGCCGAGCCAGCGCCCGCACCAGCAGACCGCCGAACACCAGGGACAAGCCCCAATTCAGCAACGACGCGACCATGGAAATCAGCGCCACCCACGCCACGGCCGAGCGGCCGTTCTTCGGAATGCGGGCCAGGCGGTCAATCAAGCGCACCGCCGGCGGCGAGCTGGCGACCACATAACCGCCAATCACCACAAAGGCCATCTGCATAGTGAACGGGATCAGGCTCCAGAAACCATCGCCAAAGGCTTTGGCGGCGTCGGTCGGGGCGGCGCCCATGCCCAGGGTCGCCACGGCGACGATGATCACCGCGAGCGCGGCAAACACCCAGGAGTCCGGGAACCAGCGTTCGGCAAAGTTGGAGCAGCGCAGGGCGAATCGGGCATAGCGGCTTTCTTCGATAGCGTCGGCCACGAGTCATTACCTCTTGTCGTTATTATGGGTTTGGCAATTGGACGGCATATTCCGCTACGGCCATTCATATGGGAATGCAGTTATCTTCATCGATCCATGAGGAAAACAAATATATCTGCCGCGATTGCCATGATCCGGTTCAGCTCATAACCTGCACGCCATTTTGTTTGTCTGCCGAGCCACTCCATGACTGCCACCTCTGTCGCACAGGCGCAGCGCTTTTCCCGCTCCGACTACAAAACCCTGGGCCTGGCTGCCTTGGGCGGTGCCTTGGAAATCTATGACTTCATCATCTTTGTGTTTTTCGCGCTGACCCTCAGCCAACTGTTCTTCCCGCCGCAAATGCCCGAGTGGCTGCGCCTGCTGCAAAGCTTCGGCATCTTTGTCACCGGCTACCTGGCGCGCCCGTTGGGCGGCATCCTGATGGCGCATTTTGCCGATCACCTGGGACGCAAACGCGTATTCAGCCTGAGCATCCTGATGATGGCCTTGCCCTGCCTGCTGATCGGGATCATGCCCACCTACGCCCAGATCGGTTATTTCGCACCGCTGATCCTGTTGGCGCTGCGGGTGCTGCAAGGCGCGGCGGTGGGCGGTGAAGTGCCCAGTGCCTGGACCTTCGTTGCCGAGCATGCGCCGCGCAACCATCGCGGTTACGCGCTCGGTTTCCTACAGGCCGGGCTGACCTTCGGTTACTTGCTTGGCGCTCTGACCGCAACGCTGCTGGCGCAAGTCTTTACGCCCGCTGAGATCCTCGACTACGCCTGGCGGTTTCCTTTCCTGCTCGGTGGTGTGTTCGGGGTGATCGGCGTGTGGCTGCGCCGCTGGCTCAGTGAAACCCCGGTCTTCATGCAAATGCAGGCGCGCCGACAGGCTGCCGCCGAACTGCCGCTGCGCACCGTATTGCGCGACCATCGCGCGGTGTTGCTGCCGGCGATGATCCTCACCTGCGTGCTCACCTCGGCCGTGGTGGTGCTGGTGGTCATTACCCCGACCATGATGCAGAAAACCTTCGGCATGAGCCCCAGTCACACCTTCGCCTTGAGCGCGCTGGGCATCGTCTTTCTCAACATCGGCTGTGTGCTCGCCGGCCTGCTGGTGGACCGCATCGGTGCCTGGCGCGCGGTGCTGGTCTACAGCCTGTTGCTGCCGGTGGGGATTGCGCTGTTGTACGCCAGCCTGATCGGCGGTGGTGCGTGGCTCGGCGCCGCGTATGCCGTTGCGGGCTTGAGCTGCGGTGTGGTGGGCGCCGTGCCCTCGGTGATGGTCGGCCTGTTTCCGCCGGCGGTGAGGGTGTCGGGGATTTCCTTCACGTACAACATCGCCTACGCGCTGTGGGCCAGCACCACGCCGCTGATGCTGATCGCACTCATGCCCGCCAGTCCGTGGATCTGTGTGGGCTACTGCGTGGTGATGGGCGCGGTGGGGGTGGGCAGTGTGGCGCTGTTTGGCAAGCGCCACGCTTTGATGGCCTGAGGGTCAGGTCAGGAAGTGCCAGAGCAGCAACGTACCGACCAGGCCGACCACGGACACAATGGTCTGCAGTACCGACCAGACCCAAATGGTCTGCTTGAGCTGCAGCCCGAAATACTCACGCACCATCCAGAACCCGGCATCGTTGACGTGGCAGAAGAACACCGAGCCGGCGCCGATCGCCAGGGCCACCAGTGAGCTTTGTGTCGCCGCCAGGCCCGCCATCATCGGCGCCAGGATGCCCGCCGTTGTGGTGGTGGCGACGGTGGCCGAACCCGTGGCCTGCCGCAACGCCACGGCGATCAGCCAGGCCAGCAGCAGATACGGCATGTGCGCGCCTTCGGCGACCTTGCTGATGGTCTGGCTGACGCCGGCGTCGAGCAGGGTTTGCTTGAGGCCGCCGCCGGCTCCGATGGTCAACAGCAACACCGCAATCGGCGCGAGTGCCTTGCGCAGGGTATTGCCGACCTCGGCGCGTGGCATGCCGGCCGCCCAGCCCAGGCAGATCACCGCAGCGATTACCGCCAGGCCGAGGGCGATCAGCGGTTCGCCGAGGAACTTGAGCGTCATGCCCACACTGCTTTCGGCGGGCAATGCGACTTTGGCCAAGGTGCTGCCGAGCATCAGAATCACCGGCAACAGAATGATCAGCAACGACACGCCGAAGGTCGGCTGGCGCGGTGCCTTGGGCGGCGCGCTGAACAGCGCGCCGATGTCGGCCGGCTCATCCACATGCAGGCGCTTGGACAGCCAGTTGCCATAGATCGGCCCGGCCAGTATCACCGCCGGCACCGCCAGGCTAAAGCCCAGCAACATGGTCAGGCCCAGGTCGGCGTGAAGCGCGCCCACCGCAATCAGCGGCCCTGGGTGCGGCGGCATCAACGCGTGCAACGTGGTCATGCCCGCCAGCGCCGGGATGGCGATTTTCAGCAGTGGCTGGTTCGAGCGCTTGGCCATGACGAAGATGATCGGCACCATCATCACCAGGCCCACTTCAAAGAACAGCGGCAAGCCGATCACCATCGCCACCAAGGCCATGACCCACGGCAGCGACTTGCCCTTGCCCAGCCCCAGCAGGGTGGTGGCGATGCGATCGGCCGCACCGGACTCGGCCATCAGCGCGCCTAGCATCGAACCCAGGGCAATGATGATCCCGGCCTCGCCAAGGATCGCCCCGGCGCCTTTGCTGAAGGCCTTGGGCACGTCTTCCGGCGGCAGGCCTGCACCAACCCCAGCGATAAAGGTGCCGATCAAAATCGACAGAAATGGCGGTAGTTTGGTCGCGCTGATCAGCACGATGATGCTGGCGATGGCCAGTAGTACGCAAAACATCAGGCGGGTGTCGTGCACCATCCACGCAGCAGTCGATAACGCCAAAGCGGGACTCCTTATCGAACAGGTTAGGATAATTGTTTCTTTTTGTTTCCTGCGCCAAAAGGATACCTGATCGGACGTTGCCCCCCTATAGATCCGTTGTGTTGGCGATTTTTTTCATGTTCCGAGGGCTTGGCCACTCACGGCGGACCTTACCCGGGGAGCTTGTGCTTGAGGTATCGTAGGTTTTTTCGCTTGAAGAGCCACCCTGCATGAGCCCCGAACACTGCCGTCCTGTCCCGCTGCCCAAGGCCTACCGCTTGCTCAATCACGGCCCGACCGTGCTGGTGAGCGCCGCTCATGAAGGCCAGCGCACTATCATGGCTGCCGCCTGGGCCATGCCGATGGATTTCGAACCGCCGAAGGTCGCGGTGGTGTTGGACAAATCCACCTGGACCCGCGAACTGCTGGAAGGCGCCGGCACCTTTGTGCTGCAGGTGCCGTGTGCGGCCCAGGCCGACCTGGTGCAGACCGTCGGTACCATCAGTGGCCGCGACCTCGACAAATTCGCCGCCTATGGCTTGCGCACGTTCAACGGTGAACACACCGACGCACCGTTGCTGGAGGGGTGCGTGGCGTGGTTGGAGTGCCGCCTGCTGCCCGAGCCGCATAACCAGCAAACCTACGACCTGTTCCTCGGTGAAGTGGTCGCCGCCTACGCCGATGAGCGTGTCTTCAGTGACGGGCGCTGGCACTTCGAGGGGCACGACCCATTGCGCACCTTGCACCACGTGGCGGGCGGGCATTTCCTGAGCATCGGCCAGCCGATCGATGGGCGCCAGTTGTAAGCCTGGCCAACGCATTCAACGTCCCAGCATCTTCACCCAGCGCGACGGCGGCATGCCGTAGGTGCTGCGAAATTGCCGGGTCATATGGCTCTGGTCGGTGAAGCCGGCGGTGAGCGCCGCATCTACCAGAGATTGGCCCTGGGCCAGGAGGCTGCGCACCAGGTCCAGGCGGCGCATGGTCAGGTAACGGTAGGGGCTGGTGCCGAACAGCAGGCGAAAATCCCGCGACAAGCCCCAGCGGTCTCGCCCTGCGTGCTCGGCCATGTCATCGAGTGTGATGCTGCGGCCCAGGGCACTGTGGATAAATTCCCGTGCCCGCTCGGCGGCCAGGTAGTCGAACGTCTTGCGGCTGACGACCGCTCCTGACGCAGCGCTCAACGCCTGGGCCAGGTCGAACAACGCATCCTGTTCCTGCAACGGGTCGACCGGGCAATCCAGGTTCTGCAACAGCACTTCGCTGGCGCGGAACAGCCGCGGATCGGTGGACAGTCCCGCGGGCACGAACGGCAACGGCCTGCCGCCGAGGATCTGCTGAATCAACGCCGGTTCCACATAAATCATGCGGTACTTGAAGCCTTCCTCGCTCCCGGCGCGGCCGTCGTGCACCTCATCGGGATGAATCACCATGGTCGTGCCGGGCAGGCTGTGGATCATGCCGCCCCGGTAATGAAAACTCTGCACGCCGAACAACGTACGCCCGATGGCGTAAGTGTCGTGGCGATGCGGGTCGAAGGCGAAACCTGCAAAGTACGCCTCGATACGGTCCAGGCCGCTGGCGTGCGGCGCACGGTGCAGCCAATCGAGCGGGGTGGTCGAATTGCCCATGGTGACTTGTCACAGGAAGAGGTGGAAACACGGTAACTCAGTGTGGGGCGCGCTGTCTGCGGGGTCTTGTACGATCGTGCAGCCGCTGGCTACCGGCGCGTTTGGCAAGCGCTGACCGCCCATGGTAAGAAGCCCTACGTTCAACAATGAGGTCGAGTCATGGGCAAGGTGCGGGTAGGTATTATTTTCGGTGGCCGTTCGGCTGAGCATGAAGTGTCGTTGCAGTCGGCGCGCAACATCGTCGATGCCCTCGACCGTACGCGCTTCGAACCGATCCTGATTGGCATCGACAAGGCCGGTCACTGGCACCTCAACGACACCTCCAACTTCCTGCTTAATCAGGAAAACCCAGCCTTGATCGCCCTCAACCAATCCAATCGCGAACTGGCGGTCGTGCCGGGCAAAGCCAATCGCCAGGTCGTGGAGACTTCCGGCCAAGGCGTGCTGGAACATATCGACGTGATCTTTCCCATCGTCCACGGCACCCTTGGGGAAGACGGGTGCCTGCAAGGCTTGCTGCGCATGGCCGACCTGCCGTTTGTCGGTTCCGACGTGCTGGGCTCGGCGATTTGCATGGACAAGGACATCAGCAAGCGCCTGCTGCGTGACGCCGGTATCGCCGTCACTCCGTTTTTGACGCTCACCCGTGGCAATGCGGCCCGCACTTCGTTTGAGAAGGCGGCGAATACGCTGGGCCTGCCGCTGTTCGTCAAACCGGCCAACCAGGGATCTTCAGTGGGCGTGAGCAAGGTCGGCAGCGAAGCCGAGTACCGTGCCGCCGTTGAACTGGCGCTGGGTTTCGATGAGAAGGTGCTGGTGGAGTCTGCTGTTCAGGGTCGTGAAATCGAATGTGCGGTATTGGGCAACGACAACCCCATCGCCAGCGGTTGCGGCGAGATCGTGGTGAGCAGCGGGTTCTATTCCTACGACAGCAAATACATCGACGACCAGGCTGCCCAGGTGGTGGTGCCGGCCGCGATCAGTCATGACGCCAGCGAACGCATTCGCCACCTGGCAGTGCAGGCGTTTGAAGTGTTGGGCTGCTCCGGGCTGGCGCGTGTCGATGTGTTCCTCACTGACAATGGCGAGGTATTGATCAACGAAATCAACTCGCTGCCCGGCTTCACCCGCATCAGCATGTACCCCAAGCTATGGCAGGCCGCGGGGATGAGCTACAGCGAGCTGGTCACCCGCCTGATCGAACTGGCGATGGAGCGGCACGCGGCGCGCAAGGGGCTGAAGATCAGCCGCTGAGTGAGCGTGTTGTGGTGAACGGGCTTGCCCCCTTCCAGTCAGTCACCCAGCGCTTCGCCTTCGCGCCGAGGGTCGGCGCCGCCGTTCAGCGATACCTTGCCTTGCGCGTCCCGCGTGCGGACGATGGCCTGTACGCCGCTGGTCATCTCGATCTCGCTCAGCGTGTGGCCCTTGTCTTTCAGCGTCTGTTTGAGCGCCGGGCTGACCAGGCCCGCCTCCAGCTCGGTTGCGCCATTGCGACTGCCGAAGTTAGGCAGGTTGATCGCCGCCTGCGGATCGAGTTTCCAGTCGAGCAGGGCCACCAGCGACTTGCTCACGTATTCGATGATTTGCGAGCCTCCCGGAGAGCCCACAGTGGCCAGCAGCTCACCGCTGCGGCGGTCGAATACCAATGTCGGTGCCATGGCCGAACGTGGCCGTTTGCCGGGTTGCACGCGGTTGGCGACGGGCTGGCCATTTTCTTCGGGGATGAACGAAAAGTCGGTCATCTGGTTGTTGAGCAAAAAGCCCTGGACCATCAGGTGGGAGCCAAACGCGGCTTCCACCGTGGTGGTCATCGACACCGCGCCGCCCAGGTCATCCACCGCCACCACCTGCGAGGTGGAGATGCGCAGCGGCGAACGATCCGGTGCGTAGGCCACCTGCAGGCCAGCCGGTTGACCGGGCTTGGCCACTCCCATGCTGCGTTCACCGATCAAGGTGGCGCGCCGGGCCAGGTAGTCCGGTGCGATCAGGCCTGCGACCGGAACCGGTGTGAAATCGGCGTCGGCCACATACAGCGCGCGATCGGCAAATGCCAGGCGCCCGGCCTCGGCGAGCAGGTGCACGGCCTCGGGCGTCGGTTCCAACCCGGCGGGCGATGGGCTTTTGAGCGGTGTCATCGGCGCGATGGCCAGGCGCGGATCGCGGGCTTCCAGCGCCTGCAGCGTGCCCAGGATCTGTGCCACGGCAATCCCACCGGAGGATGGCGGGGGCATGCCGCAGACTGTCCATTGTTTGTAATCGCTGCACAGCGGCGCGCGCTCCTTGGCGGCGTAGCCTTGCAGGTCGGCCTGGGACAGGCTCCCGGCATTGCGATGGCCCTGGACCTTGCGCACGATTTCGTCGGCAATCGGCCCGGTGTAGAGCGCGTCCGGCCCTTCCTTGGCGATGCGCTTGAACACGTGAGCCAGCGCCGGGTTCTTCAACAGGGTGCCGGTGGCTTTAGGCGTGCCGTCGGCATTCAGGAAATACGCCGCCATGTCCGGCGATTGGGCGATATACGGGTCGGCGGCAATCAGGCTGTGCAAGCGCGGGGACATCGCGAAGCCTTGTTCCGCCAGACGGATCGCCGGCTCGAACAATTTGGCCCACTGCAGATGACCGGTCTTTTTATGCGCCATTTCCAGCGCACGCAGTACCCCTGGCGTACCGACCGAGCGGCCACCGATCTGTGCTTCGGGAAACGCCATCGGCTTGCCGTCGGCGCTGAGGAACAGGTGCTCTGAGGCCCCGGCCGGTGCGGTTTCGCGGCCGTCGTACGCGTGCACGTTTTCGCCATCCCACAGCAGGATGAATGCACCGCCACCGATCCCCGATGACTGCGGCTCCACCAGGGTCAACACCGCCTGCATTGCAATCGCGGCGTCAATCGCCGAGCCGCCCTGGCGCAACATGTCGCGCCCGGCTTGCGCGGCCAGCGGGTTGGCGGCGGCGGCCATGTGGCGCTCGGCGTGACGGGGGGTAAGGCCGGTGCGATAGCCCGAGCCCAGCTCCGGAGCCGGAGGCTGTTCGTTAACCGAGCTATGGCAGGCTGCCAACGCCAGGGTCGCGGCGATGACAGTCAGTTGACGGCGAGAAATCGAAAACACGCGCTGAACTCCGTTCATGGTAAGCAGTAATCGTTGTCCTTTGGCCAAGGCTGTTCTACAGGTAAATCGTGCCTTGCATATACAGCGCAGCCTTGCCGGAAATAATCACGCGGTCGCCCTTGAGTTCGCAGTGCAGCTGGCCTTTACGTGCGCCGCCTTGCTCCGCAGTCAAGTGGGTTTTGCCCAGGCGCTCGGCCCAGAACGGCGCCAACGAGGTGTGCGCCGAACCGGTGACCGGGTCTTCATTGACCCCGACATTCGGTCCGAACCAGCGCGACACAATGTCAAACCGCGTACCGCGCGTGGTCACGGCAATTCCGCGCTTGGGCAGGCCCTTGAGCCGTGCAAAGTCCGGGGTCAGCGCCGCCACCTGGGCTTCATCCTGCAGCAGCACAATGAAGTCGTCGGTGCTGAACACGTCGGCATGTTCAATGCCCAGCGCGGCGAACATTCCGGCGGGCGGCTCGCACGGTTGTGGCGTTTTGGCCGGGAAATCCATCGCCAGCTCATCACCGTTGCGTGTCACGCGAAGCTCGCCGCTGCGGGTGGCAAAGCGCAGCACGTCGGCCCTGTCCGCCAGCTTGTGAATCAACACCCACGCCGCCGCGAGCGTGGCATGGCCACACAGGTCCACTTCGACTTCAGGGGTAAACCAGCGCAACTCATAACCTTCGCCCCGGCGTACGAAGTAAGCGGTTTCGGAGAGATTGTTCTCGGCGGCTATTGCCTGCAGCCGCTCGTCCGGCAACCACTCGGTGAGTGGGCAGACCGCAGCCGGGTTGCCGCCGAAAGGCTGTTCGCTGAAGGCGTCGACTTGGTAGATGTCCAATTTCACCGTGGGGCACTCCGTGTGTGGGGGAGGCTGGACACTAACAGTGGGTCGAGGGAGCGTCAAAATACAGTTGGAGAGTTTTTTTACGCGCATGTACAACGGCCGCGTGGGGCACGGCGGACATGCTTTTCGGCGGGCATAAAAAAACGGCCTACCTTTCGGTAAGCCGTTTTTCAGTACTTGGTGGCTACACAGGGACTTGAACCCCGGACCCCAGCATTATGAATGCTATGCTCTAACCAACTGAGCTATGTAGCCAAGTGGCGCGCATTATTCGCGCAGAACGCCAAAGCGTCAAGCGTTTATTTTGAATTTTTACCTACGCTTTCAACTGTTTAACGAAAACAGCGCGCTTCGGCGACGAGTGGCGAGGTGGATGGAGGCTTTCGGCAGTAGAGGGGCTGTCGAGCTTGCGCGGTTGGCAGGCGGTACACGAAGGCTTCGATTGGGCGATATCCCTGCCGCCCAACGTTGAGTCTCGGCTACGGATGTTGCGAAGTGTGAGTCACGCGTTTGAGCTGTTCACGTGCCCGTGAAAGGCGGGAGCGAACGGTGCCGATGGGTATGTCCAGCGCGTCAGCCGTGTCCTGATAGCTGCCGTCGGTTTCCAGCGAGGCGTAAAGTGTCTTACGCATTTCCGTGGGCAAATGATCGATGGCGTTCAGGGTCTTTTCCAGGCGGCGATTGACCTCGAACTCCCAGTCCAGGTTGTTGCTTTCATCCTGGCCGTGGGAAAGCGACTCGTCGAATTCGCAGTGCGCCGGCTTGGCGTACATGCGCCTGAAGTGATTGCGTATCAGGTTCTGCGCGATGCCGCACATCCAGGTGCTGAGCGTGGCTATGCCGCTGTAGCGCTCACGGTTGCGCCAGGCTTCCAGGTAGGTCAATTGCAGCAGATCGTCCGCATCTTCGGGGTTGAGTACGCGCTTGTGGATGAAGCGCCGGAGTTTTTTTTGCTCGTCGTCTGTCAGGTGATGCATGAATTGAGGCGAGCTGCCAACGAGGTGCGCTAAAGCTTCAATAGGGATATTCATGTTTTTTTCCTTTGGGTAGACGCAGTCGAAACGTGTCGACCAGACCCACTAAGCACTGCCTGTGCCAAGCAAAAAAACATATATAACTAGTTGATTAATATAGATAAATATCTTGAATTGAGTCGATTTTGCGCAACCGCTGGCACGCTGTGCAGGGGCGTCTGTGCAAGTCTTTTCAATTGGCGCGCACACTGGAATTGGATGGAACCGTAGCGGCGGGTCTTGCCACACAGGGAAACATTCTTGCTGTGCTGGCCTGCCATGAAGATTGAAGCCAATAACGATATTCAAGTGAACCCACGCCTGGATCTGCCGGCGGTCACCCCGGCGTCGGTACCGGTGCCCGGCAAAGGCGTTGACGAGCTGGCTGAGCTGTTCAGCCAGGAAGTGGGTAATCAGTTTCGGACCCTGGCCGAACGGAAAGTGGGTGTGCGTGTGCCCCCCGCCGAGCAGCTTGCGCAGCTCTATGATCAGCTGGGTCATCCGGCCCAGGCGACCATGGCATCCATTTCGCGTCGGATCAGGATGCAGCTGCTGCACAACCCCACCGTTGAAACACTGTTGGAACTCACCGGGCAAGACCCGGCGCGGGCTTTTGTGGTGCTCAAGTACGTGGCGGCCCAGGCGGATGCCGAAGTGCGTGCGGCTGAGGCTGCACTGGCGCGCGATGCCATTGCCAGGCTGGAGGTTCGTTTCAGTGGTGAGATTCAGGCCGGTCTGAACATCGCCTCGGCGCTGCAGGCGACGGGTGTCGATCCGCAGGAGCGCCAGGCGCTGCGTGCTCTGTATTACGCCAGTGTGGTCAGGCGCCAATCCTTGGCAACGATGATGCAAGCCCTGTTGGGTGTATACGGTGCTGAGCGGTTCCACGAAGGCATCAAGGTGATGCGCAAAGCGCTGGCCGACGATGTTGCCGCGCAGGTCTCATCGGTGCCTACTGCCGCGTTGCGCACCTTGCTGCTGGGGCTGCAAAGCTGCGGGCAACTGAGCGCAGTGCTGGCCGGCTGCCGTGGGATGATCCAACGCCTGTGCGTCGAGTACGACGCCGTCGACTTGCTCCAGCGTCTGTTGGGTTACGCCGGCGGCGGCATTGCATCCGCCGAGGCCTTGCGCCTGGCGAGTGAGCTGGGCGGTGGCCCGACCCAGCAGCAATTGGTGTGCCTCAACGCGCTTTATCCGTTGTTCCAACAAATGCCCCTGGCGGTGTGGCCCGACAGCCGAGCACGGCAGGAGGCCTTGCATGTATTGCTGGTGCTGCTGGATGAGTTGCACCGTACGACACGCCCAGCCGCACGGTTTATCAGTGAGCCGAGGGGCACGGCGTGACCGCACTGTCGGCCATCAACCGTGTATTGCTCAAAGTGGCACAGCGCGCCGAAGTGCTGGGCGCGGTGGTGGTCATGGCCATCGTGTTTATTTTTATCGTGCCACTGCCCACCTGGCTGGTGGACATCCTGATTGCACTCAATATCTGCATCTCATGCCTGCTTATCGTGCTGGCGCTTTACCTGCCGGGGCCCTTGGCGTTTTCCTCGTTTCCTTCAATCCTGCTGTTGACGACCATGTTCCGGCTGGCACTGTCGATCGCGACGACGCGCCTGATTCTGCTGGAACAGGACGCGGGGGATATCGTCGAGGCCTTCGGCAATTTTGTGGTGGGGGGCAACCTGGCGGTGGGGATGGTGATTTTCCTGATCCTGACCCTGGTCAACTTCCTGGTCATCACCAAGGGCTCCGAGCGGGTCGCCGAAGTCGCCGCGCGCTTCAGCCTCGATGCCATGCCGGGCAAGCAGATGTCCATCGACAGCGACCTGCGTGCCGGCCTGATTGACGGCGCGCAAGCGCGCGACAAGCGCGAGCAACTGTCCCGCGAGAGTCAGTTGTTCGGGGCGATGGACGGCGCCATGAAGTTCGTCAAGGGCGATGCCATAGCCGGTCTGATCATCGTGGTGGTCAACTTGCTGGGAGGCTTTTCCACGGGGATGTTCCAGCACGGTTTGAGTGCCGCCGATTCCATGGCGTTGTATTCGGTATTGACCATCGGTGATGGCCTGATTGCACAGATTCCGGCGCTGCTGATTTCGCTGACGGCCGGCATGATCATCACCCGCGTGGCGCCGGATGGGCGCAGGGGCGTGACCAACATGGGCGCCGAAATCGCCCGGCAGATGACCAGCGAACCCAAGAGTTGGGTGATCGCGTCGGTGGGCATGCTCGCATTCGCCGCGGTGCCGGGCATGCCGACCGCAGTCTTCATGCTGATCTCGCTGATCACCGGCGCCTTGGGGTTTTACCTGTTGCGTCAGCGTCGACGGCAAGCGGAACCCGCCGCTCAGGCCACCGACGCCGTTCGCCCCGAGGAGAACGGCAGCGAGGATTTGCGCGGGTTCGATCCTTCGCGTCCTTACCTGCTGCAGTTCCCTTCGTCCTTGCGCGGTACGCCCCAGGTGGCGGAGCTCATTCACGGGATTCGCCAGTCGCGTAACGCATTGGTCGCCAATATCGGCCTGACGCTGCCGCCATTCGAAGTCGAGCTGGATGATTCTCTGGCCGCCGATGAAATGCGTTTCTGTGTGCACGAAGTGCCGATGGTCAAAGCGTCGGTGGTCAGCCATCTGGCGGTTGAGCGCAGTGCGCTGACAGTCGAGCCTGGGCGTGGCATACCGGGGTTGGTGGAGCGTGACGAGCAGAATTGGCTCTGGCTGGCGCCGGATGACCCGTTGCTCGATGATCCGCAGCTGGAGCGCTTCACCGCCACGGCGTTGATCATCGACCGCATGAAGCAGGCCATGATGCTCAGCGGGCCGCAGTTCCTGGGCATCCAGGAGAGCAAGGCGATCCTCGGTTGGCTGGAGCACAACCAGCCGGAGTTGGTGCAGGAACTGCAACGCATCATGCCGCTGTCACGCTTTTCGGCGGTGCTGCAGCGCCTGGCCAGTGAGGGGGTGCCGCTGCGGGCTGTGCGGCTGATCGTCGAGTCGCTGATCGAATACGGCCAGCACGAGCGGGAACCGGAGGCCTTGGCCGACTACGCGCGCATTGCCCTCAAGGCGCAGATATACCACCAGCACAGCGAAGACGATGGCCTGCATGCCTGGTTGCTGTCGCCGCACAGCGAAAACATCCTGCGTGAAGCCCTGCGCCAGACACAGACCGGGGTGTTCTTCGCGCTGGAGGATGAACACAGCGCAGCCTTGATCAACCTGCTCAACCAGGCCTTTACCTTGAGGGCCAAGAGCAAAAGCGTGCTGTTGGTGGCGCAGGACTTACGCAGCCCCTTGCGTACTTTGCTGGTGGAAGAGTTCAACCATATAGCCGTGTTGTCGTTTGCCGAGTTGGGCAGCACGTCCAAGGTCAAAGTGCTGGGGCGCATTGACCTGGGCCAGGACGAGCTGATGCGTGGTGCGGCGGCATGACGACTTGGCCACGGCCGGTGTGGAGGGCCCTATGATGTTTGAGCTACGGGTGCTTGACGGACCGAGTCAGGGCGCTGCGTTGCCATTGTTCGGTGAGCAGTGGAGCATCGGTGCCCACGCCGATGCCGACCTGGTACTCCATGGTACGGGGATCGCTGAGCAACATGCGCACCTTCGTTTTATCAAGGCTAACTGGTCGGTGCAGGCGCAGGCGGGGCTGCTGCGGGACGCCGGCGGTCGGATGCTGGCACAGATCGCAAGCCTGGCGCTGAACGTACCGTTCTGGGTGGGGGAGGCGCAGTTGTGCGTCACCTTGGCCGACCAGCCCTGGCCCCAGGCCGCCACGCCCGAGCCACCCTCGCAGTCACCGGCCGATGACCCCGCACCGGGCTTTAAACTATCGTCGATCCCGCCATCGCAGCAAAAGCGCCTGCTCAGTCTGGTGCTGGCGGTTACGGCCATGATCGTGGTGGTGGGCATGATTTCTACAGGGGAGCCTGAGGCCCAGGCTTCCTTGATGCCGCCGGTGACCCAGAAACACAAACTCGATTCGCCGTTTGACGTGCGCCAGCAGTTGTTGAAGATGCTCAGCGAGCGTGAATTGAGCCAGCGCGTCAGCCTGCAACTGATCAATGGCCAGGTCGCACTCGGCGGCGACGTTTCCCAGGAAGAAGTGGAGCTGGTGGCGCGCATGCTCAGCCGTTTTGGTGAGCAGTTCGATAGCGCGGTGCCGGTGATCAGCCGCGTGCGAGCGCGCGATGAGCAACTGCCGTTCAGGATTGTGCAGATCGTAGGAGGGCCCAACGGTCACGTGGTGCTGGAGGAGGGCAACCGACTCTTTGTAGGCGACGAAGTGGATGGGCTGCGCCTGGTACTGATCGACAACAGCAAGGTGGTCTTCGATGGCGCGCAGCGTTATGAGGTGCGCTGGTGAGCACGCAATTACAGGCGCGCCTGGACGCGTGGCAGCAGCGGCAGATCCAGTCACTGGCCAATTTTTCGCCAGTGACCATGCGCGGTCGAATCCAGCGCGTCAACGGTATGCTGCTGCAATGTCGGCTGCCCCAGGCGCGTATCGGTGATCTGTGCCAGGTGGAAAAGCACCCCGGCGATTACATGCTCGCCGAGATCATCGGCTTCGATAATCAGGATGCGGTGCTCAGTGCCCTGGGCAACCTCGAAGGCGTGCAAGTCGGCGCGGGCGTAGAGCGCCTGGGCATCTCGCATCGCGTGCAGGTCAGCCAGGCATTGCTGGGCCAGGTGCTGGATGGTTTCGGGCGACCGATCGGCGGCGAGGGCGCCAGTGCATTTGCCGAAGCTGGCGCATCGGACGCCCACTCCGTGTTGTGTGAGGCACCGCTGCCCACCGAGCGGCCGCGGATCAATCGCGCACTGGCCACCGGCGTGCGTTCGATCGACGGCCTTTTGACCCTCGGCGAAGGGCAGCGCGTCGGGCTGTTTGCCGGTGCCGGCTGCGGCAAGACCACGTTGTTGGCCGAGATTGCGCGCAACGTCGAGTGCGATGTCATCGTGTTCGGCCTGATTGGTGAGCGGGGTCGGGAACTGCGGGAGTTCCTCGACCATGAACTCGATGAGCAACTGCGCGCCAAGGCGGTGCTGGTGTGTGCCACCTCCGACCGCTCCAGCATGGAACGCGCCCGCGCGGCGTTCACCGCCACGGCTCTGGCTGAAGGGTTTCGGCGCGAGGGCCGGCGAGTCTTGCTGCTGATCGACTCACTGACCCGTTTCGCCAGGGCCCAGCGCGAAATCGGCCTGGCCGCCGGCGAACCTCTGGGGCGCGGAGGCCTGCCACCGTCGGTTTACAGCCTGCTGCCGCGCCTGGTGGAGCGTGCCGGGTTGACGCGCGATGGCGTGATCACGGCGATCTACACGGTACTGATTGAACAGGACTCCATGAACGATCCGGTGGCCGATGAAGTGCGCTCACTGCTCGACGGCCATATCGTGCTGTCCCGCAAATTGGCCGAACGCGGGCACTATCCGGCGGTGGATGTGCTGGCGAGCCTGTCGCGGATTTTGAGCAACGTCGCGGCACCTGAAGATATCCAGGCCGGCACCGGCTTGCGTCGTTTGTTGTCGGCGTACCAACAGATCGAACTGATGCTCAAGCTGGGCGAGTACCAACCCGGCAGCGACCCTCTCACTGACCTGGCGGTGGACAGTCGCCAGGCGGTCGACGGTTTCCTGCGCCAGGACCTGCGTGAGCCGACGCCGATGGCGCACACGCTGGAGCAACTCAAGGAGCTGACCACCCATGTCCCATTCTGATGTGCTGCTCGGTGAGGTGGATACATTGCGGCGCCTGCGCCGGCATCGTGCCGACCGGGCCGAGCGGGCGTTACGCGAGGCCAAGCGTGCCCGGCAGGCGCTGCTCGCACATATCCAACAGGCCGAGGAAGCACTTGAGCAGACTCGACTGGAAGAGACCCGGCAAAGTGCTCAACTGCTCAGCCAGCACCAGGGGCGAATGCTGAGCCTGCAGGATTTGAAGTCCTGGGGCGCGCAGGAGCGCTCGTTATCCGCCAGTACCCGGCGCAACCAAGGCCAACTGGCGCAATTGCAAGGCCAGCAGGACGACAGGGAAAGCCGCGTTGGGCAGGCCCAGAAGCACGTCACCGAGTGTCTGCGTCAAGTGGAAAAACTCCAGGAGTTGTCCCGCCTTCTGGCTCAGGAGTCGACATGAGCGAGGTTTCGAATAAACCCCTTGAGCGCCCACGTCCGCTTCACGCGCGCGAGGAGCGCGAGCCGGGCGCTGTGGGCGCAGTGGCTTGGGAGCAAGGGCGACTGTTCGCTCAACTGTTTGCCGATAGCGATGAACACAGCGGTTCTGGGGCGTCCTTATCGGGCATCAAGGCATCGGCTGCGGCGGGCATGGTTGAGGCCCTCGCCGAACAATTGGCGCCTCGCATACAGGCCGCTTCCCAATGGCCCCTGCAGGCAGTGTTGTATTTACCTCGCCTGGGCCGGATCAACGCCCGCGTGCACCGTGAACAGAGCGCCTGGAGCGTTGAACTGGAAGCGGAACAGGACGCGACGGCACGCTGGCTCAGCGGTGTGCGACAACACTGTGAAGACCGGTTTTCACACGTGCTGGGTCTGCCGGTCAATCTGCTGCTGCCTGCTGCCGGCGGCGCATGATGGTCCCGACATTGACCTTGCCCTTGATCAAGGGCGACACGGTTGCCGCGCGCCGGCGTTTGGGGCGCGGACTGCGCCTGGCGTTTCAGGTTGCTGACCAGAACGGCGAGCTGCGGTTGGAGCCCGGACGCGCGCCCACACGGGCCGAGGCCGTTTGCTTCGAAACCGCGTGTGGCGTGCTGGCGCTCGCCCAGGCAGGGCCGGTGCTCAGTCTGCTGGGCGATTGTCCAGTGACATTGGCCCCGTCCGGCAACGATCCGGATTCATGGTTCTGGGCAGTGTTCCAGCATCACCTGAGCCCTCAGGTGAGCGCGTTACTGGGCCCTGTGCGTTTGCTGGAAACCGATCGCCCTGAAGGGTTTGGTTGCCGGCTCTGCGTTTCCCTGGGCACGTCTCGGGTCGACAGCTACGTGTGGCTGACGCCTGACAGCTTTCTGGCGTTGTGCGAGGCCGGCGCGTGGCGTGCCGTGGCCGAGCCGTTGCCGGCGCAATTGCAGCTGGCAATTGCCGTGACCCTTGGGCGTTTGCACCTACTGATCGCCCAGGTGCGCGGCCTGCGTACCGGTGACGTGCTGGTGCCTGAGCAGACTTTTTTCCAAGCCCAGGGCAGCGGCTACCTGCAGGTTGGCAAACAGCGGCTGCATGGCTGCATCGACGATGCCGGCGGGGCTTTGTGCCTGACCCTTACTTCTATCGAGGACACATCCATGGATGAACATTTTGCGGCGCCCGATTATTCGAACTATGGAGAAGATGAACCCGTGGTGGATGTGTTCGGCCACGAGCCGTTCGACGAGTTGAGCATGACGTTGAACGTGCGCTGCGGCACGTTGAATCTGACACTGGGTGAGCTGCGGAATCTCGCACCCGGCTCGGTACTGGGTATCGCCGGTTATGCGCCTGGCATGGCGGGTCTCTATTACGGCGACCGCACCATCGGCCAGGGACAGTTGGTGGAAGTCGACGGGCGCCTGGGCTTGCAGTTGTCCCGCGTGATGGTCGGCCGATGACATTTGAAGGGGTCAACCCCCTGGTTCTGGCGATGTTCGTCGGGGCATTGGCGTTGCTGCCCATGCTGTTGGTGATTTGCACATCGTTTTTGAAGATTGTCATTGTGCTGATGATTACCCGCAACGCCATCGGCGTGCAGCAGGTACCGCCGAGCATGGCCATCAACGGCATCGCCCTGGCGGCTACTCTGTTTATCATGGCGCCGGTGGGGTACGCGATCGCGGAGAACGTCAAGGCTTCACCCGTGGACACGAGCAGTGTGCAACTGTTTTTGCAGACCGGGAGTGAAGCTATCCAGCCATTGCGTGCCTTCATGCTGCGCAACGTGGACCCGGATGTGTTGACCCATCTGCTGGAAAACACCACGCGGCTGTGGCCTGCGCAAATGGCGCAGGAGGTGCAGCGTGAAGACCTGATCCTGCTGGTGCCGGCGTTCGTGCTGTCGCAACTGCAGGCGGGGTTCGAGATCGGTTTTCTGATCTATATCCCCTTCATCGTGATCGACCTGATCGTCTCCAACCTGCTGCTGGCGCTGGGCATGCAGATGGTGTCGCCAATGACCATTTCCCTGCCGCTAAAACTGCTGCTGTTCGTGCTGGTGTCCGGCTGGTCGCGGCTGCTCGACAGCCTGTTCCTTTCTTACCTCTGAGTGGCTTATGGAACCGATCGTGCTGTTCAAGCAGGGCATGTTGCTGGTGGTGGTGCTGTCAGCGCCGCCGTTGATCGTGGCGGTGGTGGTCGGTGTGCTGACGTCCCTGGTGCAGGCGCTGATGCAGATACAGGACCAGACGTTGCCCTTCGGTATCAAGCTGGTGGCGGTGGGTATCACGCTGATCGTGACCGGGCGTTGGATTGGTGTGGAGTTGATCCAACTGATCAACCTGACCTTCGACATGATCGGCCGTTCGGCCCTGAACTGAGGCCTCGCCCGTGCTGTTCTATCTCGAGTTCCTGCCCAGCCTGTTGATCGGCATGGCGCGTATCTACCCCTGTGCCTTCCTGGTGGCTGCGTTCTGTTTTCAGCACATACGCGGCATGCCTCGGCACACCATTGTGATGGTCATGGCATTGATGCCCGCGCCGGCTATCCATGCGGCGCTGCAGGGGCAGGATTATTCGGCGTTCATGCTCGGCGGGTTGGTACTCAAGGAGCTGGCGCTGGGCGTATTGCTGGGAGTGCTGTTGTCGATGCCGTTCTGGATGTTCGAGGCGGTAGGGGCACTGCTGGACAACCAGCGCGGTGCGCTGGCCGGCGGTCAACTCAACCCTTCATTGGGGCCGGATGCCACGCCGATCGGGCACTTGTTCAAGCAGCTGGCGATCTTTCTGCTGATGGTCAGCCTGGGGTTGGGCGCGTTGACCCAGGTGATCTGGGACAGCTACCTGATCTGGCCCCCCACGGTGTGGTTTCCGCTGCCTGCGCCTAACGGCACGAGTGTATTCGTCGGCCTGCTTGGCGATACCTTCATGCATATGATGCTGTACGCCGCGCCCTTCATTGCGGTGCTGTTGTTGCTGGAATTCGGAATCGCCTTACTGGGGGTCTACAGCCAGCAGTTACAGGTGAGTACGCTGGCACCGCCGGTCAAGAGCCTGGCAGGTATCGGGGTTGTGCTGTTGTACTTTGCGCTGCTGCAGGACCTGATGGTCGGGCGCATGTTCGGGCTTGGCGAGTTAAAACACTCGCTCGGGCTGCTGTTCAGGGCCTCGGCACCATGAGTGATTCGGGCGAAAAAAAGCACCCCGCTTCAGCCAAGAAACTGCGCGACCAGCGCAAGAAGGGGCAGGTCGCCCAGAGTCAGGACGTTCCCAAGTTGCTGGTGCTCACCGCCATCAGTGAGATCGCTTTGTTCACCGCCGAGACCAGCCTGCAGCGCTTCCAGCAATTGATGGCGCTGCCGATGTCGCGCTTTAACCAGCCGTTTGTACGAGCGCTGGAAGAAGTGCTGGTTGAAGGGCTGTTGATGTTTGTCTCGTTCGCCCTGCTGATGGTTGGCGTGGCGATTGTCACAAAGCTGATCAGCAGTTGGATGCAGTTCGGGTTGCTGTTCGCCCCGGAGGCCCTGAAGCTCGATTTCAACCGCCTCAACCCCGTCAGCCAGCTCAAGCAAATGTTCTCGGCCCAGTCGGTGATGAACCTGTTGATGAGCATCGCCAAGGCATTCCTGATTGGCCTGATTGTGTACGTGGTGGTCTGGCCTTCGCTGGGGGTGTTGATCAATCTGGCCAACAGCGACCTGCAAAGTTACCTGCTGGCGCTGATCGCACTGTTCAGGCACTTGCTGCATGCCTGTCTCGGGCTGCTGCTGGTGCTGGCGCTGATCGACCTGAGCCTGCAGAAGTACTTTTTCGCCAAACGCATGCGCATGACCCAGGTCGAGGTCGTCAAGGAGTACAAGGACATGGAAGGCGACCCCCATGTCAAAGGCCAGCGCCGCTCACTGGCGTACCAACTGGCCCAGGAGGAGCCGAAGGTCAAGCTGCCCAAGCTGGAGGAGGCCGACATGCTGGTGGTCAACCCCACGCACTTTGCGGTGGCCCTGTACTACCGCCCAGGCAAGACGCCGTTGCCGCTGCTGGTCAGCAAAGGTACGGACGCCGATGCGCGACAGCTGATCGCCCGGGCGAAGGCCGCCGAAGTGCCGGTGATCCAATGCGTCTGGCTGGCCCGCACGCTCTACAAGAACAAACTGGGTGCAAGCATTCCTCGCGAAACCTTGCAGGCCGTGGCATTGATCTACCGGACCCTGCGTGAGCTGGATGATGAGGCCAAGCGTGAAACCCTGGAGTTGCCGGAGCTGGAGCGGCGCTGATCAGCGGTTGGACGGTGAGTCCAGGGCGGCGAGGTTGGCCAGCGACAACATCCGGCTGAGGACTGTGTCCAGCGTGTGACGCGCCGCGGGCAATGCGTGCCAGATCACCAAAGCGTGCTGGGCATCGAGGTAGGCGAAGCAGCCCTCGTACAACGACGCATACTCAAAGCGTCGCTCCAGCACCCGTTGCAGTTGCCCGGGTTGCAAAGCCTCGCGCGCGATATACAACGCCAGCCCCGGCTGCTTGCCGCCTTGCAGCGCGCACGCCTTGATACCGGGAGCGAGCGGCAGGTGAGCGGCAGCGCCGCTCACCAGATTGTCCAGAAACGCCTGGCGTAGCGCGCCGGGTATTTGCGGCGCGCTCATCGCTCCAGTGATACCGTCTGGTAGTCTTTTCGCTCGCCGGCGGGGCCTGGTTCAATGCGCATCTGTGGCGGCCACCAGATCACCATGGTGTCCTTGCTCGATTGCGGGCGAGAGCAGGAGTCGCCCTTGCAGGTGGGGGTGCAGCCGGCGACGAGCAGCGCAGTGGCGATCAGGGTGGCGCATAGCAGGCGAGGTTTCATGGCGTAACCTTTTGAGCAGGAGTGATCAAGGAGGGGCGCGGCACACTCAGGTGTTCATCCTTCACCACGGGGCGCATGGCGATAAATACCTCGGCCTCTTCACCCGGCTTGAGCCAGGCACGCGGCCACACGCTGACGGCCAGGGTCTGCGAGTTGCTGCATTCTTTCTCGTCGATACGCACATTGCGCGTGAACTGGTTGCGCAGCACCACCACTGCGACGTTGTAGTCGGGGCCGGCATACCATTGGCTGCGTTCGGTGTTCAGCGCGAGCACGTCACGGGTGCTGCACAGCGTATTCAGCCCAAGCGGCATCGGCGCGGCCTTGAAGGCCTTGGGCACTTCACCGCTGACCAGATGCGCCAGGGTGCCGATGATATCGCTGCGCTTGATCACCGGTTGATGAGAGGCATAACGCCTGGCCAACGGCGCGAGGGCGGTCTGCAACTCAACCTGATCGGCCTGGGGCAGGTAGCGTGACGGGTCGGCCTGGTCGCCGATGACCCGCGGGGTCAGGATGAACAGGCGTTCACGTCGATTGTTCTGCCGTTCGGTCGAGGAAAACAACGCTTTGCCCAGTAAGGGAATATCGCCGAGCAGGGGCACCTTGCTGTGCTTGTCGCTGCTTTCGGTGACGTGGAAACCACCGACCACCAGCGAGCGTTTTTCCGCCATTACTGCCTGGGTACTGACCGTGCCACGGCGTACATCGAGGTTGCCGGATTTAGAGTTGCTGTCATCGAAGTTACCGTCTTCGATATCCACCGCCAGATGGATCTGATGCCCGCCACGGCTGGTGATGACGCGTGGCACGACCTGGACGCTGGTGCCCACGGTCACCGGCAGGATGGTGGCGACCTCACTGCCGGGCGTGAGGTATTGCGTACGGTTGAAGTCGATCACCGCCGGCTGGTTTTCCAGGGTGAGCACCGATGGGTTGGACACCATGGTTGCCAGCCCCTTGGCTTCCAGGGCGCGGATGTCGGCATAGAAACGGTCGCGGTTTTCAATCGACAGCTGCGACGAGGCGCCCGGTGACACGCCGGCGCCACCGCGGAACCGGCTGTTCTGGAACCCCCAGGTAACGCCGAACTCATGCAGCTGCGTGCGCTCGATATCCAGGATGACGGCGTCGATTTCCACCAGTTTGCGCGCGACGTCGAGTTGAGTAATCAGATCGCGATACATGGCCTGGCGTTCCGGCAGGTCATAGATCAGCACCGCGTTATTGCGCACATCGGCTTCGACGCGAATCCTGCTGGTGGGGGCTGGGGCGCGTGGAGTGAGCGTTGCACCGTTGTCCAATGGCGCTGGGTTTGCACCGGCTCCGAGCATCTGGCCCAGCAGCGGGTTGCCTAACCGGGGAATGTTGGGTGTGAGCGGCGCGGGGGGTGACGCTGGGCGCTGGCTCAGACTCGAGAGCGTCGAGGTGGAGCGCGGCTCCAACAGCCCGCGCAAAATACTGGTCACTCCGGGGATGGTGAGCTTCTCACCGCGATAATCCACGCGGCGGTCAGCCGCATTGGCGAACTTCAGTGGATAACTCAGCACGCTCTGTTTTTCATCCGGAGAGCGGCGTTGACTGCTGAAGTGCTTGATCTGCTCGATGTAGCGACGGGGGCCTGAGACGAGCACGACGCCATCTTCGGGCAACTCACCCCAGCCGAAACGGCTGTCGAGCAGGCCGATATCGGTGAGGGCCTGCTTGAGGTCGGCAATGGTTTCGGACGAGACTTCCAGGCGCGCTGATTCCTGCTGATCCAACGTGCTGATATAGAGGGTGTTGTTGTACAGGTACCACTGGAAACGGTATTCCACACCGAGACGGTCGAGCATCGACTGCGGGGTATTAGCGCGGATCTTGCCGTTGACGTTACCTTCCAGCAGGCCTTCGACCTGGAGCTGGGTGCCGAAGGTCTGGGCGAAGTCTTCCAGTACTTCGCGCAGAGGTTTGTGTTCGGCTTCATAGGCGTAAGCGGTGTTTTTCCATTCGGGAGGGATGGCGGCAAGGGTGTTTTGCGCCGGCGTCAACAGGCAGGCCAGTAAGATCAGGCTTCGCCAATCGGCTCGTCTGCATGAAGATTCGGACGGGGCGATACACAAACTGTTGCGCTTGTGGGGCTTGTTATACATAGACATTTCTCTGATTAGTACAGCAACGAACGTAGCGAGGTGAGGGGCGGTTCAGGAGGGCGTTCATTCATGCGCGCGGCAGTGGCGCGCCAAGTATCGCGTTGGTTGAGCAGGGCTTCGATGCCGCTATTCAGATGCTGTTCGTCCGTCCGTTCAGGCAGACAATGAATCAACCAAAGTGCACCGCTGGTTGGGGCTTGAGCGAGCGCTCCCTGAAAGTGATTCAGACTGGGCTCTCCCAGTCGCATCCACGTCATCAACTGTGCTTTATCCGGAGCGCGGGTGGACAGTTGAACACTTATCAACAAACGGCTTGAACAGTAGCGAAAGATGATTTCGTCATCATTCTCGAAGTAACGGAACTCCCCGCTCTTGTTTCTCAAGTACTCACGAATCAACGTTTTCAATTTGCTATACGCTGTCCAGGCCAGATTTGGTTAGCATGAATTTAATTCGCGTCTGTTCATTGATAGCGTATTCTGCTTTGCGATATTTCATGATCAGGTCGTAAAACGCCGCCACATCTTCTTCTGATCCAGAGTTATTTTCCGCTGCGAAGTCGACATTCCTTTTGGCGTGTCTCGCATCGCTTAGAAGTCTGTCTTTATAGCTATCGATAAAGGTCATAGGGGGGCCTTTGAGGGGGATATTTTTTATTTTTTGGTTTTTATGTCGATTTGGTTCCATGTGTGGCCACTTATTTCTTATACGACGGTGTGGCGTGACGTTAACGGCCTTTATCGTTTTCCATGAACGCGTGGATCATCGCCTCCCAATCAATATGGAAGTCCCCCTCGTCGGTATGCAATATCAGTGTTTGAGGTTGAAGGGCATTATCTGGGCGCAGTAGCCAGTGAGTGCTGTTACGGCTGGCAAGGCACTGCTTGATTGCTTCAAGGTCATGCGGATGGCAGGCCAACGTAGCCTTGATCGCCGGAACATGGCACGCCATTAGTTGCCTGATCAGCGCAGCCAGGCGCTGTGGAGCGAGTGTTTCTTCAAGCAGATGATAAATGGCCTGGTTGGCGACTGAGGTGGCGTATTGCTCCAGGTTATCGCATAAGGCCTGATGCTCGATTTCCCAGCGTCTGAACTGCGCATCGGCACGCTCCCATACTTCAAGACTTGCTTTTTCAAGGAACTCTTGGCGTTGTTCTTTGGCTTCTTCCAGCAGTTGCCGAGCTTCCGCTTTTGCTTGATCCACCACATCAATGGCCTGCGAGTAGCTTGCCAGCGTTTCGCCAGAGATCAGGCTTCCCGACAGAGGCGGCGCCCCTTCCACGGATTTGATTTTACGTCGGACCAGCATAGTTAATCTCCATGCGCCTCTGAACTCGAAGCGCTATCGTTGCTCGACATTCCCCCTATTCGCCAAACGACGGCATGCCACAGCGTATCGAGACGGCTCTGTGAGTCGCCGCGCGACAGTATCTCTGCTTCCAGATCCAGAACGCGTTGACGGGGGAATCGCAGCCTGATTCGTTGCCAGGTATCGGCAGGAACCCAGGCGCGCAGCAATTGCAACGGATCAACATCAGGTTGCGCCATATCAAGCGCCAGCGCTTTGGATAGTCTGTTACACCACTGATAAAGTTCTTCATCCAATGCTTGGGCGCAGGCCGGGCGGCAGACACTGCCAATCAAGGCGAGCGCAAGTTCAAGTTGTGCCGCCGAGGCAATTGCCAGTTGAAGCAGGACAGGGTCGGGTGGGGGAGGCAGGCAGGGCGCAACGCCGTAATACGTGCCCACTACCACCTGCCGGGTGCGATGCAGCGCCAGGTGTGCTGGGTAGTTATCGAGTTCTCTCCAGTCCTCGTGGGCCTGTAACCAAGGTGCCGACCACCATTGGGCCCAAGCCAGATTACTGTTCATTTGGGGAGCGAACAGGCACGTCAAGGGGCTGAGCTTTCTTTCGTTTACGCCAGAATATTCCCGCCGCACCTATAAGCACTACAGCGATCAGCGAGAATGTAACGCTGGCCCGCCAAAAACCGATGTCATTTCCGGGCACCAGGAAGGGCCCGAAATAGGCCAAGCGTTGCTGCTCCAGATAGGCCGTGGCCGGCACAAATACGACCGTCATTTTTTGTGGGTTGTCGACCGCTGTGGTCATGCCGGGAATGCTACTTGCAACCATCCTGCGTACACGGGCGTTGATGTTATCGGGATCAAGCCGCGGATCATGTTTGATAAACACGGACGCGGACGCAGGCTGTATAGGTTCTCCCGGCGCGACGCGCTCGGGCAGTACGACGTGCACGCGAGCGACAATAACCCCATCAATATTCGATAACGTGGTTTCCAGTTCTTGGGACAACGCGTAGATGTAGCGAGCGCGTTCTTCCAAGGGGGTTGAAATGACGCCCTCTTTGCGAAAGGTATTGCCTAACGTAGCGCGCGTCGCACGCGGCAGCCCAACGGCTTCCAGTGTTCGCACAGCGCGCGCAATATCGTTGGCATCGACGGCCACCGTAACACCGTCTTTTGTTGGAGCCTTGGTGGCGCGGATATGTTTGTCGGCCAGTTCTGCCACAACTTCATTGGCTTCTTGCTCAGTTAACTTGGTATGAAGCTCGACACGTTCACTGCAAGCGGTCAGCAAGAGTATGAGGGGCAGAGTGGATACGATAAGCAGCGTGCGAGTCATTTAAACCTATTGGAGATTGCAGATTTTATCGATGCCCTGAGCGGTTTTACCAACGCACTTGGTCAACATATGTTGAAGCAGTACTGCGTCGGATAGCTGGCTCGGGTATTTTCGAGCCTCTTCGTGTTTGTCCTTGCTGGTCAATGCACGCAGGCTTTTAGTCATGTTTTTAGTCATCGAGTCCAACGTGTTTGATGCCTCGGACAGTAGCCTCATCGAGGGCGCGGTACTTATGGCCGTACTCGCGAATGCCTGAGGTGGCAACAGGGCGTTAAAAAAATCTACATCTGAACTCGGCGGGGCGGACTCCTGGTCCTTGGTATGTGTATTGATCTCCTTCTCTCGTATGTTTCCTATAAGCATGGAACACCTGCCATCATAAAATGTGAACGAACCTATTGTTGTCAGTAATGACCGTTATTTGGTTGACATGACCTTCCCGGCACGATATGCCGGGAAAGCCCCGATGCGCTCAATCTTTACGACAAGCGAATCGTGTCAGCCGTCGCTTTTTTACCGTTGGTGTTTTCAGCGACTGCTTTTTCCAGGGCGTTTCGGACACCGTCCGCACGCTTTTTATCTTGTATCTGCTCGAAAGCGTTATCTGCCTCACTTTCAGAAAGACCTCCATAACTGCCAACGTACGGCGGGGTGTAACCTGGAATATTCATACTGTTTTCTCCAAGAAGTGAGTATTCTTTTGTCGGATTCAGCAAGGCTGTTCCATAAGTTATGTGGTTCATAAAATTTGAGCGTTCCATTGCTTCACGTCATGTATGTTTCAAAAAGTGTAGAGTTTCACCGGTTACAGAGGTCATTCTCCATTGAGTGAGATTCCCAGCTGCTTGATCCGATGATAGAGCGTCCTTTTCGCGACACCCAATTCAATCGCCACGGCGTCGATACAGTATTCATGTTGACGCAGTGATTCCTCGATCAACGATCTTTCCATCTGGTGCAATCGTGACTTCAGGCTCTGGTCGGCTTCATGGCGGGGTACCACTGGCGCTGAGAATGTGGGGAGCCCCAGCACGAAGCGTTTCGCTGTAGAGCGTAATTCGCGGATATTGCCTTTCCAGGGGTGTTGCAACAGTTGCTCCAGCAATAGCTTGCCAAGAGGGCTGGGTTTGGAACGCTTAAAGAGTTGGGCCTCTTGCGCAATCATATCCAGAAACAATGGGATGATCCGCTCTCGCCGGTCCCGCAGGGGCGGAAGGTAGATACTGACGACGTTCAAGCGATAGTAGAGGTCCCTGCGAAAGGTGCCTTGCTCGACCATCTCGTGCAGTGATTGTTGGGCGGAGGCGATGACGCGCATGTCGACAGAAATGGATCGAGTTGAGCCCAGGCGTTCGACACTGCGCGATTCCAGTACGCGTAATAGTTTGGCTTGCAATGGGAGCGGCATACTGTCGATTTCATCCAGATACAGCGTCCCCAGATGTGCGGCTTCGATAAAGCCCGCCCTCGACTGCACGGCGCCAGTGTAGGCACCGGTGTTTACGCCGAATAGCTGGCTCTCCGCAAGCGTTTCTGGAATAGCCGCACAGTTCACGGCAATGAAGCTGCCTCGCCGCGCCGATAGGCGATGAATCCGCTGTGCAAGGGTATCTTTTCCGGTGCCTGTTTCTCCCAGTAAAAGCAGGTCAATGTTGAGCGTAGCGGTGCTGTTTAGTATGTTCTCAATGTCCGGACCTTCGATGAGTGAAATGTCTATTTCATTGTCCCTGTGCTTGGAGGCCGGCATTAAGAAGTGCTCCATTATCGCAATGCAATCGAGCGCAGAGTATCAAGCGGATCGCCAAAACTTAAAGTAGTCATGTTCTGGAATGACGTAGGAAAAAGTTCATGGTGTGAGTCTGGAGTTATATGTTTTAACTTTTAATTAAAGAAGGTTGGGCAAGTAGGATAAGTCGGGAGAGGGATTGTGCGCTCGGCCTTGAAGAGATGGGCACAAAAAAGCCGATGCAGGGCATCGGCTTTTTTATTTGTGACGGAAGTGCTGAGTGATGTTTATACGTTAAAGCGGAAGTGCATCACATCGCCATCTTTAACAATATATTCCTTACCTTCCAGTCGCCATTTACCGGCTTCCTTGGCACCGGCTTCACCTTTGTACTGAATGAAGTCGTTATAGGCGATGACTTCGGCACGGATAAACCCCTTCTCGAAGTCGGTGTGGATCACACCTGCCGCCTGTGGAGCGGTGGCGCCGACCTTGACGGTCCATGCGCGGACTTCTTCGACACCGGCGGTGAAGTAAGTCTGCAGGTTGAGCATTTCGTAACCGGCGCGGATCACGCGATTCAGGCCAGGCTCTTCCAGGCCGAGGGCCTCAAGGAACATGTCTTTTTCTTCGCCGTCGTCGAGCTCGGCTATTTCTGCTTCGATCTTGTTGCACACCGGAACAACGATGGCGCCTTCTTCGTCGGCAATGGCCTTGACCACATCAAGCAGTGGGTTGTTCTCGAAGCCATCTTCGGCGACGTTGGCAATGTACATCACAGGCTTGGTGGTCAGCAGGTGGAAGCCTTTGATCACGGCCTTCTCGTCGGCGCCCATGGTTTTCATCAGGCTACGTGCCGGCTTGCCCAGGGTGAAGTGCGCGATCAACTGCTCCAGCAGGCCTTTCTGGACCACGGCATCCTTGTCGCCGCCCTTGGCATTACGCGCGACTTTCTGCAGTTGTTTTTCGCAGCTGTCGAGGTCGGCGAAGATCAGTTCCAGGTCGATGATCTCGATATCGCGCTTCGGGTCGACGCTGTTGGAGACGTGAATCACGTTCTCGTCTTCAAAGCAGCGGACCACGTGGGCGATGGCGTCGGTCTCACGGATGTTGGCCAGGAACTTGTTACCCAGGCCTTCGCCTTTCGACGCGCCGGCTACCAGGCCCGCGATATCGACGAATTCCATGGTGGTCGGCAGGATGCGCTTGGGATTGACGATCGCCGCCAATGCGTCCAGGCGCGGGTCAGGCATCGGCACGATACCGCTGTTGGGTTCGATGGTGCAGAAGGGGAAGTTCTCCGCCGCAATACCGGACTTGGTCAGGGCGTTGAACAGGGTGGATTTGCCGACGTTGGGCAGGCCGACGATGCCGCAATTGAATCCCATGGTGTTTCCCCTCGGTAAGAGTCAGGCCTTCTGGCTGTGCAGGTTTTTCATCGCACGGTTCCATTCACCGGCGAGGATATCCGGCAGCACGCCGAGGGCAAAATCGATGCTGGCATCGAGTTTTTCCTGTTCGGCGCGTGGCGCACGACCCAGGACGAAATTTGAAACCATACTGGCAACGCCTGGGTGGCCGATGCCGAGCCGCAGGCGGTAAAAGGTATTCTGATTGCCCAACTGCGCGATGATGTCGCGCAGACCGTTGTGGCCGCCATGGCCACCGCCTTGCTTGAGCTTGGCGACGCCGGGTGGCAGGTCCAGTTCGTCATGGGCCACCAGGATTTCCTCGGGTTTGATCCGGAAGAAGCCCGCAAGCGCCGCGACAGCCTGGCCGCTGCGGTTCATATAGGTGGTGGGAATCAGCAGACGAACATCCTGACCCTGATGCGAGTAGCGCCCGGTCAGGCCGAAATATTTGCGATCGGCCACCAGGTTGACACCTTGGGCGTGGGCGATGCGCTCAACAAAAAGGGCCCCCGCGTTATGCCGGGTCTGTTCGTATTCGGCGCCTGGATTTCCCAGGCCAACGATCAGTTTGATGGCAGTCACGACAGGGGCCCTTCCTTTGGAGTTGTGGATAACGTCGCCGCGACCTGTGTGCGGCGAAAGTGGACGACAAAGATCATTTACTCAAGAGTAAACGTCGCGTTATCGCCCGCTTTCTCGCTACGTTTCGGTCCGCGATGTTTCCTCAAGCTCCGGCAAGACAGAGTGAATTACTCTGCAGCGCCTTCTTCAGCTTCTGGAGCAACGCGTGGAGCGTGTACGTTGGCAACTGCTTTGTCATCACCGTGAGCCAGTGCAACGAACTCAACGCCTTTTGGCGCCTTGATGTCGGACAGGTGAACGATGGCGCCGATTTCCAGAGCCGACAGGTCGACTTCGATGAACTCAGGCAGGTCTTTCGGCAGGCAGGTCACTTCGATTTCGTTCAGGACGTGCGAGATCTCGCCGCCTTTCTTGACCGGAGCTTCTTCACCAACAAAGTGCACAGGCACGATAGCGGTCAGTTTCTGGCCGGCAACAACGCGAACGAAGTCAGCGTGCATGATGAACTGCTTGGAAGGGTGACGCTGCATCGCTTTAACGATGACGTTCTGCTTGGTGCCGTCGACGTTCAGCTCGATAACGTGGCTGTAGGCAGCTTCGTTTTCGAACAGCTTGGCAATTTCCTTGGCCAGGATGGTCACGGATTCAGCAGGCTTGCTACCACCGTATACAACGGCAGGAATGTTCGCGGCGTGACGCAGGCGGCGGCTCGCACCTTTCCCCAGGTCAGTACGCGCTTGGGCGTTCAGAGTAAATTCAGTCATTTTGTATCTCCAAAATAGCCATCATCGAGTGGCGTTTGCGACCAGCGCCAGGCTCGATATGGGCAAAAAAGCCCCGCCCCAACACAATGCTGGGGCGGGGCGCTTTTCGTCAGTGCTGTGTTGCCAAGGGGGTTACCCTTAACGGAACATCGCGCTGATCGATTCTTCGTTGCTGATGCGGCGAACCGCTTCGGCTACGACCGGTGCGATATCCAATTGACGGATACGCGCACAGGCTTGAGCGGCGGCGGACAACGGGATGGTGTTGGTCACCACCAGTTCGTCCAGCACGGAATTTTCGATGTTCTCGATCGCTCGGCCCGACAGCACAGGGTGCGTGCAGTAGGCGAAGACTTTGGCCGCACCGTGCTCTTTCAAGGCTTTCGCCGCGTGGCACAGGGTGCCGGCGGTGTCGACCATGTCATCAACCAGAATACAGGTACGCCCTTCGACATCACCGATGATATGCATCACTTCAGAGTGATTGGCTTTTTCACGGCGTTTGTCGATGATCCCGAGGTCCACGCCCAGGGATTTGGCAACTGCCCGTGCACGCACGACGCCACCAATGTCCGGGGACACGATCATCAGGTTTTCAAAGCGCTGGTCTTCGATGTCATCCACCAGGACGGGGGAGCCGTAGATGTTATCTACCGGAATATCGAAGAACCCCTGAATTTGGTCTGCGTGCAGGTCAACCGTGAGAACACGGTCGATGCCTACCACGGTCAGCATGTCAGCCACGACTTTCGCGCTGATGGCCACACGTGCGGAACGCGGACGGCGATCCTGACGGGCATAACCAAAGTAAGGGATTACAGCTGTGATTCGAGTCGCTGAGGAGCGGCGGAAGGCATCAGCCATCACGACGAGTTCCATCAGGTTATCGTTGGTCGGAGCGCAGGTCGGCTGAATAATGAAGACATCTTTACCGCGGACGTTTTCATTGATCTCGGCTGTAATTTCGCCGTCGGAGAATTTACCGACAGAGATGTCACCGAGAGGGATATGCAGCTGACGTACGACACGTCGAGCCAGATCGGGGTTAGCGTTCCCCGTAAAGACCATCATCTTGGACACGCGCAGTACCTAGAGGCTGAGGGTAACCTGGATGAGTATAGGAAAATGGCAGGGGCGGCTGGATTCGAACCAACGCATGGCAGGATCAAAACCTGCTGCCTTACCGCTTGGCGACGCCCCTGTATCTGTTGCAACGAGTACCCAGTACTCGATTCCTTTTAGAGCAGACTTTGCAGCTTGCGATGCAACATCGAAACGTTGCTTCCCTTTGCTACAAACCCTGTAAGGGTCTCTGTAAGAAGGGCCGAGACTTTATCAGCTTCAGCTTTGCTTGGGAAGCCCCCAAACACACAACTTCCAGTTCCGGTTAATTTTGCTTCGGTAAATTTACCTAACAAATTCAATGCGTTACGTACTTCTGGATAACGCCTTGCTACAACCGGTAAGCAGTCATTTCGACTGTTTCCCTTGGGAACGGGGCGCACTTTAATGGGAGGAGAGTTACGTGTCAACAGCGGATCTGAAAAAATTTCTGCTGTACTTACAGATACTTGCGGGACAAGCACGACATACCACGGCTCGTCGGGCTCCACAGGGGTCAGTTTTTCCCCCACGCCTTCGGCAAAAGCCGCGTGGCCACGCACGAAAACCGGGACGTCGGCACCCAGCGTCAAGCCCAGCGCCGCCAGGCGATCAGGGTCCCAGCCGAGCTGCCACAGGTGGTTAAGACCCAGCAGAGTGGTTGCGGCATTCGAGCTGCCACCGCCGATTCCACCGCCCATGGGCAGGATCTTATCGATCCAGATATCGATGCCGAGCGCGCAGCCCGATTGCTCCTGGAGCTTTTTCGCGGCGCGCACGATCAGGTTGCTGTCGTGGGGTACGCCGTCGAATTCCGTATGCAGGCGAATCACACCGTCTTCGCGCACGGCGAAGGTCAATTCATCACCGTAATCGAGAAATTGAAACAGCGTCTGCAGCTCGTGGTAACCGTCTTCACGGCGTCCGAGAATGTGCAGCATCAAATTGAGTTTGGCCGGGGAGGGCAGGGTCAGTTTTTCTGCGCTCACGTCATTGCCCCAGCTTGCGCGGTTGCCAGTCCTTGATCACCAGCGTGACGTCCAGATCGGTGCCGTGCAGCTTGATGCGTTCAGGCAGCCAATAGCCGTTCTGTTGCACGTAGCTTAAGTATTCAACCTGCCAGCCATCCTGTTCCAGGGTGGCCAGGCGGCTGTCGCCGTTGAGGCTCAGGCGACTCTTGCTGTCCGGGGCTGGCAGCCCGCGAACCCACCAGACGAGATGAGACACCGGCAACTTCCAGCCAATCTGCTCTTCCAACAGAGCCTCCGGGGAGCTTGCTTCGTAGCGGCCCTGGTTGGCCACTTCAAGGCTGACTTGCCCCGGCCGGCCGGTCAGGCGCGCTGCGCCACGGCCCAGTGGGCCTGAGAGGCGAATATCGTAGTAGTCCTGGCGCTGCAGCCAGAACAATGTGCCGCTGCCGGAATCTTTCGGCGCGCGAACGCCGACTTTCCCCTCGATCTGCCAGCCATCGATGCTGGCCAGCTGATTCTTGTGCTGCTGCCATTGCGCCGGGTTGCCCTGGCCTTCAACGGATTCGCGGGTGCCAAGGCCGGAGCAGCCGGCAAGTAAGGCGATAAGACTGAATATTGCAACGTGGCGCAAAAACATAAGCTTAAAGGGTCTCGGATCCGGTCAGGCGCTTGATGGTGCCGCGCAGAATAGGGCTTTCAGGTTGTTCCTTGAGGAATTTCTCCCAGATCTGGCGGGCTTCACGTTGCTTGCCATTGGCCCACAGCACTTCGCCCAGGTGAGCGGCGACTTCCTGGTCGGGGAAGCGCTCCAGTGCCTGGCGCAGCAACCGTTCAGCCTCATTCAGATTGCCCAGGCGGTAGTTCACCCAGCCGAGGCTGTCGAGTACGGCCGGGTCTTCCGGGTTGAGCTTATGCGCCTGTTCGATCAGCGCCTTGGCCTCGTCGTAGCGCGTGGTGCGATCAGACAAGGTGTAGCCCAGAGCGTTGAGCGCCATCGCGTTGTCCGGATCGCGCTTGATGATCAGGCGCAGGTCTTTTTCCATCTGTGCCAGGTCATTGCGCTTTTCCGCCTGCATGGCGCGGGTGTACAGCAGATTCAAATCGTCGGGGAATTGCAGCAGGGCTTGCTGCAGCACTTTCCAGGCGCGATCGCCTTGATTGTTAGCAGATAATGTCTCGGCCTGGATCAGGTACAGCTGGATGGCGTAGTCCGGCTCGGCAGCCCTCGCCGCGGCCAGGCGCTTTTCCGCCTCGTCGGTGCGGCCGTTACTCGTCAGGATATCGGCCTGGCGCAGTTGCGCCGGCAGGTAGTCGTTGCCGGGGCCGACCTGGGCATATTCGAGCAGCGCAGCCTGTGGATCGTTGCGTTCTTCGGCAATACGGCCAAGGTTCAGGTGTGCCGAGTCCACATGGCTTTCGCGCTGGATCAACTCTTCCAGATACCCTTTGGCCTCGTCCCAGGCTTTGGCTTCCAGGCACACGAGGGCCAGCGAATAGCGCAGTTCGTCGTCGTCCGGGTATTGCTGGACCAGATTGGCGAACTGCACTTTGGCGTCCTCCATACGGTCCTGTTCCACCAGCGTGCGGGCGTAAGTCAGGCGCAGGCGCTTGTCTTCCGGGTATTTCTTGATGCTTTTTTCCAGCAGCGGAATCGCTTCCTTGCCGCGATTGAGGGCCTGCAGCAGGCGAGCGCGCAGGAGGATCGGGGCGATCTCGCCGTCGTCCGGCGGGTTCTGCTCCAGCAGTTTCAAGGCCGCCTCGGCCTCGTCATCCTGCTGCAGCAACAGGGCCTTGCCGAAAATCAGCTGACTGTTCTTCGGGTGCTTTTGCAACAAACGGTCGAAACTTTTCATCAGGCCATTGCGGGTGTCCTGATCGGTGTCGGCGGCCGACAGCGCGAGGAAGTCGAAATGGGTGTCGCCCTTGCCCTGCAGGACTTTCTCCATATACACCATGGAGTCGTCATAGCGTCCGGCCCGCGCCAGTTGGATGGCTGCGGCCCGCTGTGCTTCCAGGTCGTCCGGGGCGTTCTTTGCCCAGATCAGTGAAGTATCCAGCGCCGCTTGATCGGCCCCCAGGTACTCGGCGATGCGAAACGCGCGCTCGGAGATGCCCGGGTCCTGCGTATTGATGGCCTGGGTGACGTAGTTGTCCAGCGCAATGTCGAAGCGATTGCGTTGGCCGGCCAGTTCGGCAGTCAGCAGGCTGTACACCGTTTCTTCACTGAACGATGAATACACCTTGGGCTTTTCTGGGGCGGGGGTGCTGTCTTCCGCCGGCGGCGTACCGTCCGGCTGCGCGGGGGCCATGGCCTGGCAGCCGCTGAGGAAGACAAAAGCAAGGAGCAACGCGGAAGATCTATTCATATAGGAAGAGGACGACTAACCTGCGGTCGGATCATCATGACACAAGCCTTCGGTCAAACATAACCGAGTCTCAGTGCGCGCCTTTTATAGGCACAAGGTATAGGGACAATAGACGACGGTGGTTGTTCTGAATCTTTCGAAGTAGGACAATCGCCGGCTTCCCGACATCATCAGCGATATTGAATGGCCTTCCTCGCACTCGGTATTAACCACAAGACTGCCTCTGTAGACGTGCGCGAGCGCGTGGCGTTTACGCCTGAGCAGTTGGTTGAGGCCTTGCAGCAGCTCTGCCGGCTCACCGACAGTCGCGAAGCTGCGATCCTTTCGACCTGCAATCGCAGCGAGCTCTATATAGAACAGGAACATCTCTCGGCGGATGTCGTTCTGCGCTGGCTGGCCGATTACCATCATTTGAGCCTCGATGAGCTGCGCGCCAGCGCTTATGTGCACGAAGAGGATGCGGCAGTTCGTCACATGATGCGCGTGGCATCCGGTCTCGATTCGCTGGTATTGGGCGAGCCGCAGATTCTGGGCCAGATGAAATCCGCCTACGCCGTAGCGCGCGAGGCCGGCACAGTGGGGCCGCTGCTGGGCCGGTTGTTCCAGGCCACCTTCAATTCCGCCAAGCAGGTGCGCACCGACACCGCTATCGGCGAGAACCCGGTGTCGGTGGCGTTTGCCGCCGTCAGCCTGGCCAAGCAGATTTTCAGCGACCTGCAGCGCAGCCAGGCGCTGCTGATCGGCGCCGGGGAAACCATTACCCTGGTCGCCCGTCACCTGCACGACCTGGGAGTCAAGCGTATCGTGGTGGCCAACCGCACCCTGGAGCGTGCCAGCATTCTGGCCGAGCAGTTCGGCGCCCATGCGGTGCTGTTGGCGGATATTCCCGCTGAACTGGTACGCAGTGACATTGTCATCAGCTCCACCGCCAGCCAGTTGCCGATCCTGGGCAAAGGCGCGGTGGAAAGTGCGCTGAAACTGCGCAAGCACAAGCCGATTTTCATGGTGGATATCGCCGTTCCCCGGGATATCGAGCCTGAAGTCGGCGAATTGGACGACGTTTACTTATATAGCGTCGACGATCTGCATGAAGTGGTCGCCGAAAACCTCAAGACGCGGCAGGGCGCAGCCCAGGCCGCCGAGGAAATGGTCAGCACCGGCGCCGAAGATTTCATGGTGCGCCTGCGCGAATTGGCGGCGGTGGATGTGCTCAAGGCGTATCGTCAGCAGGGCGAACGTCTGCGCGATGAAGAGCTGATCAAAGCTCAACGTCTGTTGGCCAATGGCAGCAGCGCTGAAGAGGTGCTGATGCAATTGGCGCGGGGCCTGACCAACAAATTACTGCATGCACCCAGCGTACAGCTCAAGAAATTGACCGCCGAAGGCCGCCTCGATGCGCTGGCCATGGCCCAGGAACTCTTTGCCCTCGGTGAGGGCGCGTCAGACAGCTCTTCGGATAAAAAACCGCAATGAAAGCGTCACTGCTCAATAAACTGGACGTGCTCCAGGACCGTTTCGAAGAACTGACCGCATTGCTTGGCGATGGCGAAGTCATCGCCGATCAAGCCAAGTTCCGTGCCTATTCCAAGGAATACGCCGAAGTTGAGCCCGTGGTCGCCACCTACAAAAACCTGCTCAAAGTGCAGGCCGACCTGGAGGGCGCCCAGGCGCTGCTCAAGGACAGCGACCCGGACATGCGTGAAATGGCCGTGGAAGAAGTCCGCGAGGCCAAGGAAAAGCTTGCCGAACTGGAAGGCGACCTGCAGCGCATGCTGCTGCCCAGGGACCCCAATGACGGGCGCAACGTATTCCTGGAGATCCGCGCCGGCACCGGTGGCGACGAAGCCGCAATTTTTTCCGGCGACCTGTTTCGCATGTACTCGCGCTACGCCGAGCGTCGCGGCTGGCGGGTGGAGATCCTGTCCGAGAACGAAGGCGAGCACGGCGGCTATAAGGAAGTCATTGCGCGTGTCGAAGGCGACAATGTCTATGGCAAGCTGAAGTTCGAGTCCGGCGCGCACCGTGTACAACGGGTGCCGGCCACGGAATCCCAGGGCCGCATTCACACCTCCGCATGCACAGTGGCCGTGTTGCCCGAGCCGGACGAGCAGGAAGCCATCGAGATCAACCCGGCGGACCTGCGCATCGACACTTACCGCTCGTCGGGCGCCGGCGGCCAGCACGTCAACAAGACCGACTCGGCGATTCGTATCACTCACTTGCCGTCGGGCATCGTGGTGGAGTGCCAGGAAGAGCGCTCCCAGCACAAGAATCGGGCGCGGGCGATGTCCTGGCTGTCGGCCAAGCTTAACGACCAGCAAACCAGCGCCGCTGCCAATGCGATTGCCAGCGAGCGCAAACTGCTGGTGGGTTCGGGCGACCGTTCCGAGCGTATTCGCACCTACAACTTCGCCCAGGGCCGAGTAACCGACCACCGGGTCAACCTCACCCTGTATTCCCTGGACGAGATCCTCGCCGGCGGCGTGGACGCGGTCATCGAGCCGTTGCTCGCCGAATACCAGGCCGACCAACTGGCGGCGATAGGTGAATAAATGACCATCATCGCCAGCCTGTTGCGCGCCGCCGACCTGCCTGATTCGCCCACCGCGCGTCTGGACGCCGAACTGTTGCTGGCCGCGGCCCTGGGCAAATCGCGCAGTTACCTGCACACCTGGCCGGAAAAAATCGTCAGCAGCGAAGACGCCCTGACATTTGCCGGCTACCTGCAGCGCCGCCGTGCGGGCGAGCCCGTGGCTTATATTCTCGGCCAGCAGGGCTTCTGGAAACTCGACCTTGAAGTGGCGCCGCACACGCTGATCCCGCGTCCGGAGACCGAAATGCTGGTGGAGGCGGCGCTGGAATTGTTGCCCGCTACACCCGCCCGGGTGCTTGATCTGGGCACCGGCAGCGGCGCGATTGCCCTGGCCCTGGCCAGCGAACGCCCGGCCTGGCAGGTCACCGCGGTCGACCGTGTGCTGGAAGCGGTGGCACTGGCCGAGCGTAATCGCCAGCGTCTGCACCTGGCTAACGTCACGGTGCTCAACAGCCATTGGTTCAGCGCCCTGCATGGTCATACCTTCGACTTGATTATCAGCAACCCGCCGTATATCGCCGACAACGATCCGCATCTGGTGGCCGGTGACGTGCGTTTCGAGCCGGCCAGCGCCCTGGTGGCGGGCCATGATGGCTTGGATGACCTGCGGTTGATCATCAAAGACGCGCCGGCCCACTTGAATGCCGGTGGCTGGTTGCTGTTGGAACACGGTTACGATCAGGCCCCTGCGGTGCGCGACCTGTTGCATAGCCAAGGGTTTGAGCACGTGCACAGCCGCGTCGACCTGGGCGGCCACGACCGTATCAGCCTGGGGCGCCGGCCGTGCTGACCGACCAGGAGCTGTTGCGCTATAGCCGACAGATTCTGTTGCAGCATGTGGACATCGACGGCCAGTTGCGCCTCAAAAGCGCCCGCGCCCTGATCGTAGGCCTCGGCGGCCTGGGCGCGCCGGTCGCGCTGTATCTGGCGGCTGCGGGAGTGGGCCAGCTGCATTTGGCGGACTTCGACACGGTCGACCTGACCAACCTGCAACGTCAAATCATCCATGACACCGCCAGCGTCGGGCAGACCAAAGTCGACTCGGCCATGGCGCGCCTGAGCGCGATCAACCCCGACATCCGCCTGGTGCCCCATCGCACCGCGCTGGACGCCGATTCGCTGGCCGCTGCCGTGGCCGGCGTGGATGTGGTACTCGATTGCAGCGACAACTTCTCCACCCGCGAGGCGGTCAATGCCGCCTGTGTCGCCGCCGTCAAGCCGTTGATCAGCGGCGCGGCGATTCGCCTGGAAGGCCAGCTGTCGGTGTTCGACCCGCGTCGCGCCGACAGCCCGTGTTACCACTGTTTATACGGGCACGGCAGCGACGCCGAGCTGACCTGCAGTGAAGCCGGCGTGGTCGGCCCGCTGGTGGGGCTGGTCGGCAGCCTGCAAGCCCTCGAGGCCCTGAAGCTGCTGGCCGGTTTCGGTGAACCGTTGGTCGGGCGTTTATTGCTGATCGATGCCTTGACCACGCGTTTTCGCGAGCTGCGGGTCAAGCGTGACCCTGGCTGCAGTGTCTGCGGCACTCGCCATGGGTAAGGACGCGCCGATCGGTGTGTTCGATTCCGGTGTCGGCGGCCTGTCGGTGCTGGAGGAAATCCAGCAACTGCTGCCCCACGAGTCGCTGCTTTATGTGGCCGATGGCGGACATATCCCCTATGGCGAGAAAACTCCGGCCTTTATCCGCGAACGTTCGCGTTTGGTCGCGGCGTTTTTCCGTGAGCGGGGCGCCAAGGCGTTTGTGATTGCCTGCAACACGGCCACCGTTGCCGCCGTTGCTGACCTGCGCCTGGATTACCCCGATTGGCCGTTGGTGGGCATGGAGCCCGCCGTCAAACCCGCCGCCGCCGCGACCCGCAGCGGTGTGGTCGGCGTGCTCGCCACCACCGGCACCCTGCAAAGCGCCAAGTTCGCGGCGTTGCTTGATCGTTTTGCCGCCGATGTGCGCGTGATCACCCAACCCTGTCCGGGCCTGGTGGAACTGATTGAAACCGGCGACCTGGACAGCCCGGCCCTGCGCCAGTTGCTCCAGGGCTACGTCGGGCCGCTGCTCAGTGGCGGTTGCGACACCATCATCCTTGGCTGCACTCACTATCCCTTCCTCAAACCGCTGCTGGCGCAGATGCTCCCGCCGAGCATCATCCTGATCGATACTGGCGCCGCAGTGGCACGTCAACTTAAGCGTTTATTGGGTGAACGCGACGTGCTGGCCGGCGGCGAACCTGCGATGGCGCAGTTCTGGACCAGTGGCGATCTGTCTCACTTCAGAAATGTCCTACCGACACTATGGAAACATCCCGGAATTGTGCGAAGCTTCCGCACGTGAAAATTTCGTGAAATTTCGCCATTAGAAGCTGAACTTCTGTCACTGCGCAGGCTTCTATAGCGAGATTGCTTGTACAAAAAACCATACAACTCGTTCGGAAGGGATGTTTTATGAAGCGCTTGTTCTGTTTGGCTGCGATTGCAGCCGTCGCGGTAGGACACTCGTTATCGGCGCAGGCCGCCGGCCTCGAATTCGGCCTGGGGGCCACCAGTGATTCGACGCTGACGTATCGCCTGGGGCTGACGTCGGATTGGGACAAGAGCTGGATGCAGAGCGACATGGGGCGCCTGACCGGTTACTGGAGCGGCGCTTACACGTATTGGGAAGGTGACGACCGCGCAGGCGCCAGCAGCCTGTCGTTCTCGCCAGTGTTCGTGTATGAATTCGCCGGGCAGTCGGTCAAGCCGTATATCGAGGCCGGCATCGGTGTGGCGGTGTTTTCCCGCACCAAGCTGGAAGACAACAACATTGGCCAGGCTTTCCAGTTCGAAGACCGCTTGGGTTTCGGGCTGCGCTTTACCGGTGGGCATGAAGTGGGCATCCGCGCCACGCATTATTCCAACGCCGGTATCAGCAGCAACAACGATGGGGTAGAGAGCTACGCGCTGCACTACACCATGCCGTTGTAACCGCCCTCCCGTAAAACCCTTGCGGCAGGGGGCTTGCCTCCTACCGCATGGCGCATCAGCGATACGCCGTGGCAATGCCCTGGCGTTCGTCCAGACACTCCGGTGCGCCCATCTCGAATTCGCGACAAATCAGCGGTCGCCGCTCGTAAATTGTGCACATCATCGTGTCCCGATCCAGCGCCGCGCACCAGCCGTCGTCCAGGCGCAGCATGACTTCACCGCCCCAATCGTCCGTGTCGATATAGCGCTGCGGTACACCCGTGTCGGTAATCAACATGACTTCCAGCTGACAGCAGCACGCCGCACACGTAGAACAGGTGACGGCGGGTTCAGCAATTTGCAGGTGGGGGATGGTGTTCATAGGCGCGCAGTGTAAGGCAAGCGCAGGCTGTGGGTGTGAAAGGTCTGACAGACGTCAGCGTGCCAGCCGATGCAATCCGACAAAAACCGTCGCCCACAGCAGTGCCAACCCGCTGAGCGTCGGTGCCAGGGCGAAGCCAAATCGCACCCCCGCCAACTGGCTGCCGGCGTAATACGACAGCGGCCCACCCACCGCGCCCAGCAAGGCGGCCAGCCACCAGGGTTGCGCGCTCCAGGCCAGGCAATGCCGCAGCGTGGTCGCCAGTAGGGCCCACAACAGCATCAGCCAGAACGGGATCAACGGCCCCGGTTCGCTGAACTGAAACACCCCCGACACCCGCAGCAAGGTGTCCAGCACAGTGCCCGCCAGGGTCACGCCGATAATCAGCGCGCCGTCCTCGGCCCATGAACTTATCCACAGCAGGTGAACGGCCAGGACTACCACACCCAGCAGCAACCAGAGGCTGTCGCCGCCCAGCACGCAGGCAAACCAGCCGCACTGGAACAGCGCGGCGTTGGCCACGGTTTTAAGCATTGAAGCGTCCGAGCAGGGGTGGGTTGATGGCTGCGGGCTTGGCCAGCAGCAATTGAGCGGTGCCGATGGTGCGCTCCATAAAGCCACCTTCGCAGTAACACAGGTAAAACTCCCACAGCCGCAGGAAGTATTCGTCGTAGCCCAGTTCCGATAGGCGGCCATGGGCGCGGCGAAAATTCTCATGCCACAGGCGCAGGGTTTTTGCGTAGTGCAGGCCGAAGTCTTCCATGTGCAACAGGTTCATGTCGGTGTCGCGGCCGACGATGTGCAGCATGTTCTGCACCGAAGGCAGGGCGCCGCCGGGGAAAATGTAGCGTTGGATAAAATCCACACTGCGCCTGGCCTGCTCGAAACGCTGTTCGCGAATGGTGATGGCCTGCAGCAGCATCAGGCCGTCGCGCTTGAGCAACTGCGCGCATTGCTTGAAGTAGGTGGGCAGAAAGCGATGGCCCACCGCTTCGATCATCTCGATCGACACCAGTTTGTCGTACTGCCCCGTCAGATCGCGGTAATCGCTCAGCAACAGGGTGACCTGGTCCTGCAGGCCCAAGGCGTGGATTCGTTGCTGGGTGTAGGCGAACTGTTCTTTGGACAACGTCGTGGTGGTGACCTTGCAGCCGTAATGCTGCGCCGCATACAGCGCCATGCTGCCCCAGCCGGTGCCGATTTCCAGCAAATGGTCGCTGGGTTTAAGCGCCAGTTTCTGACAGATGCGTTCCAGTTTGTTCAGTTGCGCCTGTTCCAGCGTGTCGTCGGCCGTCAGAAATTGCGCCGCCGAGTACATCATGGTCGGGTCCAGAAACGCTTCGAACAAGTCGTTGCCCAGGTCATAGTGAGTGGCGATATTTTTTTGCGAGCCCTTGCGCGTATTGCGGTTGAGCCAGTGCAGGCTTTGGGTGAGCGGGCGCGCGAGGCGGGCCAGGCCACCCTCCATCGCGTCGAGTACGTCCAGGTTGCTGACCATCACCCGCACTACGGCGGTCAGGTCCGGACTGGTCCAATGGCCGTGGATAAATGCCTCGCCGGCGCCGATCGACCCGTTGGCCGCCACCAGGCCCCACACGGCCGGATCGACGATCTGGATTTCCCCTAGCAGGTGCGCTTCCCGTGCGCCGAACACTTGGCGTTCACCATCCTCGATCACCACCAACTGGCCGTGGCGCAATTGGCTGAGTTGACGCAGCACACCCTTGCGCAGCAGCGCGGTGGTCATGCCGTTGACGTTCAGGCGGCTGGCCTTGACCGATAAGCTAGGGGATTTCATGGCGATGTTCCTTGGTATACCCGACGGCGGTGCGAGAGGCGCCATCGGCGGCCCGGTGGGAGAAAATCGGTGTACGTTTAAGCAACAGACGCAAGGCCTGCCAGTAAATCGCCAGGCAGGTCTTGGCGGTCATCCACGGAAAGCGCCACAGGTAGCGGTGCAGGCTGGCGCGGGTCAGCGCCTCTTTGTGCAGGCTGAGGGTGGCGTCGAAGACTTTCAATTCGCCCTGCCAGTCGGCCATGTGCACGCCGAGCCGCTCGGCGGGCGGGCTGAAGCTCATGCGGTATTGCAGGTCGCGCGGCAGGAACGGCGACACATGGAACGCCTTGGCCACGGCAAAATGCTGGTGCTCGTCCGCACCCAGAGCCTGGGCCGGCAGCACGTAGCGATAGCGCTCGCGCCAAGGGGTATTGGTGACTTCACACAGGATCGCGGCCAGTTGCCCGTCGGCCTCGAAACAGTAGAAGAAACTCACCGGATTAAAAGCCAGGCCCCAACTGCGGGCCTGGGTCAGTAGGCAGATAACGCCCTGGGGTGTACGCCCCAGCGCCTTGCCGACTTCCTGGCGCACGGCATCGCTCAGGCTCATGCCGTGGCCGGTCAACTCACGCAGGTAGTCCTGCTGGCGAAAACCAAAAGGCGCCAGGCGGCTGCGCCCGGCCAGGGGCGAGAGCCCTAGCACGTGGTCTTCTTCACTCAAATCCAGGTACAGCAGGCCGATGCGGTAGCGAAACGCATGGCCCTTGGGCGCAAACCGGCGATGGGCGATCCAGCCGCTGTACAGGGCACTGTTCACAGGGTTTCCCCAAAGGCTTGCGCCACGCGCAGGGCGCTGACTACGCCGTCTTCATGAAAGCCATTGGCCCAGTAGGCGCCGCAATAATGGGTATGGCGGGCGCCGTTCAATTCTTCCCAGCGGTTCTGGGCGGCGACGGCGCCCAGGCTGTATTGCGGATGGGCATAGGTGTAGCGCGCAAGAATCTTCAGCGGGTTGATCACCGCCGTCTGGTTGAGGCTTACGCAGAACGTCGTGGCGCTGTCGATGCCTTGCAGGATGTTCATGTCGTAGGTCACGGCGGCCTGGGCCTGACTGTCGCCGGTCAGCCGGTAGTTCCAACTGGCCCAGGCCAGTGTGCGATCGGGCAGCAGGCGCGTGTCGGTGTGCAGCACCACGTCGTTATCGGCATAGGGCAGGGCACCGAGGATCTCCTGCTCCGCCTGGCTCGGGTCGCCGAGCAACGCCAGGGCCTGGTCGCTATGGCAGGCGAACACCACGCGGTCAAAGGACTCACTGCCGGACGCGCTGTGGATAACCACGCCGTCCTCGTTGCGCTCGACGTTATGCACAGGGCAGCTCAAGCGGATCCGCTCACGAAAACCGCGAGTCAGGGGTTCGATGTACGCACTGGAGCCGCCTTCGATCACGCACCACTGTGGGCGATTGTTCACCGAGAGCAGGCCGTGATTCTTGAAAAAACGCACGAAGAACTGCAACGGAAAGCCCAGCATGTCCGCCAGCGACATCGACCAGATCGCCGCGCCCATCGGCACGATGTAGTGGCGCACGAAGCGCTCGCCATAGCCGCCGGCGGTGAGGTAGTCGCCCAGGGTCATGTCGGCGCTGATGCGGTGTTCCTGTAAATCCAATGGCGCCTGGCGATTGAAGCGCAGGATGTCGCGCAACATGCCCCAGAAGCCCGGCGACAGGATATTGCTGCGCTGAGCGAACAAGCTGTTGAGGTTATTGCCGTTGTACTCAAAGCGCGTGCGCTCGTCGCACACCGAAAAACTCATCTCGGTGGGTTTGAACGCCACGCCGATCTGCCCCAGCAAGCGAATGAAATTGGGGTAGGTCCAGTCGTTGAACACGATGAAACCGGTGTCCACCGCGTAGTGCTGGCCTTCCACCGTGACCTTGACCGTATGGGTATGGCCCCCAATGCGGTCGCCGGCTTCGAACAGGGTGATGTCGTGACGGCGGTTGAGCAGGTAAGCGCTGGTCAACCCGGCGATGCCGCTGCCGATGATGGCGATCTTCACAGGTCGTCCTTCTTCGGCGGAGCACTGCGCAACATGCGCTTGCCGATGATCAACTGCGCGCGGTTAGGCAGCTTCGACAAGGGCCACAGGGTGGCGATAAACAGCGCGGGGAAGGCGATCTCCAACGGCCGCTTTTGCAGTTTGGCGAAGATATGCCGCGCGGCCTTGTCGGCGGGCCAGCTCAGGGGCATCGGGAAGTCATTGCGTTCGGTCAGGGGCGTGTCGACAAAGCCCGGGCTGATCACCGTGACGTCGATGTTTTCCGGCGACAGGCTGATGCGCAGCGATTCGAACAAATACCGCAGGCCGGCCTTGGAGGCGCCGTAGGCCTCGGCGCGCGGCATCGGCAGGTAGGTCACGGCGCTGGCGACGCCCACCAGGTGTGGCGTCAGGCCGGCGCGCAACAGCGGCAGCGCCGCTTCGATGCAATAACTGCTGGCCAGCAGGTTGGTGCGCACCACATGCTCGATGATGGACGAGTCGAACTGGCGGGCGTCGACGTATTCGCAGGTGCCGGCGTTGAGGATCACGGTGTCCAGCGCGCCCCAGGCGTGGGTAATGTGTTCACCGATTTCGCGCACGGTCTGGCTGTTGGTCAAGTCGCCGGCCACCACCAGCACTTGGCCGGGGTAACGTTGCGCCAGGGCCTCCAGCGGCTCTTTGGAGCGTGAGCTCACGGCCACTTGGGCGCCGCTGTTGAGCAGCTCCTCGGCCAGCGCGGCGCCGATGCCACTGCTGGCGCCGGTCAGCCAATAACGACGGGGCGTCACGCTATTCATCCCACTCTCCTTTTCAGCCAACTGACCACTTTGCCGAGTACGGGCAGGTGTTCATACAGCAGGGCGCCAGCGTCGAAATAGTCACGATGGCGGTAGACCTTGTCACGCCACATCAGGTGCGAGCAGCCTTCCACGCGAATCACCCGGCCATTGGCCAGGCGCGGGTGGCAGAAGCTCATTTTCCAGCGCAGGTAGCCTTCGCCTTCGGCCACCTGATCGAAGCCGTGAAAGTCGAAACGCAGTTGGCTGACATTGCCGTACAGCGTTTCGAAATATCGGTGCAGCGCGGTCAGACCGTGCACCTCGTGCAGCGGATCGGTAAAGACGATGTCCTTGCTGTACAGGCTGTCGAGCAGGTGCAGGTTGTGCTTGTCCAGCGTGGCAAAGGTGTGGGCGAAGCGGCGCAGAAAGTCACTCATGGGCACCCCCGGCGGCTTCGCGCGATGGCAGGCTGCGGAACGCGGCCAGGGCGCGCTCGCGGGATTTTTTCAGATCGACGATGGCGCGGGGGTAATCCGCCACGCCAAACAGGCCGCCAACCGCATCGGGGTTGTGGACTTCCTTTTTATTCAACCCGGCCAGTTCCGGCAGCCAGTGCTTGATGAACACGCCGTCGCGGTCGAATTTTTCCGACTGGCTCAGCGGGCTGAAAATCCGGAAATACGGCGCCGAGTCGGTGCCGGTGGACGAACTCCACTGCCAGCCACCGTTATTGGCGGCCAGGTCGCCGTCGATCAGGTGGCGCATAAAGAAACGTTCGCCTTCACGCCAGTCGATCAGCAGGTTCTTGGTCAGGAACATCGCCACCACCATGCGCAGGCGGTTGTGCATCCAGCCGGTGTCGAGCAACTGACGCATCGCCGCGTCGATGATCGGCAGACCGGTGCGCGCCTGTTGCCAGGCGGCGAGGTCCTCGGGTGCGTCACGCCAGGCCACCGCTTCGGTTTCGGGGCGGAAGGCGCGATGGCGGGACACGCGCGGGTAGCCCACCAGAATATGTTTGTAGAACTCACGCCAAAGCAGTTCGTTGATCCAGGTGATCGCACCGATATCGCCGCTTTCGAACTCGCCCTGATTGGTTTGCAGCGCCGCGTGCAGACACTGGCGCGGCGAGATCACACCGGCTGCCAGGTAGGCCGACAATTGGCTGGTGCCGGGCTTGGCGGGGAAATCGCGCTCATCCTTGTAATAGCTGATCTGCGCGTCGGCGAAGGTTTCCAGGCGGCGCCGGGCTTCATCTTCGCCGGCAGGCCAGAGTGCGCGCAGGCGCTCGCTGGGCGGTTCGAAGCCATCGACGGCGATCGGCACGGCGTCGCTCTCGATGGCGAGTTTTTGCTGCGCCTTCGGCGCGTTCACCAGACGCGGCAGGGCGCTGTGCAGGCGGGTGTAGCAGACCTTGCGAAACTGGCTGAACACTTGGAAATACGTGCCGCTTTTGGTGAGCACACTGCCTGGTTGAAAAAACAGTTGGTCCAGGTAGCTGTGGAAAGTCACGCCATCGGCTTCCAGCGCCTTGGCCACCGCTGCGTCGCGGCGGCTTTCATGAATGCCGTACTCTTCGTTGACATGCACCGAGGCCACGCCCAGTTCGCCGCACAATTGGCTGAGCACGGCGGGCACCTGGTCCCAGGTGGCGGCGGTGCGGATCAGCAGCGGGATGTTGAGTGCGCCCAGGGACTGGCTCAAGTGCTGCAGGTTGCGCAGCCAGAAATCCACTTTGCACGGTGCGTCATCGTGGGCCCGCCATTGTTCGGGCGTGATCAGGTAAACCGCCGCCAGCGGGCCGCGCTGGCTCGCGGCGGCCAGGGCGGTATTGTCGTGAAGGCGCAGGTCGGTGCGCAGCCAGATCAGGTGCATTTAGACGAGTCCACGCTGGAGCAGAAGTTGGTGGGCCGACAGCGGGTCTTCGGCGACGGACAGATCGGCAAGGTCATGGCTGAGCAACGCCAGCTCGGCCTGATGAATGCTCACCGTGGGACCGACCAGCAGCGTCGGGCAGTCAACACCGCCCAACAGTTTGGCGAAGGCCGGCAGTTGCAAGGCCTTGCTTGAATACAGCAACACTGCGCGTGGTTTGAGATGTTCCACCGCCAGCGCCAGTTCGCCGGCGGGCAGCGGCCAGTCGAAGACTTCCACCGGGCAATCGGCGCTGCTGGCCAGCCAGGCGCTGAGCCACAGGTGCGGCTCCAGCGGCAGGTCGGATTGATTGATCAACAGCAGTGGCGCACCGTGCAATTGGCGATTGTTGTGGTAGATGCGCGCGCCGAATTTGCTGCGCAGCCATGACAGAAAAAACACCCGCTCCATCTGAGCGCCGAACTGGCCCTGCCAGCGTTGCTCCAGTTCCTGGATCAGCGGCAGCAGCAGTTGCTCGCACAGGGTGCGCGGCGGGTAGAGCGCCATGGCCTGGTTGAAGGCATCGTCCACCCGGCGCTCGGCCAGGTCGCTGATGGCCTGCACCAGGGTCTGGCGCAGGCTCTGCCATTCGTTGGCAACGCTGTCGGGGCTGGTCTGGGCGGAGTCGATCAGGTTTTTCACCTGGCTGACCGGTACGCCTCGGTTGAGCCACGTCAGGATGGTGTGAATACGTTGCACATGCTCGGCACTGAATAGCCGATGCCCTTTGGGCGTGCGCTGGGGCACGATCAAGCCATAGCGACGTTCCCAGGCGCGCAGGGTCACTGCGTTGACGCCGGTCTGACGCGCGACCTCACGGATCGGCAGCCAGCCATCTTCAAGGGCTTGGGCAATGTCTTCGCCGGGTTCTTCGTGCACGGCGGTTTTCATGACGCTTTTCATGGGTTAGATCGCATTTCGCAGGCTGAGATTTTCCGGGTGCGGCTGCAAGTACGCCTGCTGCGCGATGTAGCGGTCCGGGTGTTGGCGAAAGTGGTGCTTGAGCAACGTCAGCGGCACCACCAGCGGCACGATGCCGTGGCGGTATTGGCCGATGACGGTTTGCATTTCCTGTTTGTCGTCTGCGCTGATTACCTGCTTGAGGTAGCCGCTGATGTGCTGCAGCACGTTGCTGTGGGTGCCGCGGGTGGCGCATTTTTTCAGGCCGGTCATCAATTCGCTGAAGTAGCCGGCGGCCAGTTCTTCCAGCGGGATGCCTTTGTCCATCGTGCCCAGCAGGTGGCCGAGGCTTTTGTAATGTTGCGGACTGTGGGCCATCAGCAGGTACTTGTAGCGCGAGTGAAAGGCCAGCAAGCGATGGCGGCTCAAGCCTTCGGCCAGCAGTGCTTGCCAGCTTGCATAGACGAACACGCGGGTAAGGAAGTTTTCCCGCAGGACCGGGTCGTTCAGGCGCCCGTCCTCCTCTACCGGCAGGTTGGGGTGGCGCGCGCAGAACGCCTGGGCATAGATGCCGCGACCGCCGCCGTCCACCGGTGTGCCGTTTTCACGATAGACCTTGACCCTTTCCAGGCCACAGGATGGTGACTTCTGCATGAAGATGTAACCGCACAAGTCAGTATGTTCGCGCGCCATCTGCCGGCCGTAATCGTCCAGCGGTTGGGTGACGTTGAGCGCACGGTTCACGGTACCGACGGCCTGCGGCTGGGCAGGGTCGCCTACCAGGCGAATCGGCTCGCGGGGAATGCCCAGGCCGATGGCCACTTCCGGGCACAAGGGAACGAAGTCGAAATAGTCGGCCAGGGTCTGGCAGCAGAGCAGGGATTGCTTGTGTCCGCCATTGAAGCGCACGTTCTCGCCCAACAGACAGGCACTGATAGCGATCTTCGGTTTGGGGCTGTTGGACATGGGCAAACCTCTGCGAAATTCCTATACAAACTCTATAGCCTGTACAACTAAATCTCATCATAGGTTTGATGCTGTACAAGTCAAATTATTTGTATAGGTTTTTGCGCGAAGGTTATTTCCAGCCGATTGTCCACGTTTCGGCGTCCTGCAGGGTCTGCCACGGCAGCCGCTTGCCACGGCGGGTCATCACTGCCTGCAGTTCGAGTTCGAGTACGGTGCCTTCCTCATCACGAAACAGCTCAGTGACCAGGAAATGTTTTTCCTTGTTTTTCGGGTGTGCTGCTGTCCATTTCGACAGCAGCAATTTATCCGGGTTGATGCGGTTCATTGCAGATGCTCGATCAGACGGCGCGCCGCTTCCTGGCCACTGAGCCAGGCGCCTTCTACGCGGCCGGACAGGCACCAGTCGCCGCAGACATACAACCCCAGGTCAGCATCGGCGAGTACGCCGAACTCATGGGCGCTGGACGGTCGCGCATAGAGCCAGCGATGGGCAAGGCTGAACGAAGGCTCGGGCATGGTGCTGTGCAGCAACTCGGCGAAGGCACCGTGCAGGTATTCCGTGATTGCTTCCTTGGACAGGTCCAGGTGGGCCTTGCTCCAAGCGCTGGTGGCATGCAGAACCCAGGTGTCGAGGCGCGTGTCGCGCCCTGGCTTGCTGCGGTTGCGTGCCAGCCAGTCGAGGGGGCTGTCTTGTACGAAACAGCCTTGCATCGGGGTGTCCAGCGGTGTGTCGAAGGCCAGGGCGACGGCCCAGGTGGGGTCCATTTTTACCCCGGCGGCGACGCTCGCCAGTTTGGGCGCGGCCGCCAGCAGGGCGCTCGCTTGGGGCGCCGGGGTGGCGATGATCACGTGGCTGAAAGGCCCGTGATTGCCGCCGTCGGCGTCCTGCAGGTTCCAGTGATGTTTGCCCTGGAACACCTCGGTGATGCGGCAACCGAACTGCACCGGCAAATCATCCAGCAGTGCGCGAGTGATGGCACTCATGCGTGGTGTGCCGACCCAGCGCACCTGTTCATCGGGGGAGGGAGTGAGCTGGCCGGACTTGAATTGGTAGAGCTTGGGTAGCCACTGATCGACCACGCCCTGCGCCTGCCAGCGCTGCACCTCGGTGGCAAAACGCCGATCACGGGCGGTGAAGTACTGGGCGCCCATGTCCAGCGCACCGGCATCGCTGCGTTTGCTGGACATACGCCCGCCGCTGCCGCGACTTTTATCGAAGAGTTGTACAACATGCCCGGCCTCTTTTAACGCTCGGGCGGCGGAGAGACCGGCAATACCGGTACCGATAATCGCGATGGGTAGAGTCATGGTGAGCCTCATTTACCGTTGCGTACAGGCTACGCCGAGACCAATAGCTGTACAATATTGTTTTTTGGTATAAGTTTTGGCGTACCTGAACCGTTGACGTGTCCTATGGTTAACCATACGCCACGCCCAACTACGAATTGATCCCTGCTTATAAAATAGACCAGTGATCGGCGGCGAACGTTACATGAGGAGCGTCCCATGCATATTTTGCTGACCGGCGGTACCGGCTTGATCGGTCGCCAGCTCTGCCAACACTGGCTGGCCCAGGGGCATCGCCTGACCGTGTGGAGCCGTCATCCGGAAGAAGTGGCGTCGCTGTGCGGCGCACAAGTACTGGGCGTTGCGCGCCTGGAAGAGGTGATCGGCGCAGTGGATGCGGTGGTCAACCTGGCCGGCGCACCCATCGCCGACCGCCCGTGGACCCATAGGCGCAAGGCGCTGCTGTGGAGCAGCCGCATCAGTCTTACCGAAACCCTGCTGGCCTGGCTCGAAGGCCTTGAGCAGAAACCGGCGGTGCTGGTGTCGGGCTCTGCGGTGGGTTGGTATGGCGACGGCGGCGAGCGCGAACTGACCGAAGCCAGCGGCCCGGTGCAGGACGATTTCCCCAGCCAGTTGTGCATCGCCTGGGAAGAAACCGCCCAGCGCGCCGAAGCCCTGGGCATTCGCGTGGTACTGGTGCGTACTGGCCTGGTGCTGGCTGCGCAGGGCGGCTTTTTGTCGCGGTTGCTGCTGCCCTTCAAGCTGGCGCTGGGCGGGCCGATCGGCGATGGACGGCAGTGGATGCCGTGGGTGCATATCAAGGATCAAATCGCCCTGATTGATTTTCTTCTGCACAAGGAAGACGCCAGCGGTCCTTATAATGCGTGCGCGCCACACCCGGTGCGTAACCGCGAGTTCGCCAAAACCCTGGGCCAGGTGCTGCATCGTCCGGCGTTCATGCCCATGCCGGCCTTCGCGCTGAAGGTGGGGCTGGGCGAGTTGTCGGGGTTATTGCTGGGCGGGCAGAAGGCCGTACCCGAACGGTTGCTGGCGGCCGGTTTCACTTTCCAGTTCACTGAGTTGCGCGCGGCTCTGGACGACTTGTCCACCCGCCTCTAGAGATAGGATGTTGCATGACGGATCACGCGTTGTTACTGGTCAACCTGGGTTCACCGGCGTCCACTTCGGTGGCCGATGTGCGCAGCTACCTCAACCAGTTTTTGATGGACCCTTATGTGATCGACCTGCCATGGCCGGTGCGACGCCTTTTGGTCTCGCTGATCCTGATCAAGCGCCCGGAGCAGTCGGCGCACGCCTATGCGTCGATCTGGTGGGAGGAGGGCTCGCCGCTGGTGGTACTCAGCCGGCGCCTGCAAGCGCAGATGACCGCGCAATGGACCCAAGGCCCGGTGGAGTTGGCGATGCGTTACGGCGAGCCGTCCCTGGAAACCACCCTGACGCGCCTGGCCGCCCAGGGCATCCGCAAAGTCACGCTCGCGCCGTTGTACCCGCAGTTTGCCGACAGCACCGTGACTACGGTGATCGAAGAAGCCCAGCGCGTGGTGCGTGATAAGAAACTGGATGTGCAGTTTTCGATCCTGCAGCCGTTCTACGATCAGCCGGAGTACATCGAGGCATTGGCGGCGAGCGCTCGGACATATGTGGAGCAGGATTACGATCACCTGCTGCTGAGTTTTCACGGCCTGCCGGAGCGGCACCTGACCAAGCTCGACCCCACCGGCCAGCATTGTTTCAAAGATGCCGACTGCTGCAGGAACGCGTCGCCGCAGGTGCTTGCCACCTGCTATCGCGCGCAGTGCTTCGCCGTCGCCCGTGATTTCGCTGCACGCCTGGGTTTACCGGACGGCAAATGGTCGGTGGCATTCCAGTCGCGGCTGGGCCGCGCGAAGTGGATCGAACCCTACACCGAGGCGCGCCTGGAGGCGCTGGCCCAGCAAGGCGTGAAAAAGCTGCTGGTGATGTGCCCGGCGTTCGTCGCCGATTGCATCGAGACTCTGGAAGAGATCGGCGATCGCGGCCGCGAGCAGTTCCGTGAGGCCGGTGGCGAAGAGCTGGTGCTGGTGCCCTGTCTGAACGACGACCCGCAGTGGGCGGCGGCGCTCAATACCCTGTGCGAGCGCGCGCCGCAGCAACTTTAGCCGCGTTATAGGTCGAGGGTCAGGCTGACCGTGAGATTGCGCGGTTCGCCTGGGCTGACCCAGTAACTGCTGTAGGACCGTTCGTAGTACTTTTCATCGAACAGGTTGTTAAGGTTCAGGCCCACCGTCACGTTTTGCGTGGCTTTGTAATGGGCCAGCAGGTCGACGGTGTGGTAGGCGGGCAGTTCAAAGCTGCCGCCGGCTTCCCCCGAGCGGTCCCCCACATAGGTGAATGCTGCGCCCAGGTCCGAGCCGCGCAGGGCGCCCTCCTGGAATTCATACACCCCCAACAGACTGCCGCTGCGCTTGGCCACGCCAAGGATGCGGCTGCCGGCTGGAATGGTGTTGTCACCCTTGGTCACCTCGGCATCGATGTAGGCGAAGGCGCCGATCACGCGCACGGCGTCGGTCACTTGCCCGGTCAGTTGCAGATCGAAACCCTGGCTGCGGGCCTTGCCCATGGCGCGGTTGGTGTTGGTGGCCGGGTCGAGGGCCAGCACGTTTTCCTTTTCGATATGGAAGGCGGCGAGGGTGGCGCTGAGGCGGTCGTCGAACAGTTCGCTTTTGACCCCCACTTCATAGCCCACGCCTTCTTCAGGCTTGAAGGTTTTGCCCGTGGCGTCCAGGCCGCTATTGGGCTTGAACGAGGTCGAGGCGTTGGCGAACACACCGATTTCTGGCGTGAGCTGGTAAAGCAATCCGGCGCGCTGAGTCAGGGCGTCGTGGGTTTGGCGGCTGGTTGGGGCGTTACGGGTAAAGTCATCGACGGTTTGTTCGAAATGCTCAACGCGCGCGCCAATCATGCCGCGCAGGCGGTCGGTGAAGACGATCTGGTCCTGCAGGTTCAAGGCGTGGCTTCTGGTCTGCTCGAAGAAGTCAGTGCCGGAGCGCGCGCCGTTGGGTTTGGGCTGGCCGTAGACCGGGTTGTAAAGGTCGATGGGGTAGCTCCCCGCGACCGCAGTCACGCGCTCGTTCTTGCGGTAGTCCTCGTATTCGGTGCCCACCAACAGCTCGTGCTGCCAACTGCCGATGTCGAACAGGCCGCGCAGTTCCAGCTGGGTGATGCTGTCGTGCCAGCGCATGGAGCGTTCGCGGTAACGGCGATTGAGGGTGTGACCGTCGGCATTCAGCGCGCGGTTTTCCGAAGCATCGCCCCACAGGCTGCCTTGTTTGTAGTGGCTGGCCAGGCGCAGTTTCCAGGCATCGTTGAGGTGATGTTCGAGGGTCGCCTGCAGGCGGTTGTTGTGGTTGTCGATGTTGCCGTCGTTGGGTTCGCCGAGGAATGTGCGGCGCGATACGCCGGGAGCGTCGACGATGCCACGGTCGAAGGTGGAGCTGTGGCGCACGAACTCACTTTCCACCAAGAGCGTGGTGTCCGGGTCCAATTGCCAACTGAACGACGGCGCGACAAACACCCGCTTGCTGCCGACGTGATCGCGGAAACTGTGGTTGTCCTCCACCGCCAGGTTGACCCGTGACAGCACGTTAGCTTGGCTGTCCAGCGGGGTGTTGACGTCCAGTGCGGTGCGATAACGATCCCAACTGCCTGCGCTGGTTTGCAGGGTGGTGAAGGCTTCGGGTTGAGGCTTTTTGGTGACGATATTCACCGTACCGCCGGGATCGCCGCGTCCGTAGAGGCTCGCGGCAGGGCCCTTGAGCACTTCGATACGTTCGATATTGGCGGTGTCCGGCGTGCTCGGGTAGCCACGGTTGGCGCTGAAGCCGTCCTGGTAGAACTCCGACGTGGTGAAACCGCGCACGCTGTATTCGTAAAGGGTCAGGCCGCCGAAATTGTTTTGCTTGGACACCCCACCGGCGAATTCCAGCGCGCGTTCCACGTTGGTGCTGCCCAGGTCCTTGAGTACCGTGGCCGGAATCACGCTGATGGACTGTGGGATGTCGCGCAGGGCCGTGTCGGTTTTGGTCGCGCTGGCGGAGCGGGTGGCGCGGTAGCCCTTGACCGGGCCGGTGGCGGATTCATAGGCATCGGTGGTGACGCTGATGGCTTCCAGTTCCAGGCGGTTGTCTTCGGCGAAGGCCGGGTCCAGCAGCAATCCCAGGGCCAGGCCAGCCAGGGGAGCGATTTTTCGAGACGGCATGAGAGAGCGTTCCAATAACAGTATTGAAACAATATAACATGACTAATGAGAATGAATCGCTACGAAATATCACCCGCGTGCCTGTCAACGGGCACGTGGATGAGGTCGATTATTCCTCTTCTTTTACTGGGGCTGGCGGTGGGCGCAGGCCGATTTCGGCTGACAACTTGATCTCCTTGCCATTGCGCATGACCTGGATCGCAACCTTCTCGGTTGGCTTGATCCGCGCCACCTGGTTCATCGACTTGCGCCCGTCGCCGGCCGGTTCGCCGTTGATGCTCAGAATCACGTCACCCAGTTGCAGGCCGGCCTTCTGCGCCGGGCCGTCGCGGAAGATCCCCGCCACCACGATGCCGGGACGCCCGGTCAGGCCGAACGACTCGGCCAGCTCTTTGGTCAGTGGCTGCACTTCGATGCCCAGCCAGCCGCGAATCACCTGGCCGTGTTCGATGATCGACTTCATCACCTCCATCGCCAGCTTCACCGGAATCGCAAACCCGATGCCCTGGGAGCCGCCGGACTTGGAGAAAATCGCCGTGTTGATGCCGGTCAGGTTGCCATTGGCATCCACCAGCGCGCCGCCGGAGTTACCCGGGTTGATCGCGGCGTCGGTCTGGATAAAGTCTTCGTAGCTGTTGAGGCCCAACTGATTGCGCCCGGTGGCGCTGATGATGCCCATGGTCACGGTCTGACCGACCCCGAACGGGTTGCCGATCGCCAGCGCGACATCGCCTACGCGCAAACCATCGGAGCGGCCGAGGGTGATCGCAGGCAGGTTCTTCAAATCGATCTTCAGCACCGCCAGGTCCGTCTCCGGATCGCTGCCCACCACACGGGCCAGGGTTTCGCGGCCGTCACGCAGGGCCACCACAATCTGATCGGCGCCGCTGGTCACGTGGTTATTGGTGAGAATGTAGCCTTCGGGGCTCATGATCACTCCGGAACCCAGGCTGGACTCCATGCGCCGCTGTTTGGGCCCGTTGTCACCGAAGTAGCGGCGGAACTGTGGGTCTTCAAACAGCGGATGCGCCGGTTTGTTGATGACTTTGGTGGTGTACAGGTTGACCACCGCCGGAGCGGCGATCACCACTGCGTCGGCATAGGTCACCGGGCCTTGCACCACCGTGGTGGTCTGCGGGGCCTGTTGCAGGTTCACATCAAGGCTGGGTAAGCCCACCAACTGGGGGAAACGCTGAATGATCAGCATCGCGATCAGCACGCCGGCCAGCAATGGCCATCCAAAAAAACGCAGCGCCTTGAGCATCAAGTAAGTCCTGACAGGTTGCAGGGGGCGGGGGAGCGCCCATAATGTCGCGCATTATACGAGGCTGCGAGCGCCTCTGAACGGGATATTTAGGAGACTTTCATGGCCGTCCCCCTTACCACCCTCGTCGAGGAAGCGGACCGCTACCTCGGCAGTGCAAAAATTGCTGATTACTGCCCCAACGGCCTGCAGGTCGAGGGTCGTCCGCAGGTGATGCGCATCGTCAGCGGCGTGACCGCCAGTCAGGCGCTGCTGGATGCCGCCGTCGAGGCCCAGGCCGATCTGGTGCTGGTTCACCATGGTTATTTCTGGAAAGGCGAAAACCCGTGCATCACCGGCATGAAGCAACGTCGCCTGAAAGCCCTGCTCAAGCACGACATCAGCCTGCTGGCCTACCACCTGCCGCTGGACCTGCACCCCGACGTCGGCAATAACGTGCAGCTGGCGCGGCAGTTGGACATCACCGTCGAAGGCCCGCTGGACCCGGATAACCTGAAAGTTATCGGTCTGGTCGGCTCCCTTGCCGAGCCCTTGTCGCCCCGCGACTTCGCCCGCCGCGTGCAGGACGTCATGGGCCGCGAGCCGCTGCTGATCGAGGGCAGCGAGATGATCCGCCGCATCGGCTGGTGTACCGGCGGCGGCCAGGGCTATATCGACCAGGCGATCGCCGCCGGTGTCGATCTGTTCCTCAGCGGCGAGGCGTCCGAGCAGACCTTCCACAGCGCCCGCGAAAACGACGTCAGCTTCATTGCCGCCGGCCATCACGCCACCGAGCGTTACGGCGTACAGGCGCTGGGCGATTACCTGGCGCGGCGCTTTGCCTTGGAGCATTTATTCATCGATTGCCCCAACCCGATCTGACGCACACTCCTGCGTCTGAGCGGGTTCGACCGGCCATCGACGCCAAACCTTGGGGCATATTCATATATCGTTTCGGTCTAGATGGCGCCCTAAATAGAAGAAGTTGCTGTGCTAGCATGCCCCGCTCGAACACGGCCCGCTGGCCGTCCATAAGATCGTTTTCGTGAGTAGCCATGGTCGACAAACTGACGCATCTGAAACAGCTGGAGGCGGAAAGCATCCACATCATCCGCGAGGTCGCCGCCGAGTTCGACAACCCGGTGATGCTCTACTCGATCGGTAAAGACTCCGCCGTGATGCTGCACCTGGCACGCAAGGCGTTTTTCCCGGGCAAGCTGCCATTCCCGGTGATGCACGTCGACACCCGCTGGAAATTCCAGGAGATGTACAAGTTCCGCGACAAAATGGTCGAAGAACTGGGCCTGGAGTTGATCACCCACGTCAATCCGGATGGGGTGGCGCAGGGCATCAACCCGTTCACCCACGGCAGCGCCAAGCACACCGACATCATGAAAACCGAGGGCCTCAAGCAGGCCCTGGACAAGTATGGTTTCGACGCAGCATTCGGCGGCGCCCGTCGCGATGAAGAGAAATCCCGCGCCAAAGAGCGCGTGTACTCGTTCCGCGACAGCAAACACCGCTGGGACCCGAAGAACCAGCGTCCGGAGCTGTGGAACGTCTACAACGGCAACGTCAACAAGGGCGAGTCGATCCGCGTGTTCCCGCTGTCCAACTGGACCGAGCTGGACATCTGGCAGTACATCTACCTGGAAGGCATCCCGATCGTGCCGCTGTACTTCGCCGCCGAGCGTGAGGTGATCGAGAAGAACGGCACGTTGATCATGATCGACGACGACCGCATCCTTGAGCACCTGTCCGACGAAGACAAAGCCCGTATCGTCAAAAAGAAAGTCCGTTTCCGTACCCTTGGCTGCTACCCGTTGACGGGCGCGGTGGAGTCCGAAGCCGAAACGCTGACGGACATCATTCAGGAAATGCTCCTGACGCGAACTTCCGAGCGCCAGGGCCGGGTCATCGACCATGATGGCGCCGGCTCCATGGAAGATAAAAAACGGCAGGGGTACTTTTAAGTTTCGAGTTACAAGCGGCAAGCTGCAAGTTAAAGGCGGTATGCGTAATTTGGCGGTTTGGTGCTTGCAGCCGGTTGTTGCGAGCCGCTATCGAGTGACTCGTAATGGGCTTCGAGAAGTTGGTCGTTTGGCAGAGAAGCAAATGTTTAGCGGTGGGAGTCTACCGGGAGTTGGCGCAATGCAGGGATCTTGGTTTTAAGGACCAGATCACTCGCTCTGCACTTTCGGTGCCCTCCAATATTGCTGAGGGTACGGAGCGTCGCAGTGCTAAAGAAAAGGCGCGTTTTCTTTGGATAGCGAAGGCTTCTTGTGGTGAGTTACGGACACAGATTCTCATCGGTAGCGACATTGCTTACATCGCCCGCCCGCTGGCTGAAAACTGGATTACAGAAACTCGCGAGCTCTCAAAAATGCTCTGCGGCCTGATCAACAAAATTTCTGACTAGCTGTACGCCGACAAGCTTGCCGCTTGAAGCTTACAGCTCGGAGCTTGAACCCAATGAGCCATCAATCTGATTTGATCAGCGAGGACATCCTCGCCTACCTGGGCCAGCACGAGCGCAAGGAAATGTTGCGCTTCCTGACCTGTGGCAACGTCGACGACGGTAAGAGCACCCTGATCGGGCGCCTGCTGCACGACTCCAAGATGATCTACGAAGATCACTTGGAAGCCATTACCCGCGATTCGAAGAAGTCCGGCACCACCGGTGACGATATCGACCTGGCCCTGCTGGTCGACGGCTTGCAGGCCGAGCGTGAGCAGGGCATCACCATTGATGTGGCTTACCGCTACTTCTCTACCGCCAAGCGCAAATTCATCATCGCCGACACGCCCGGCCATGAGCAGTACACCCGCAACATGGCCACGGGTGCGTCCACCTGTGACCTGGCGATCATTCTGATCGACGCGCGCTATGGCGTGCAGACCCAGACCCGTCGCCACAGCTACATCGCCTCGTTGCTGGGCATCAAGCACATCGTGATCGCCGTCAACAAGATGGATATCAACGGCTTCGACCAAAACGTCTTCGAGGCGATCAAGGCCGATTACCTGAAGTTCGCCGACGGCATCGCATTCAAGCCGAGCACCATGGCGTTCGTGCCGATGTCGGCGCTCAAGGGCGACAACGTGGTCAACAAGAGCGAGCGTTCGCCCTGGTACACCGGGCAGTCGCTGATGGAGATCCTCGAGACCGTCGAGATCGCCAACGACCGCAACTACACCGACCTGCGTTTCCCGGTGCAGTACGTCAACCGTCCGAACCTGAACTTCCGTGGCTTCGCCGGCACCCTGGCCAGCGGCATCGTGCACAAGGGCGACGAAGTCGTGGTGCTGCCGTCGGGCAAGAGCAGCCGCGTCAAATCCATCGTCACCTTCGAAGGTGAGCTGGAGCACGCCGGCCCCGGCCAGGCGGTGACCCTGACCATGGAAGACGAGATCGACATCTCGCGCGGCGACTTGCTGGTGCATGCCGACAACGTGCCGCAGGTGGCCGACGCCTTCGATGCCATGCTGGTGTGGATGGCCGAAGAACCGATGCTGCCGGGCAAGAAATACGACATCAAGCGCGCCACCAGTTACGTGCCGGGTTCCATCACCAGCATCGTGCACCGCGTGGACGTGAACACCCTGGCCGAAGGCCCGGCGAGTTCGTTGCAGTTGAACGAGATCGGCCGGGTCAAGGTCAGCCTCGACGCCGCCATCGCGCTGGACGGTTACGACAGCAACCGCACCACCGGCGCCTTCATTGTCATCGATCGCTTGACCAACGGCACCGTGGCGGCCGGCATGATCATCGCGCCGCCGGTGAACCATGGCGGTGCGTCGCACCACGGCAAGTTGGCCCATGTGGCAACCGAAGAGCGCGCGCTGCGCTTCGGCCAGCAACCGGCTACGGTGTTGTTCAGCGGGTTGTCGGGCGCCGGTAAGAGCACCCTGGCCTATGCGGTCGAGCGCAAGCTGTTCGATATGGGCCGTGCCGTGTTCGTGCTGGATGGCCAGAACCTGCGCCACGACCTCAACAAAGGGCTGCCGCAGGATCGCGCCGGGCGTACCGAGAACTGGCGGCGTGCCGCGCATGTGGCGCGTCAGTTCAACGAAGCCGGCCTGCTGACCCTGGCCGCGTTCGTCGCACCGGACGCCGAAGGTCGTGAACAGGCCAAGGCGCTGATTGGCAGCGACCGCCTGCTGACCGTTTACGTGCAGGCATCGCCGCTGGTGTGCGCCGAGCGCGATCCGCAAGGCCTGTATGCCGCCGGTGGGGATAACATTCCTGGCGAGTCCTTCCCGTACGACGTGCCGTTGAACGCCGACCTGGTCATCGACACCCAGGCCCTGTCGCTGGAAGACAGCGTCAAGCAAGTGCTGGAACTGTTGCGTCAGCGCGGCGCGATCTAAGCTTGCGCAGTCAAATGTGGGAGGGGGCTTGCCCCCGATAGCGATGTACCCGTGACAGAGGTACTGACTGACACACTGCTATCGAGGGCAAGCCCTCTCCCACCTTTTGATTATCGTTTGTCTGGGAAGTCTTTATGTAGCTTGTCCAGTAACGCATCCTTCTCTTCCCACAGCTGGTTGATCCACCCCTGGAACGCCAGTCGATACTCCCCATCCTGCTCATAGTTCTTGCCGATGAACTCACGCGGGATCTGCACCTCATCAAACCGCACCACCACGTCCTTCACCTTCCCGCATAGCAAGTCCCAGTACCCAGGGCGCCCGGCGGGGTAGTGGATAGTCACGTTCACCAGCGACTTCAACTGTTCGCCCATGGCATCCAGCACAAACGCGATACCGCCGGCCTTGGGCTTGAGCAGGTAGCGAAACGGTGAATTTTGCTGCGCGTGCTTGCCCGGCGTAAACCGCGTGCCTTCGGCGAAATTGAAGATGCCCACCGGGTTGTCGCGAAACTTCGCGCAGGTCTTGCGGGTGGTTTCCAGGTCCTTGCCTTTCTTCTCCGGGTGTTTTTCCAGGTAGGCCTTGGTGTAGCGTTTCATGAAGGGAAAGCCCAACGCCCACCACGCCAGGCCAATCACCGGCACCCAGATCAACTCCTGCTTGAGGAAAAACTTGAGCGGGCGAATGCGACGATTGAGCACATATTGCAGCACCATGATGTCGACCCAACTCTGGTGATTGCTGGTCACCAGGTAGGAATGCTGGTAGTCCAGGCCTTCAAGGCCGGACACGTGCCAGCGCGTGTGCCGGACCAGGTTCATCCAGCCCTTATTGTTGGTGACCCAGGCCTCATGGGTGTGGTTCATCAGCCATTCACTGAAGCGCTTGGCAAAGGGCAGGGCCTTGAACAGCGCCACGACGAACAGAAACGAACACAGCAGAATTGTGTTCAGCGCCAGCAACAGCGATGCGATCACCCCGCGTACGGCGGCAGGCAGAAAATCCAGCATTTAGATATCCATAGGTCGGTTGGCGGCTTGGATCGCAGTCAGTGCGATGGTGTACACGATGTCGTCGACCTGGGCGCCGCGCGGCAGGTCGTTGACCGGTTTGCGCAGCCCCTGGAGCATCGGCCCCAGGCTTACGCAGTCGGCGCTGCGCTGCACCGCTTTGTGGGTGGTGTTGCCGGTGTTCAGGTCCGGGAACACGAATACCGTGGCCTTGCCGGCGACCGGGCTGTTGGGCGCCAGTTGCCGCGCCACGGTTTCGTTGGCGGCGGCGTCGTATTGCAGCGGGCCGTCGATCAACAGTGCGCTTTGCTGTTCATGGGCAAGCAGAGTGGCTTCGCGGACTTTCTCGACTTCTTCGCCGCTGGCCGAGTCGCCGCTGGAGTAACTGATCATTGCCACGCGCGGGGTAATGCCGAACGCCTGCGCCGAGTCGGCGCTCTGCAGGGCGATCTCCGCCAGTTCGGCGGCGCTGGGGTGCGGGTTCATCACGCAGTCGCCGTACACCAGCACCTGTTCGGGGAACAACATGAAGAACACCGACGACACCAACGTGCAACCCGGTGCGGTTTTAATCAACTGCAAGGCCGGGCGGATGGTATTGGCGGTGGAATGGATAACCCCGGATACCAGCCCGTCGACTTCATCCAGGGCCAGCATCATGGTCGCGATCACCACGGTGTCTTCCAACTGCTGCTCGGCCATCGGCGCATTGAGGCTCTTGCTCTTGCGCAGCGCCACCATGGGCTCGACGTACCGCTCGCGGATCAGGTCCGGGTCGAGAATCTCCAGTCCTTCGGGCAATTCGATGCCTTGGGCACGGGCCACGGCTTCCACGTCCGCCGGCTTGGCCAGCAGCACGCAGCGCGCAATGCCGCGAGCCTGGCAGATGGCGGCGGCCTGCACGGTCAGCGGCTCGCTGCCTTCGGGCAGGACGATGCGCTTGTTGGCGGCCTGGGCGCGCTGGATCAACTGGTAGCGGAACACCGCCGGCGACAGGCGCATCTCCCGCGGCGTGCCGCAGCGTTGGTGCAGCCAGCGTGCATCGAGATGGCCGGCGACGAAATCGGTAATGATCTCGGCGCGCTCGCGGTCATCGATGGGAATTTCCTTGTTCAGGTTGTTGAGCAGGTTGGCGGTCTCGTAGGAGCCGGTACTCACCGACAGCACCGGCAGCCCGGCCTGGAAGGCGCCGCGGCACAGGTCCATGATGCGCGGGTCGGGCAGGGTGTCGCTGGTCAGCAGCAACCCGGCCAGGGGCACGCCGTTGATGGCGGCCAGGCTGACGGCCAGGATAATGTCGTCGCGGTCCCCGGGAGTCACCACCAGCACGCCGGGCTTGAGCAGTTCCACGGTGTTACGCATGGTGCGGGCGCAGATGATGATGCGGGTCATGCGCCGGGTTTCGTAGTCGCCGGCATTGAGGATCTGTGCGCCCATCAGGTCGGCGACGTCACGGGTGCGCGGGGCATTGAGTTCAGGCTGGTAGGGAATGCAGCCTAACAGGCGGAAATCGCCACTGCGCAGCAAGGGCGAATGTTCCTTGAGGCGCGCCGAGAAGGCTTCCATGCTTTCGTCGGTGCGCACCTTGTTGAGGATTACGCCGAGCACTTTCGGGTCTTTCGGCCCGCCGAACAGTTGGGCCTGCAGTTCCACGCGGCCGGACAGCTCGGTGAGTACTTCGTTTTCCGGGGCCGAGACCAGGATCACTTCCGCATCCAGGCTCTTGGCCAGGTGCAGGTTGACCCGTGCGGCATAGCTGGCGCTGCGGGTCGGCACCATGCCCTCGACGATGAGCACATCCTTGCCCACGGCGGCCTGCTGATACAGGGTGATGATTTCTTCCAGCAGCTCATCGAGCTGGCCGTCGCCGAGCATCCGCTCTACGTGGGCCAGGCCCAGGGGCTGTGGCGGCTTGAGGCCGTGGGTGCGCGCCACCAGTTCGGTGGAGCGTTCGGGGCCGGTATCGCCTGGGTGAGGTTGGGCAATCGGTTTGAAGAAGCCGACTTTCAGCCCGGCTCGTTCGAGGGTGCGCACCAGCCCGAGGCTGATGGAGGTCAGACCCACACCAAAATCGGTGGGCGCGATAAAAAAAGTCTGCATGCGAATTCTCTGGAGGTGCATGGCTTCGGTGGCGCTCTATGACTGAGCGCCTGCCGGGAATCAGGTGCCAAGGTTATCGCTATTCGTGGGCTTGCGCACACCAGCCGCAGGCAAAGCGCTGGCCTATTTTTTTGCTGCGTTGCAGCGGGTCGAGTACCCAGGCGCGGGATTGCCAGGGTGGCTGGTGGCGCAGGTGCTGGGTGTGGCCGCAGGACAGCTCGACAACCCATTGCTGCTCGGCGTCCAGGTGGAAGCCGAGGATGCGGGAGACCGTTGGTCGGTCCCGTCCGTCCGGGTTCTGTTCGCTTTCGGGCAAATCCTTGTTTAGACTTGTCCGTTCTTCATTCTTATGCAAAAGGTCTCGCCCCATGACGATCGCCGCTAACAAGGCTGTCTCCATCGACTATACCCTGACCAACGACGCTGGTGAGGTCATCGACAGCTCAGCCGGCGGCGCGCCGCTGGTCTACCTGCAAGGCGCAGGTAACATCATTCCAGGCCTGGAAAAGGCACTGGAAGGCAAAAGCGTTGGCGATGAGCTGAACGTTGCCGTGGAGCCTGAAGATGCCTACGGCGAATACTCCGCCGAACTGGTCAGCACCCTGAGCCGCAGCATGTTCGAAGGTGTTGATGAGTTGGAAGTGGGCATGCAGTTCCACGCTTCCGCGCCGGACGGTCAAATGCAGATCGTCACAATCCGTGACCTGGACGGCGACGACGTTACCGTCGACGGCAACCATCCCCTGGCTGGCCAGCGCCTGAACTTCCAAGTGAAGATCGTTGCCATCCGCGACGCTTCCCAGGAAGAAGTGGCCCACGGTCACGTCCACGGTGAAGGCGGTCATCACCATTGATTGATGTTTTGATCAAGCGGTAGCAAAAACGCCCCGACCGGTTCGGGGCGTTTTTTTTGTGCCCGAAAATACACCGCGATCAAAATGTGGGAGGACTTGCCCACCGGTGGAGCTGCGATGATTTTCAGGCACAAACAAAAATGCCCCGGACCTTTCGGTACGGGGCATTTCTTAACTGTTACGCAACCTGGGCTGCGTTGCAGTTGTTACCACTCAGGCTGCAGCAGCAACGCTCAGAGCCTTGATGTGGCCATTCAGGCGGCTCTTATGGCGAGCGGCCTTGTTCTTGTGGATGATGCCTTTATCGGCCATACGGTCGATAACCGGCACAGCCAGAACGTAGGCTGCTTGAGCTTTTTCAGCGTCTTTGGTGTCGATGGCTTTAACTACATTCTTGATGTAGGTACGAACCATGGAACGCAGGCTGGCGTTGTGGCTGCGACGCTTCTCAGCCTGTTTTGCACGTTTTTTGGCGGAAGGTGTGTTGGCCACCGTCGAGCTCCTCGAAAGACTTTTTAGGAAATAGCAAACAAAATAGGCCGCGAATCATGCCGATGACTTGATGGGTTGTCAAGGGCGGCAGATGCGAACTGCTGAGTGGTCGATCTTAAGAGGCGGGTGATTTATTTCCGGCGCTTGACCTGTAAACTCGCGAGCTTTGGCGCTGTGCTGTTGCAGGCGCGCAGTATCGCATAAGTGGGCGCACAGTTCGCCTGCTCTTTATCATAGGCGCAAACTCTTTCAATGAATCTGCTCAAATCGCTGGCTGCCGTCAGCTCTATCACGATGATTTCCCGGGTTCTGGGGTTCGTGCGTGACACCCTGCTGGCGCGCATCTTTGGCGCCAGCATGGCCACGGATGCCTTCTTTATCGCGTTCAAGTTGCCCAACCTGCTGCGGCGCATCTTCGCCGAGGGGGCGTTCTCGCAGGCGTTCGTGCCGATTCTGGCGGAATACAAGACCCAGCAGGGCGAAGAGGCGACGCGCACCTTTATTGCTTATGTCTCGGGCCTGCTGACCCTGGTATTGATGCTGGTGACCGCCCTGGGCATGCTCGCCGCGCCGTGGGTGATCTGGGCCACGGCGCCCGGCTTTGCCGACACCCCGGAAAAATTCGCGCTGACCACCGACCTGCTGCGCGTGACCTTTCCTTATATATTGCTGATTTCCCTGTCTTCCCTGGCCGGGGCCATCCTCAATACCTGGAACCGTTTCTCGGTACCGGCCTTCGTGCCAACGCTGCTTAACGTCAGCATGATCATCTTTGCGCTGTTCCTCACCCCGTACTTCGATCCGCCGGTGATGGCGCTGGGCTGGGCGGTGCTGGCCGGTGGCCTGGCGCAATTGCTTTACCAGCTGCCGCATTTGAAGAAGATCGGCATGCTCGTGCTGCCGCGCCTGAACCTCAAGGACACCGGCGTCTGGCGTGTCATGCGCAATATGTTGCCGGCCATCCTTGGCGTGTCGGTCAGTCAGATTTCCCTGATCATCAACACCGCGTTCGCTTCGTTGCTGGTATCGGGTTCAGTGTCGTGGATGTATTACGCCGATCGCCTGATGGAGTTGCCCTCCGGTGTGCTGGGCGTGGCACTCGGCACAATCCTGCTGCCGACCCTGGCGCGAACCTACGCCAACAAGGACCGCCAGGAATACTCGCGCATCCTCGATTGGGGCCTGCGCCTGTGCTTCGTGCTGGTGCTGCCGTGTTCCCTGGCGCTGGGCATTCTGGCTGAGCCGCTGACAGTCTCGCTGTTCCAATATGGTCAATTTGACGCCCATGACGCCCTGATGACCCAGCGCGCGCTGATCGCCTACTCCGTCGGCCTGCTCGGCATCATTGTGATCAAGGTGCTGGCGCCGGGCTTCTACGCCCAGCAGAACATTCGCACGCCGGTGAAAATCGCGATTTTCACGCTGATCGTCACGCAGTTGCTCAACCTGCTGTTTATCGGCCCGCTGGCCCATGCCGGTCTGGCCCTGGCGATCAGCGCGGGCGCCTGCATCAACGCCGGCCTGCTGTTCTACCAACTGCGCAAACAGCAGATGTTCCAGCCGCAGCCAGGCTGGGGGATGTTCGCGGTCAAACTGCTGGTGGCGGTGGGGATGATGTGCGCCGTGTTGCTTGGGCTGATGCACTTCATGCCCGCCTGGGACCAGGGCCATATGCTCGAACGCTTCATGCGCCTGGGCGTGCTGGTGGTCGCTGGGGTAGTGGTGTACTTCGGGATGTTATTACTGCAAGGTTTCCGGCTGCGGGATTTCAATCGCAAGTCGCTGAGTTAGAGAGTTTGCCGCGATAAAACCGGTGTTTTATCGATTCGACCCATTTGCCCTGCGCTGTTGCCTGTCGTCCGGGGCAGTGTGTGGTTATAATCGACCACTTTATGAGCAAGAAGCGCGTTATGCAGCTGGTTCGAGGTCTCCACAACCTGCGCCCCCGGCATCGGGGCTGCGTCGCCACTATTGGCAACTTTGACGGTGTTCACCGTGGCCACCAGGCTATCCTGGCCAGGCTGCGCGAGCGTGCGGTCGAGTTGGGCGTGCCCAGCTGCGTGGTGATTTTCGAGCCGCAGCCGCGGGAGTTCTTCTCCCCCGAGACCGCGCCGGCTCGCCTGGCGCGCCTGCGCGACAAACTGCAGCTGCTGGCCGAAGGAGGCGTGGACCGTGTCCTCTGCCTGGCCTTCAACCAGCGTTTGCAAAGTCTCAGCGCTGCCGAGTTCGTCGACCGCATCCTGGTCGATGGCCTGGGTGTGCAGCATCTGGAGGTCGGCGACGACTTCCGTTTCGGCTGCGACCGGGTTGGGGATTTCGACTTTCTGCAACAGGCCGGCATCCGCCAGGGCTTTACCGTCGAGGCCGCGCAAACCGTCGAGCTGGACGGCCTGCGTGTAAGCAGTACGCAGGTGCGCAATGCCCTGGCCGCCGCCGACTTCGCCTTGGCCGAGCGTTTGCTCGGTCGCCCGTTCCGCATCGCCGGGCGGGTACTGCACGGCCAGAAGCTGGCGCGCCAATTGGGCACGCCGACCGCCAACGTGCAACTCAAGCGCCGCCGTGTGCCGCTGACCGGGGTTTACCTGGTCAGCGTCGACATCGACGGTCAATCGTGGCCGGGAGTCGCCAACATAGGCGTCAGACCCACGGTTGCAGGTGATGGCAAGGCCCACCTGGAAGTTCACCTTTTGGATTTTGCCGGTGATTTGTATGACCGGCGTTTGACGGTGGTTTTCCACCAGAAGCTGCGTGAAGAGCAGCGTTTCGCCTCCCTCGAGGCGTTGAAAACGGCGATCAATGCGGATGTCGCCGCCGCCCGTGCACTAGCCGCACCTAGCGCCCATCGCTAACCGAAGAGCCTTAAATGACCGACTATAAAGCCACGCTAAACCTTCCGGACACCGCCTTCCCAATGAAGGCCGGCCTGCCACAGCGCGAACCGCAGATCCTGCAGCGCTGGGACAGTATTGGCCTGTACGGAAAGTTGCGCGAAATTGGCAAGGATCGTCCGAAATTCGTCCTGCACGACGGCCCTCCTTACGCCAACGGCACGATTCACATCGGTCATGCGCTGAACAAGATCCTCAAGGACATGATCGTGCGCTCGAAAACCCTGTCGGGTTTCGACGCACCTTATGTTCCAGGTTGGGACTGCCACGGCCTGCCAATCGAGCACAAAGTCGAAGTGACCCACGGCAAGAACCTGGGCGCGGACAAGACACGCGAACTGTGCCGTGCGTATGCCACCGAACAGATCGAAGGGCAGAAGTCCGAGTTCATCCGCCTGGGTGTCCTGGGCGACTGGGCCAACCCCTACAAGACCATGGACTTCAAAAACGAGGCCGGTGAAATCCGTGCCTTGGCCGAGATCGTCAAAGGCGGTTTCGTGTTCAAGGGTCTCAAGCCCGTGAACTGGTGCTTCGACTGCGGCTCGGCCCTGGCGGAAGCTGAAGTTGAGTACGAAGACAAGAAGTCCTCGACCATCGACGTGGCCTTCCCGATCGCGGACGAGGCCAAGCTGGCCAATGCGTTCGGCCTGGCCAGCCTGGCCAAGCCGGCGGCCATCGTGATCTGGACCACCACCCCGTGGACCATCCCCGCCAACCAGGCGCTGAACGTGCACCCGGAATTCACCTACGCCCTGGTGGACGTCGGAGATCGCCTGCTGGTGCTGGCCGAGGAAATGGTCGAGGCGTGCCTGGCGCGCTACGAGCTGCAAGGTTCGGTGATTGCCACCACCACCGGTTCAGCGCTGGAGTTGATCAACTTCCGTCATCCGTTCTATGACCGCCTGTCGCCGGTGTACCTGGCCGATTACGTCGAGCTGGGTTCGGGTACGGGTGTGGTTCACTGCTCGCCTGCCTACGGCGTGGACGACTTTGTGATCTGCAAGAAGTACGGCTTGGTCAACGATGACATCATCAACCCGGTGCAAAGCAACGGCGTCTATGTGCCGTCGCTGGAGTTCTTCGGTGGCCAGTTCATCTTCAAGGCTGACAAGGCCATCATCGACAAGCTGCGCGACGTTGGCGCACTCATGCAGACCGCGACTATCCAGCACAGCTACATGCACTGCTGGCGCCACAAGACGCCGCTGATCTACCGCGCCACCGCGCAGTGGTTCATCGGCATGGACAAAGAACCGGTGGCCGGCGACACCCTGCGCAATCGTGCCCTCAAGGCCATCGAAGGCACCGGCTTTATCCCGGCCTGGGGCCAGGCGCGCCTGCACTCGATGATTGCCAACCGCCCGGACTGGTGCATCTCCCGCCAGCGCAACTGGGGCGTGCCGATCCCGTTCTTCCTGAACAAGGAAAGCGGCGAGCTGCACCCGCGCACCGTTGAACTGATGGAAGAAGTGGCCCAGCGCGTTGAACAGGAAGGCATCGAGGCCTGGTTCAAACTGGACGCCGCCGAGCTGCTGGGTGACGAAGCGCCGCTGTACGACAAGATCAGCGACACCCTCGACGTGTGGTTCGACTCCGGCACCACCCACTGGCACGTATTGCGCGGCTCGCATCCGATGGGGCATGAGACCGGCCCGCGCGCCGACCTGTACCTGGAGGGTTCGGACCAGCACCGTGGCTGGTTCCACTCCTCATTGCTGACCGGTTGCGCCATCGACGACCACGCGCCGTACCGCGAATTGCTGACCCACGGCTTCACCGTCGACGAAAACGGCCGCAAGATGTCCAAGTCCCTGGGCAACGTGATCGCGCCGCAAAAAGTCAACGACACCCTGGGTGCCGACATTATGCGTCTGTGGGTGGCGTCTACCGACTATTCCGGCGAAATGGCCGTGTCGGAGCAGATTCTGCAGCGCAGCGCCGATGCCTACCGTCGTATCCGTAATACCGCACGCTTCCTGCTGTCGAACCTGACCGGTTTCAACCCGGCCACCGATATCCTGCCGGCCGAGGACATGCTCGCCCTGGATCGTTGGGCCGTGGACCGCACCCTGCTGCTGCAGCGCGAGTTGCAGGAACATTACGGCGAATACCGCTTCTGGAACGTCTACTCCAAGATCCACAACTTCTGCGTGCAGGAGCTGGGCGGTTTCTACCTCGACATCATCAAGGACCGCCAGTACACCACCGGCGCCAACAGCAAGGCGCGCCGTTCGGCGCAGACCGCGCTGTACCACATCTCTGAAGCGCTGGTGCGCTGGATCGCGCCGATCCTGGCCTTCACCGCCGACGAACTGTGGGAGTATCTGCCGGGCGAGCGTAACGAGTCCGTGATGCTCAACACCTGGTACGAAGGGCTGACAGAACTGCCGGCTGACTTCGAATTGGGCCGTGAGTACTGGGAAGGCGTGATGGCGGTCAAGGTTGCGGTGAACAAGGAGCTGGAGGTTCAGCGCGCGGCCAAGGCCGTCGGTGGCAACCTGCAGGCCGAAGTCACGCTGTTTGCCGAAGAAGGCCTGAGCGCCGACCTGGCCAAGTTGAGCAACGAGCTGCGTTTCGTGTTGATCACTTCCACCGCCAGCCTGGCGCCGTTCGCCCAGGCTCCGGCGGATGCCGTGGCTACCGAAGTGCCTGGCTTGAAGCTCAAAGTGGTCAAGTCGGCCTTCGCCAAGTGCGCCCGTTGCTGGCACTGCCGTGAAGATGTCGGCGTGAACCCCGAGCATCCGGAAATCTGCGGTCGCTGCGTCGACAATATCAGCGGTGCCGGTGAGGTTCGCCACTATGCCTAACGCCGGCCGTTTCGGACGTCTGGGTTGGCTCGTATTGAGTCTGCTGGTGCTGGTCATCGACCAGGTCAGCAAGGCTCACTTCGAAGGCTCCCTGGAAATGTTCCAGCAAATCGTAGTGATCCCTGACTACTTCAGCTGGACCCTGGCCTACAACACTGGCGCGGCGTTCAGCTTCCTCGCCGACAGCGGCGGATGGCAGCGTTGGCTGTTCGCCCTGATCGCGGTGGTGGTCAGTGCGGTGCTGGTGGTCTGGCTCAAGCGCCTGGGCCGCGATGACACTTGGTTGGCCGTGGCCTTGGCCCTGGTGTTGGGTGGCGCGTTGGGTAACCTGTACGACCGTATTGCCCTGGGCCATGTGATCGACTTCATCCTGGTGCACTGGCAGAACCGCCACTATTTCCCGGCGTTCAACTTCGCCGACAGCGCGATCACCGTCGGTGCAATCATGCTGGCGCTGGATATGTTCAAAAGTAAGAAAACCGGAGAGACCGTCAATGACTGAACAGGTATTGGCTGAGCAACGCATCGGCCAGAACACGGAAGTCACTTTGCATTTCGCACTGCGCCTGGAAAACGGCGATACGGTCGACAGCACGTTCGACAAGGCTCCGGCGACCTTCAAGGTCGGCGACGGTAACCTGCTGCCGGGTTTCGAAGCCGCCTTGTTCGGTTTCAAGGCCGGCGACAAGCGTACCCTGCAGATCCAGCCGGAAAACGCGTTTGGCCAGCCCAATCCGCAGAATGTGCAGATCATCCCGCGTTCGCAGTTCCAGGACATGGAGCTGTCTGAAGGCCTGCTGGTGATTTTCAACGATGCGGCGAATACCGAGTTGCCAGGCGTGGTCAAGACGTTCGATGACGCGCAAGTGACCATCGACTTCAACCACCCGTTGGCCGGTAAAACCTTGACGTTCGATGTGGAAATCATCGACGTTAAAGCACTTTGATCAACGCCCCGATTTAAATACGGGAGCGGGCTGGTGTGGGAGCGGGCAAGCCCCCTCCCACCTTTGATCTTCATTGACAGTTCAGTAGCGTCAACTCTGACCAAGCGCCAGGCACGAGGCCACAGCATGCAAATCAAACTCGCCAACCCCCGTGGCTTCTGCGCCGGCGTGGACCGGGCGATCGAAATCGTCAACCGCGCTCTGGAAGTCTTCGGGCCACCGATTTATGTGCGTCACGAAGTCGTGCACAACAAGTTCGTGGTCGAAGATCTTCGCGCCCGCGGCGCGATCTTCGTCGAGGAACTCGACCAGGTGCCGGACGACGTTATCGTTATCTTCAGCGCCCATGGCGTTTCCCAGGCCGTGCGCAGCGAAGCGGCGGGCCGAGGCCTGAAAGTCTTCGATGCCACCTGCCCACTTGTCACCAAAGTTCATATCGAAGTGGCGCGTTACAGCCGCGACGGCCGCGAATGCATTCTGATCGGCCATGCCGGCCACCCCGAAGTTGAAGGCACCATGGGCCAGTATGACGCCGGCAACGGTGGCGCCATCTACCTGGTCGAAGACGAGAAGGACGTGGCCAACCTGCAGGTGCGCAATCCGGAGCGTCTGGCGTTCGTGACTCAGACCACCTTGTCCATGGACGACACCAGCCGCGTCATCGACGCCCTGCGCACGCGCTTTCCGGCGATCGGCGGGCCGCGCAAGGACGACATCTGCTACGCCACGCAAAATCGCCAGGATGCGGTCAAGCAATTGGCCGATGAGTGCGACGTTGTCCTGGTGGTTGGCAGCCCGAACAGCTCCAACTCCAATCGCCTGCGTGAGTTGGCCGAGCGCATGGCCACCCCGGCGTACCTGATCGACGGTGCCGAAGACCTGCAGCGCGATTGGTTCGATGGCATTGAGCGTATTGGCATCACGGCGGGTGCTTCAGCCCCGGAAGTGCTGGTGCGTGGCGTTATCCAGCAATTGCACGCGTGGGGTGCGACCGGCGCCGATGAGCTGGCCGGGCGTGAGGAAAACATTACTTTCTCCATGCCCAAGGAGCTGCGGGTTCGCTCGCTGCTCTGAGCGCGAGGTTGCCCGAGTAACCGCGGCACAAGGCCTGTTCGGCCTTATCGCTGCGCAGGCTGATGCGCCCGCTGGGCGCCAGCACTATCTGGTGCAGGCTGCGGGCGTTTTGCGTGTCGCACACATGCACGGTGCCGGCGCGAAACCCTCCCCCCGAAAATACCGGTTCGCCCAGCCCGCTGAAGCGTACCTGGTTCTTCAACGGCCCGTTGCCTACAAGCGGTATGCGTCCGTTGTCCTGACGCTCCAGCAGGATCGGGTTGTCATCGTCCAGATGGCCGCGCCCGCTCACGTCGACAATGATCCGCCAACCGTGGCTCCAATCGCTGTTCAGGGCATGAATGACCACCGGTCGATTGCGTGCGATGGCCTCGGCGCGTGCGAAGCGCAGTCCGTTTGCCAATGAGTGTGCTGCGCCTTGCCGCTGCTGTGATTCCAGCAGGTGCTTGAAACCGGGTACGGTGATGTGAGCCAGAATACCGCTCACGATCAGCCCGAGCAGCAATTCGATCAGGGTGAATCCTCGTTGTTTCATGGGTTGTCCCTCCGTGGACGCGGCTGAATATGTCAGGTGCAGACCAAGGTATAGCGCCTGGGGCTCGGCCTTGGATGATGGCCTTTATGTCCAAAGTATTTCCCTTTGTTCCTGGCGCGGCACGGGCGAAAAGCTGGCGCTAGTCTTGGGTCGCACAGCAGGTTTTTGCCTGCTCTCTTTCGACCCTCGACACGGATGACGATGGTGATGCTCGCTTATTCCAACGCTTATTTTTTTGTTGCATTACCGCGGCACCAAGCCGGCACGACACTGATCGAGGTCCTGGTAGCGGTACTGATTCTTGGCGTTGGCCTGCTGGGCGCGGCGGTTATCCAACTCAACGCGTTGAAGTCCACCGACAGTTCGAGAATGACCAGCCAGGCCAGCTTTATTGCCTACGATATGCTCGACCGAATCCGTGCCAACGCCGGTGCCGACTACGCGTGGGGCCGTGCCGCGCGGGCCCCGGCCAGTGTTGCCGGCGCGAGCGTGCGCGACCTCGATCTGCACGATTTCGAGGCCAATATCCTGGGGTTCGCCGGGGAGAGCGGCGCAGGGGCGGTGGTCGTCAATGCTCATGACGTGACTGTCAGTATCAGTTGGGATGACAGCCGAGGCAGCGGCATCCCCGGCACGCGCGAAACCTTCACGTTGACCAGTCGCCTCGACGCCGATGTGGAGGGCATGCGATGAACCCGTTCATTCGCGGTTTCAGCCTGGTGGAATTGCTGCTGGCCATGACGCTGGGCTGGGTGCTGGTGGCTGGCGTCAGCCAGGTTGCAATCTCTTCCCGAATGACACACGCCAGCCAACAGGCAGCGATGTTGTTGCAGGACGATGCGCGGTTCGCACTCGGCAAGATGGTTCAGGATATTCGCCAGGTCGGCATGTTCGGTTGCCTGGCCAGCGCTGGCATCGAGCACGCTCCACCGGCCTTTGATCGGCCCGTAAGCTGGAGCGCCGTTGCAGGTTCCAAATCGCTGACCCTGGTCACCGCCAGCGTAGGTGACGGCGCCGGCAGGCCGGACTGGACGGTGCTCTCCGACTGTACGGGCACCGCCCAGGCTTATGCCGGGCATTCACCTGTTCCCGGCCCTGGGCAGATGCGTTTCGCGGTACGCCAACTCACCTACACCTACGAAGCGGGTCAATTGAAGGTCAGTACGCCGGCCGCGCCAGCCAAGGCGGTGCTGGTGGATAACGTGCGGGCGTTCGAGATCAGTTTCGGCGTGGCCGCCGACCCGGCATCGACGCAGGTGGCTCGTTACGACGCCAGCCCGGCCGACGACTCGTTGATACGCAGCGTGCGTATTCAAATGACGCTGCAGGACCCGACCGCTCGCGTCAAGGATCAAACGTACAGTGTCGTTGCGGCGCTGCGTAATCGTCTGGGGTAGGGCGACCATGGAACGCACCGCAAGTATTCATCTTCGCCAGGCAGGCATGGTGCTGCTGTTCAGCCTGGTTTTCCTGCTGCTGTTATCGCTGATCGGCCTTTCCTCGATGCAAGCGGTGGTGGCCCAGCAAAAAATGGCCGCCAGCTTCTGGCATCGCAACCAGTCGCTGCAAAGCGCCGAGAGCGGCTTGAGGTTTGGAGAGTGGAGCATACGGCGCAGCGGCGTGGGGTTGCCGCCGTGTTCTTCGCCGGTCACCTGCGCCCCGCCGGAGGAGGCGTTTACAGTCATGAATGCTGGGACGCACCCGGTTTCGGCGATTACCTGGGTCGCGATTAAGGGCGGTCTTTATGGCGTTCAGTCATTGGGTGCTGGCGTGGGGATTGTGCATTTACCGGCGCTGACACCGGCCGCGCTCTATCGCGTGACGGCAGTGGGCCTCAATGGTCAGTCGCGCACCGTGCTGGAAAGCGTGTATGCGCGGGTGGATGGGGAGGGCGGCTCACGATTTCGGCGGGTGTCCTGGCGGCAACTTCAATAAGGAGCAAATGCAATGGGCAAGGAAAGCCGAGGTTTTACCCTGATTGAGCTGCTGGTCGGCGTGGTGCTCATCGCGCTGCTGGCCGGGATTGCTTACCCCGGTTACACCGGCCATGTGAGAACAGCCTACCGTGCGCAGATCGTCGCCTTACTGACTGAGCAGGCACACGAGCTGGAGCGTTTTTATACCAGGAACGGCACTTTTATTGATGCAGGCGGCGTCAGTGCCGGTAATGATCGCTATAGAATCACCGTCGTATTGAACCCTCAGGATTTCCATCTGCTGGCTACGCCTGTGGCTGACTCGCTCATGGTCGGCGACGCTTGCGGCGAATTCAGCCTGACCAGCACCGGCGCGAGGAGCAATCCAGGTGCGCAGCCGGAGATGTCGCGCCAGGCGTGCTGGGGGCAATGATGCAAATGCTGGATGATTGGGCGCCGGGTGCGCTTGTTCCTATTTATCGGCTGGATCAAATGATGGCTAAGCAACAGCGGGTAGTGATTGTCGGTGGCGGAGTCATCGGCTTGTTGACGGCGTTCAACCTGGCGAACCAGGGCCAGGCGGTGGTGCTGCTGGAGCGCGCCGGCGTAGGGCAGGAGTCTTCATGGGCAGGCGGCGGCATTGTTTCGCCGCTGTATCCGTGGCGCTACAGCCCGGCGGTCACGGCGTTGGCCCATTGGTCGCAGGATTTCTACCCGCAATTGGCCGAACGCCTGTTTGACGCGACGGGCGTCGACCCGCAGGTTCACATCACCGGCTTGTACTGGCTCGATCTGGACGACGAGGCTGAGGCCCTGGCCTGGGCCGCGCGGGAGGGGCGCCCGCTGAGCAAGGTGGATGTATCGGCCGCCCATGATGCCGTCCCCGTGTTGGGCGACGGGTATTCCCAGGCGCTGTACATGGCCGATGTGGCCAACGTGCGTAACCCGCGCCTGGTCAAATCCCTCAAGGCCGCACTGCTGGCGTTGCCTGGCGTGGCGGTTCGCGAACACTGCGAGGTTGCCGGTTTTGTCGTGGAGCACGGTCGCGTAGTGGGTGTTAATACAGCTGATGGTCCGATCCTTGGGGATACGGTAGTACTGGCGGCCGGGGCATGGAGCGGGGAACTGCTGGGTACGTTGGGCTTGTCGCTGCCGGTTGAGCCGGTCAAGGGCCAGATGATTCTGTACAAGTGTGCTTCGGACTTCCTGTCCTGCATGGTCCTGGCCAAGGGCCGTTATGCAATTCCGCGACGGGATGGGCATATTCTCATCGGCAGCACCCTGGAACACGAAGGCTTTAATAAGGCGCCTACCGACACTGCGCTGCAAAGCCTTAAAGCTTCCGCCGTCGAGCTGATCCCCGCGTTGGCGGACGCTGAAGTGGTAGGGCACTGGGCCGGCTTGCGGCCCGGCTCGCCGGAAGGCATTCCCTTTATTGGCCAGGTTCCGAATTTCGAGGGGCTGTGGCTCAACTGCGGGCATTACCGCAATGGCCTGGTGTTGGCGCCAGCCTCCTGCCAGCTATTTACCGACTTGTTGCTGGGGCGAACGCCGATTATCGACCCGGCGCCTTATGCACCCGAAGGCCGGCTCAACGCTGGATAGACTTCGGCCCCTGTTCCAGGTGCGCTTGGGTGCAATACCACTCCTGGCGCAGGCTCAGGGCTCGATCCTGCGGCACATGCACGCCGCAGTGGGCGCAGCGCACCATCAGCGCTGCATTCGGCTCGCTGGCGCGCTGCTGCCTGGCGGCCGGGCTTTTGAACTTGCGCCAGAACCATACTGCGGCAGCAATGACGGCGATCCAGAACAGAAGACGAAGCATGATGGGCAGTTTCTCTACAGGGAATGCGCCAGTTTAGCCAAGGACGTGGCAAGCGCACAGAGCAATAATGCCGGCCCATGAAAAAGGGAGCTCCGAAGAGCTCCCTTTTTTGCGTTACGCCGACGGGTCAGTCGAAGACGCCGAAGGTCATGTAGCTGAACCACGAGCGGTCCTGGTTGTTGCCCAGGGCCTGCGGTTCTTCCTCTTCGATCACGTCGCCGTTCTCGTCGTGGGGCTTGAGGTCCGAAGGAATGGCATCCTTGGCGTCCTGGAACTGCTTGATCACATCCTGGTTGGCGCGGGTTTCGCCCGGCGGCAGCGGTGGACGGGATTCGATCAGGCCCAGGGTGTACTTGCTCAGCCACGAGCGGTTGTCGGCTTCGGCAACCTGGGGCACGAACTGGCCGTCCTTCAGGCTCGGGTGATCCGGATAGTTAAGCTTGAGGGTTTCAAGGCTGGTAGTGGCCAGTTCATCCAGGTGCAGGCGCTGGTAGGCCTCGGTCATCACAGCCAGGCCATCACCCACGGATGGGGTTTCCTGGAAGTTCTCCACCACATAGCGGCCGCGGTTGGCGGCAGCGACGTACGCCTGACGGGTCAGGTAGTAGTGAGCGACATGGATCTCGTAGGACGCCAACAGGTTGCGCAGGTAGATCATGCGCTGCTTGGCGTCCGGCGCGTAGCGGCTGTTGGGGTAACGGCTGGTCAGTTGGGCGAACTCGTTGTACGAGTCGCGCGCCGCGCCCGGGTCGCGCTTGGTCATGTCCAGCGGCAGGAAGCGCGCCAGCAGGCCCACGTCCTGGTCGAACGAGGTCAGGCCCTTCATGTAGTAGGCGTAGTCCACGTTCGGGTGCTGCGGGTGCAGACGGATGAAACGCTCGGCGGCGGACTTGGCGGCTTCCGGCTCGGCGTTCTTGTAGTTGGCGTAGATCAGCTCGAGTTGGGCCTGGTCAGCGTAGCGCCCGAACGGATAGCGCGACTCCAGTGCCTTCAGCTTGGCTGTGGCGCTGGTGTAGCTATTATTGTCCAAGTCTTTCTGAGCCTGTTGGTACAGCTCGACTTCGCTCAGGTTTTCGTCGACGACTTCCTTTGTTGACGAGCAAGCAGCAGTCATGGCGAGGATGGCGATCAGCAGCAGGTGTTTCACTTGCATGGCGGCTTGCGTCCCTATGACGGCCGCTGTCTTGGGCGGGGCCGTCCTGTTATGATGAGCGCCCCGTTGAAAGCCTCGGGGCAAAAGACGCCGTATTTAACCACAAGCGCGCAGCCGAAACCAAAGGCTGTGCCACGCCTAGTCTGAGCATGTCCGATAAAATTGAACTTCGCGCAGAGGTGCCGTCCGAATTGGGCGGCCAACGCCTCGATCAAGTCGCCGCACAATTATTCGCTGAGCACTCGCGCTCGCGCCTTTCCGCCTGGATCAAAGACGGCCGCCTGACTGTGGATGGAGCGGTTATCCGCCCGCGAGACATAGTCCATGGCGGCGCGATTCTTGAGCTGACTGCCGAGCAGGAAGCCCAGGGAGAGTGGGTCGCCCAGGACATCGAGCTGGATATCGTCTATGAAGACGACGACATCCTGGTCATCAACAAACCCGCAGGCCTGGTGGTACACCCGGCGGCAGGGCACGCTGATGGCACTTTGCTCAATGCCCTGCTGCACCACGTACCGGACATCATCAATGTGCCGCGCTGCGGCATCGTGCACCGACTGGACAAGGACACCACCGGCTTGATGGTGGTCGCCAAGACCATCCAGGCCCAGACTCAATTGGTCACCCAGTTGCAGAGTCGCAGCGTCAGCCGGATCTACGAGTGCATCGTGATCGGCGTGGTGGTGGCCGGTGGCAAGATCAACGCCCCTATCGGCCGCCACGGCCAGCAGCGCCAGCGTATGGCGGTGATGGAAGGTGGTAAGCAGGCCGTGAGCCACTACCGTGTGCTGGAGCGTTTTCGGTCCCACACCCATGTGCGGGTCAAGCTGGAAACCGGTCGCACCCACCAGATTCGTGTGCATATGGCGCATATCAACTTCCCGTTGGTCGGTGATCCTGCCTACGGCGGTCGCTTCCGCATTCCGCCGGCGGCCAGCGCGACTATGGTTGAATCGCTCAAGTCCTTCCCTCGTCAGGCGCTGCATGCACGGTTCCTGGAACTGGATCATCCGACGAGCGGTAAGCGCATGAGCTGGGAATCGCCGCTGCCGGACGATCTGGTGTGGTTGCTGTCACTGCTCAAGCAGGACCGCGAGGCATTTATCGGATGAATGACTGGCTGATGCCTGACTGGCCCGCGCCGGCTCAGGTCAAGGCCTGCGTCACCACCCGTGCGGGCGGCGTCAGTCTGGCGCCGTTCGACAGCCTCAATCTGGGCGATCATGTCGAGGACAGCCTGGAGGCGGTCCTGGAAAATCGCCGGCGTCTCTCCCAAACCTTCGATATCCAGCCAGCCTGGCTGCGTCAGGTCCACGGCGTGAACGTGGTCGAAGCCGATCCCGGCCGTACTGTCGAGGCCGACGCCAGTTGGACCGGCACGCCAGGTATCGCGTGCACATCAATGACCGCCGATTGTCTGCCGGCCCTGTTCTGTAACCGCGCCGGAACGCGCGTGGCCGCCGCCCATGCCGGTTGGCGCGGCCTGGCGGCCGGCGTGCTGGAGGCGACGGTCGATAGCCTGTGCGTCGAGCCTGCCGATGTATTGGTCTGGCTGGGCCCGGCGATTGGCCCGCAGGCGTTTGAAGTCGGGCCGGAGGTGCGTGAAGTGTTCATGCAACAACTGCCGGCGACCGCCCAGGCGTTCACGCCGAGCCGCAATCCCGGCAAGTTCATGGCCGACATCTATCAACTCGCGCGCCTGCGCCTGGCTGTGCGGGGCATCAAGGCGGTCTATGGTGGCGGTTTGTGCACCGTCACCGATCCGCGCTTCTTCTCTTATCGCCGCAGTCCTCGTACGGGTCGATTCGCCTCCCTTATCTGGCTTGAGCGCTAGACTCTCCTGATCTACGTCAACTGCCGGCTGCTTGAATCTCCCAGAATCGACCACATCTATAAGGGTATCTGGCAGGTTTCTTCATTCAGGATGTGTTTATAGGTCCGGCCTGCTCAAAAGGAAGGTGACTAATGCGTATTGATCGTTTAACCAGCAAATTGCAGTTGGCCTTATCGGACTCTCAATCCTTGGCGGTGGGCCTCGACCACCCGGCCATTGAGCCTGCGCACTTGATGCAGGCGCTCCTGGAACAGCAAGGTGGTTCCATCAAGCCCTTGCTGATGCAGGTGGGCTTTGACGTCAACAGCCTGCGCAAGGAGTTGAGCAAAGAGCTCGACCAACTGCCGAAAATCCAGAACCCGACGGGCGACGTGAACATGTCCCAGGACCTGGCGCGCCTGTTGAACCAGGCCGATCGTCTGGCTCAGCAAAAAGGTGACCAGTTCATCTCCAGTGAACTGGTGCTGCTCGCCGCGATGGATGAGAACAGCAAACTGGGCAAGTTGTTGCTGGGCCAGGGTGTCAGCAAGAAAGCCCTGGAAAATGCCATCAACAACCTGCGCGGCGGCGATGCGGTAAACGACCCTAATCATGAGGAGTCGCGCCAAGCCCTGGACAAATACACCGTCGACCTGACCAAGCGCGCCGAAGACGGCAAGCTCGACCCGGTGATCGGTCGTGACGACGAAATTCGGCGCACCATCCAGGTCCTGCAGCGTCGCACCAAGAACAACCCGGTGCTGATCGGTGAACCTGGCGTGGGTAAAACCGCGATTGCCGAGGGGCTGGCCCAGCGCATCATCAATGGTGAAGTGCCGGACGGCCTCAAAGGCAAGCGCCTGTTGTCCCTGGACATGGGGGCGCTGATTGCCGGTGCCAAGTTTCGCGGTGAGTTCGAAGAACGCCTCAAATCCCTGCTGAACGAGCTATCCAAGCAGGAAGGGCAGATCATTCTGTTTATCGACGAACTGCACACCATGGTCGGCGCCGGTAAAGGCGAGGGCTCCATGGATGCGGGCAATATGCTCAAGCCGGCATTGGCCCGCGGCGAATTGCACTGCGTGGGCGCCACGACGCTCAACGAGTACCGCCAGTACATAGAAAAGGATGCGGCCCTTGAGCGGCGCTTCCAGAAAGTGCTGGTGGAAGAGCCGAGCGAAGAAGACACGATCGCGATTTTGCGTGGCCTGAAAGAGCGTTATGAGGTTCACCACAAGGTGGCGATTACCGATGGCGCGATTATAGCGGCGGCCAAATTGAGCCATCGCTATATCACGGACCGCCAGTTGCCCGACAAGGCGATTGACTTGATCGACGAAGCGGCCAGCCGTATTCGTATGGAGATCGACTCCAAGCCGGAAGTGCTCGACCGTCTGGATCGGCGCTTGATTCAACTGAAGGTCGAATCCCAGGCCCTCAAGAAGGAAGAGGACGACGCGGCGAAGAAACGCCTGGAAAAACTCCAGGAAGAAATCGTGCGCCTGGAGCGTGAGTACTCGGACCTCGAAGAAATCTGGACCTCGGAGAAAGCCGAAGTGCAGGGCTCTGCGCAGATCCAGCAAAAGATCGAGCAGTCCCGCCAGGAACTGGAAGCTGCGCGCCGTAAAGGCGACCTGAACCGCATGGCCGAGTTGCAGTACGGGGTTATCCCCGACCTGGAGCGCAGCCTGCAGATGGTCGACCAGCATGGCCATAGCGAGAACCAGTTGTTGCGCAGCAAAGTGACCGAGGAAGAAATTGCCGAGGTCGTCTCCAAGTGGACCGGCATTCCTGTGTCGAAGATGCTGGAAGGCGAGCGCGACAAGCTGATGAAAATGGAAAGCCTATTGCATCAGCGCGTTATCGGCCAGGAAGAGGCGGTGGTGGCGGTGTCCAACGCGGTGCGGCGTTCGCGTGCGGGGTTGTCCGACCCGAACCGTCCAAGCGGCTCGTTCATGTTCCTCGGCCCGACCGGTGTGGGTAAGACCGAGCTGTGCAAGGCCCTGGCTGAGTTCCTCTTCGATACCGAAGAGGCCATGGTGCGGATCGATATGTCCGAATTCATGGAGAAGCACTCGGTCGCGCGCTTGATCGGTGCGCCACCAGGCTATGTGGGCTACGAAGAGGGCGGTTACCTGACCGAAGCTGTGCGGCGCAAGCCTTACTCGGTCATCCTGCTGGATGAGGTCGAGAAGGCCCACCCGGATGTGTTCAACATCCTGCTGCAGGTGCTGGAGGATGGCCGTTTGACCGACAGCCATGGGCGTACGGTGGACTTCCGCAACACGGTGATCGTGATGACGTCCAACCTGGGCTCGACACAGATCCAGGAACTGGTCGGCGATCGCGAGGCGCAACGCGCGGCGGTGATGGATGCGTTGACCTCACACTTCCGCCCGGAATTTATCAACCGGGTCGATGAAGTGGTGATCTTCGAGCCCTTGGCGCGGGATCAGATCGCAGGCATCACCGAGATTCAGTTGGGTCGTCTGCGTGGTCGCCTGGCCGAGCGCGAGCTGTCTCTGGACTTGAGCAGCGAAGCGTTGGACAAGCTGATCGCAGTGGGCTACGACCCGGTGTATGGCGCACGGCCTCTGAAACGTGCGATCCAGCGCTGGATCGAAAACCCGCTGGCGCAGTTGATCCTCTCGGGCAGTTTCATGCCGGGAACCAGCGTCACGGCCAGCGTGGAAAACGACGAAATCGTGTTCCACTGAGGCCTGGTCGCCGGTTGAGAAGGGAAGGCCCCGCATTGCGGGGCCTTTTTTTTCGCTAGGGCGTTGAACTGTAAGGCAAAGGCTTGTAAAGTGCGCCCCGCAGCAACGTCAGCCCACGGGTTTCTTCTCCCCAAGAGGAAATCAGAAACAAGCGCAAATCATTGTCTTAAAAGCAATTTAAAGGGTTGACAGGGGTTTTTAAGATTGTAGAATAGCGCGCCTCAGAGACACGAACGTAGCGATACGCAAGGGTCGAAGAGGAAGTAAAAAGCAGTAAGTTGTACGTTTGAAGTGCTAAGTTCCGTGATAGCTCAGTCGGTAGAGCAAATGACTGTTAATCATTGGGTCCCAGGTTCGAGTCCTGGTCACGGAGCCAACTTCAAATCGGGGTATAGCGCAGTCCGGTAGCGCGCCTGCTTTGGGAGCAGGATGTCGGGAGTTCGAATCCCCCTACCCCGACCATATTTGGGTCGTTAGCTCAGTTGGTAGAGCAGTTGGCTTTTAACCAATTGGTCGTAGGTTCGAATCCCACACGACCCACCATTTTTGAAACCAGTTAGCGCTGGGATCAGATCTTAAGATCAGAGGCCAAAAGCACTGATCGAAGAAGGCGACTGAAAGGTCGCCTTTTTATTACCGGGGTATAGCGCAGTCCGGTAGCGCGCCTGCTTTGGGAGCAGGATGTCGGGAGTTCGAATCCCCCTACCCCGACCATATTAAAAATCCTCGTATCGAAAGATACGGGGATTTTTTTTGCGCGCGAAAACTATGACTATGCAAGAGGGGGCTTGCTCTCACATCGAACAAGCCCCCTCCAGACCTTACTGTCAGTGCAGCTTGAGCCTCGGCTCCGTCCCGCGTCCAATCCGGCTGCCCAGCATCAGCATTGCCGTACGAAACACGCCGTACAACGCCATCTGGTGCATGCGGTACAGCGACACGTAGAACATCCGCGCCAGCCAGCCCTCCAGCATGACACTGCCAGTCAGGTTGCCCATCAGGTTGCCCACCGCCGAGAATCGCGACAGCGAGATTAACGACCCGTAGTCAGTGTATTTGTACGACGGCAACGCCTTGCCTTCGATCCGTAGCTTGAGCGACTTGGCCAACAGCGAAGCCTGCTGATGCGCGGCCTGGGCGCGTGGCGGCACGTTTCGGTCGGTGCCTGGTTGCGGGCACGCGGCGCAGTCACCAAAGGCGAAAATATTATCGTCGCGGGTGGTTTGCAGCGTCGGCAGCACCTGTAACTGGTTGATGCGGTTGGTTTCCAGGCCGTCGATGTCCTTGAGGAAGCCCGGCGCGCGGATACCGGCGGCCCATACCTTCAGGCTGGCCGGAATCACCTGACCGCTGCTGGTGATCAGCGCATCGGCTGTCACTTCGCTGACCGCCGAATTCGTCAGCACCGTCACCCCCAGTTTCTCCAGGGTTTTATGTACCGGCGCGCCGATGCGTTCCGGCAGGGCGGGCAATACCCGCGGGCCGGCTTCGATCAGCGTGATGTGCATGTTTTCCGGCTTGATCCGGTCCAGCCCATAGGCCGCCAGCTCATGAGCGGCGTTATGCAGCTCGGCAGCCAGTTCAACGCCGGTCGCGCCGGCGCCGACGATGGCGACACTGATTTTTTCTACCACGTCAGTCTGCCCGGCATGGGCGCGCAGGTAGTGGTTTAGCAATTGCTGGTGAAAGCGCTCGGCCTGTTTGCGGGTATCGAGGAACAGGCAGTGCTGTGCTGCGCCCTCGGTGCCGAAATCGTTGGTGGTGCTGCCGACAGCGATCACCAGGCTGTCGTAGCCCAGCACGCGCGCAGGCACCAGTTCGCGGCCTTCCTCGTCGAGGGTCGCGGCCAGTTGGATTTTTTTCTGCTCGCGATCGAGCCCGCTCATGCGCCCCAGCTGGAACTCGAAGTGGTTCCATTTCGCCTGGGCGACATAATTGAGTTCGTCTTCCGAAGAGTTCAAGGATCCGGCAGCCACCTCATGAAGCAGAGGTTTCCAGATATGGGTCAGGTTGGTGTCGACCAGCGTGATGCTGGCGGTGCCGCGCTTGCCCAGAGTCTTACCCAGGCGGGTAGCCAACTCCAGGCCGCCGGCGCCGCCGCCGACGATAATAATACGATGGGTCATGGGGATATCTCGCAAGGCTAAAAGAAATCGGAGCAGTTACCCCCGCGAGCGCCAGGCAGCTCATAGCGTGAGGTAACTCAACAGGCGGCTCAGCAGACCAAGCCCGATCACGGCCACCAGCACCACACAAAGGAGCAGCCAGGGCCTGAAAGGCTTGCGCTCGACTCTGTTCTGGGAGAGTTGCAGGTACTCTTCGACACGCTGTTGGTCTTCGGGTTTCAGGCGGCTGGTCATAAAGGCCTCGTCAGGTAGACGTTGCAAAGGGGCGCCACGTTACAGCAGGGCTCAGAGGCTGATGCCCACGTCGAACACTATGCTGCGGCCCAGGTTGTTGCGCAAGAAATCCGGCGCGTCCGGATGGGCGAACAACACCCTGGCAAACGTCGGCCCCACCAGCGACAGCGAGCGCCAGCCCTGGCGCAGGTACTCGGTTGGCGGTGGGAAGTGACTGTTGAGGTCGAGCACCTCACGTTTGAGGCTCGCGAAGGCGACAAGATCCAGTTCGCCCAGGTCCATCCCGCGTTCTTTGTAGTTATGTGCCTTCTTGCGCAACGTAGGCGCCAGGCGCATCAGGAATTCATGCGCCGGAATGCGGCGCGGCTTGACCTCGCGACGTACCAGCTGACTCAGGGAAAACGCGCTGCGTCGACGTAGCAACTCATCGCGCCATTCGTCGTTCAGTCGTCGGCCCTCATCCAGCACGAAAAACACCTCGAAGCTGGCATCGCGAAACAACACGTCCGGCGGCTCTTGCCCTGCAGGGTGAAACTCCTCGGCGCGGTAGGGCACATTCAGGCCTTGCAGCAGGCGCTGGCATACCCAACGCTCACGCTCCCATTTGCGGGCATTGGATAGGAACGCATTGGCTTGTTCGGCCGCTACGGTGAGCAGGCGCAAGTAATCTGAGTCATCCATAGGTGCAGCTTAGCGTCCAAATGATGACCGCAGGAAGTCCCGCCGCAAAAGCTCGGTGTAGACTGAGATCTCCTGCAATCAAGCCAGTACGAGGAGTGAGCGGTGAGGGGTTTCGGAGGGCTTTCCTACAATCTTACGATCGCGTGTCTCCCGGCCGTGGGGCAGGTGAGGCCATGATCGGCGCCGCGGTGCTGGCACCGCAGACCCTCGCTGTCGGTTGGCTGTTGTTTGCGCCAGTGGTGGCATGGGCGGTACTGCGCTCGCCGTGGGTCGAGTTGTTGGCCGACCGACGGCGTCAGCATTTGTTGTTCGGGACGGTGTTCGCGCTGTTCATGTTGTGGCTGGTTCGGCGCGATTTCGACACCGGGGTTTCCTACCACTTCATCGGCATGACGGCTGTGACGCTGCTGCTGGACTGGCCACTGGCGATTGTCGGCGGTGTTGCCGCGCAATTGGGCCTGGTACTGCTCGGGCGCCAGGACCTGGCCGCAATCGGCGTCAATGGCCTGCTGTTGATGGTGCTGCCGGTACTGATCACAGAAGGCGTCGCGTTAAGGGTGGAGCGTGCGCAGCCACGCAATCCCTTTGTGTACATCTTCTGTTCCGGTTTTCTGGCTGCTGCGCTCTCGGCGTTGGCGTGCCTGCTGCTGGGGCTGGGGTTGCTGTGGTTCGATGGGCTTTTCGCCATGCCGGAATGGTTGGAGGACTTCATTGGTTATCTGTGGCTGATCATCTTTCCGGAAGCCTTTATCAACGGCATGGTCGTCAGTGCGCTGGTGGTGTTTTGTCCGGAATGGCTGGAGACGTTCAATCGCACACGCTACCTCTCAGCGCCCTGGAAGGACGACGATTCGCTGCGTTGATCCAGGTCAAACCGCGCGCGCCACGGCAGGCCCATGCTCTGCGAAATTTTCCAGGAGTGCGGATCATGAGTGTGTATGAGTGGGCACGGCAGGAACTTCGCAGAAGTCAGGACGCGGCCCAGGAAATCGGTTTCGACCCCGGCTTGACCCTGCGCGCCATGCTCAGCGCGGTGGTGCAGCAGAGCAAGGGCGTGCGCAGTTTCGAAGACCTGGCCGACGAGCTGCAATACCTGGCAGAAAACCTCGACGACCAGCAGGAATATGCGTTTATGCGCCCTTAGTGGCGGGGTGGCAGGTCTTCGGAAAATAATTCGTCTTCGGCGTCCGGGGCCACCGGGATCTTGTGCTCTTCGCTGGCCCAGGCGCCCAGGTCGATCAGCTTGCAACGGTCCGAGCAGAACGGCCGGTTGGGGTTGGTCGCTTTCCATTCTACGGGTGCGCCGCAGGTTGGACAGTCGACGGTCAAGGGTTGGCTCATGATCGGCCTCCACGCAAAGTAAGGTAAAAGTGGTGCAGTCGCTCGACCTCGTCGTGCAGCCAGGCGAGGTCTCTGTCATTGACCAGCACGTCGTCGGCATGGTTCAGGCGGTCTTCGCGGCTGGACTGGGCCTTGAGAATGGCCTGCACCTGCTGTTCGCTGATGCCGTCGCGCTGCAGGGTACGCTGAATCTGCAGTGATTGCGGCACGTCGATCACCAGGATGCGCTGGGTCATGCTGTACTGGCCTGATTCGATCAGCAACGGTGACACCAGAATCGCGTAGGGCGAGCGCGCCTGCGCCAGATGGCTGCGAATTTCTTCGCCAATCAGCGGGTGCAGAAGGGCTTCCAGCCAGCGGCGTTCCTCAGGGACTTCAAAGATCAGCTTGCGCAGGGCGGCACGGTCCAACCGACCATCAGGCAAGAGCACGCCGTCGCCAAAATGTTCAGCGATGCGTGCCAGTGCAGGACGCCCTGGTTCGACCACCCAACGTGCAGCGTGATCGGCATCCACCATATCGATGCCCAGATCGACAAAGTGCTGAGCCGCCGCGCTTTTACCGCTGCCGATGCCACCGGTCAGGCCGAGTATCCACGGAGTTGGAACAGAAGAAGGACTCATTGGAAACCGACAGACTGCAAATAGAAGTCGGTTATTTGACCACCCCAGAGCAACGCAATCCAGCCGGCAATCGCCAAATAGGGTCCAAACGGCATGGGTGTGGATACCTGGGCCTTGCGCAGACGCATCAGGGTCAGCCCGGCAAACACGCCGACCAATGACGCCACAAATAGCGTCATCGGCACGATTTGCCAGCCACCCCAGGCCCCGAGCAGAGCCAGTAACTTGAAGTCGCCGTGACCCATGCCGTCCTTGCCTGTGATCAGCTTGAACAGCCAGAACACCGACCACAGGCTCATGTACCCGACCACCGCGCCCCACACCGCGTCGGACAACGGCACCAGCAATACGAAATTGTTGACGATCAGACCCAGCCAAAGAAGCGGCAGCACCAGCACATCCGGCAGCAACTGATGGTCGGCATCGATCAGGCTCATCGCCAGCAGGCCCCAGGTCAGCAGCATCACCGCTGCGGCTTGCCAGCCAAAACCAAAATGCCAGGCCACCAGCGCCGACAGCACCCCGCAGGCGAGTTCGGTGAAGGGGTAACGAGCGCTGATGGTTCCTTTGCAGTGGGCGCACCGGCCCCCGAGGAGCAGGTAGCTGAGCAGCGGGATATTGTTCCAGGGGCGGATCGGCTGCTCGCAATGGGGGCAGCAGGAATTGGGGTGTATCAGGTTATAGGTCGGCCCCGTTGCTTCGGCAGGAAAACCCAGCACTTCGTGGGCCTGGGCACGCCACTCCCGTGCAAGCATCTTCGGCAGGCGCCACACCAGCACATTGAGAAAGCTGCCGACGATCAGCCCCAGCAAAGCCGTCAGCGCCACAAACAGCCAGGGGGATTCACTCAACAGCTGACTCAAAATGCGCTCCCCAATTGGAAGACCGGCAAGTACATGGCGATGACCAGCGCGCCGACAATGCCTCCCAGTACCACCATGATCAGCGGCTCCATCAGACTGGTCAGGTTATCGACCTGATTGTCTACCTCGGCCTCATAGTGGCTGGCGACCTTCTCCAGCATCAAGTCCAGCGTGCCGGACTCTTCACCGATGGCGGTCATCTGGATCGCCATGCCGGGAAACAAGCCGCTGGAGGCCATGGCGCGGTTCAGTTGCATGCCTGTGGATACATCGCGACGCATATGTTCGATTGCCTGTTTGAATGGCCTGGAACCGACGGCGCCGGCCACGGAATCCAAGGCCTGCACCAGCGGAACCCCCGCCGCGAATGTGGTTGAGAGCGTGCGGGCGTAGCGTGCCACGGCCGATTTCTGCAGCAGTTTGCCTGCCAGCGGCATTTTCAACAAACCCGCATCCAGACAGTAGCGAAAGCGTGAAGACGTTCGATGCGCCTGGCGTAGCCCCATGCACCCCGCGCCAAGCCCCAATGCGACGAGCCACCAGGCTTGTCGCATGAATTCCGACAGGGCGATGACGGCCAGGGTAAAGTCCGGCAACTGACTGCCGACGCCAGCGAACAGGCCCTGGAACTGCGGCACCACCTGCACCAGCAGCACAACGGTAACCACCCCGGCCACCGCCAGCACGGCGATGGGATACGTCATGGCTTTCTTGATCCTGGCTTTGAGCTGCTCGCTTTTTTCCAGATGAACCGCTACGCGCTCCAGCAGGGTTTCAAGCGCGCCGGCCTGTTCGCCGGCCGCTACCAGGTTGCAGTACAGCTCATCGAAATACCGCGGATGCCTGCCCAATGCGTCAGCCAGGCTGGTGCCGGCGGCGATCTGCTGTTTCAGCGCTTGCAGCAGTTCACGCACGGCCCGGTTTTCGACACCTTCGCTGATCAGGTCGAGGGCTTGCAGCAAGGCAATACCAGCCTTGAGCAATGTGGCCAGTTGACGGGTTAACAGGGCGATGTCGGCGGTGTTGATCGGCACCGCAAAACTTGGCAGCAGCAGGGCTTTCCTGCGCACACGGCTGGGGCGAATACCTTGCAGGCGCAGTTGCGCCTTGACCAGGGCCGGACTGTGCGCGGTGCTTTGCCCGCACACCCTGCGCCCTTTGCGCGTGGTGCCTTCCCAAGTGTAAGTCGTCGAAGCGTTGTTCATGTCACGGTTCCGCACACGGTCGTTGAGCTTCAAAGCTTAGTCAGGCGGTGAGTTGGGGCAGGCTGCGGCGGCGGATAAAATGTCAGAATATGCGTCTTGCACGCGATTGACGCTCGGCGGATGAGTACACTGGCGCCGCTGCACAACACGGGGCGCAGGAAGCGCCTTGTCATGAGTTCTTTTGGAGAATGAAAGTGATGCGTCAGAAAGGCTTTACTTTGATCGAGTTGTTAATCGTCGTGGCAATCATCGGCATCCTGGCCACCATTGGCCTGCCCATGTACACCACCCATCAGGCCAAGGCCAAGTTCACTGCCGGCCTGGCGGAAATCACTGCGTTAAAGGCTGGGTACGAAGACACGCTCAATCAGGGCACGGCCCCTACCGTGGCCTTGATCGGTGGCACCAGTCCTACCGCCAACTGCAAGATCGACGTGACCGGCGACGTTGCCACCGGCGCAGGTGGCATCAGCTGCGAAATCCTCGACGCGCCGGCGCCGGTCCTGGGCAAGACCATCAGCCTGACTCGCAACGCTACCAGCGGCTGGACCTGCACCACTACTGCCGAGGCCAAATACGTCGCCAAGGGCTGCGCCGCCGGCGGCGCGTGACGGTGCCTAAACCCACACGTCGAGATGGCCAATGACATTATCCGTACAGCGGCGCGGCAGTATTTTCCTGGTGCTGGCTGTGTGCCTATTGGTGGTGGGTATTTGCACGCCGTTCGGTGGGCACGATCTACAGCGGGTCATGCAGATTGCCATCGGGTTCTGCGCGGTGCTGTACGGTATTTCGGTGACGCCCACTGAACCCTGGGTGGATCGCCAGACGGCGTTGGGCCTATCGATAATCGTGGGCTTGGGCGTGACGTCTTCGCTGCTGGCCCATCAGCCGCTCTGGGCGCTGACCGAAGTGGCACTGTTCGTCAGCTGCGCAGCCATCGCGCTGGCCTTTGCATCGCTGCGCCGTCATGGCGGTGAGCCTTTGGATCGGGCGCTGCTGCTGATCGTTGTGCTGCTGTGCCTGATCAAAACGTTTCAGTACCTGTACGCCGGCGTGCTTGCGTTCGCCAGCGGCGGGCCCACGTTGAACCCGGACCTGCTGTTGTCGAGTTTTTCCAATAAGCGTTTCTACGGTCAGTTCCAGACATTCACGCTGCCGTTGCTGGCGCTTCCTCTGCTGTTACCCACCGTCTCTCGCTCACTGCGGGGCATAGCCTTTGCGTTGCTGTGCGCCTGGTGGTTGATTGCGATCAGCGGCGGTACACGCGGCACCTGGCTGGGCATGGGGGTGGCGGGAATGGTACTGGCGCTGCTCGGTCCGTGGGGGCGGCGATGGTTGGGTTGGCAGTTGGCTGCAATGCTGGGCGGCTTGTGGGTTTACTGGCTGCTGTTCACGGTGCTGGCGACCTACCTGGGGATCGAGACGTCCAATGACGCCAGCGAGCGCCTCACCACTTCACTGTCGGGGCGCGGCCCGATCTGGTGGCAGGGTTGGCAGATGGTCGCCGAGCGGCCGTGGCTGGGGTTCGGCCCGATGCATTTTGCCGATATTGCCAACAAGGTTGCCGCCCATCCGCATCAGGCTGTATTGCAGTGGGCCAGCGAGTGGGGTGTGCTTTCGACGTTGTGCGTGGCGGTTTTGGCAGGACGCAGTGGCTGGGCCACGGTTGCTGTGTTGCGTGAGCGCGCGCGCTCAAGTGAACGCGCGGACCTGCTGCGCTTATGCCTGTTTGCGGCGTTGGTGGGTGCCCTGACGCAGTCCATGGTCGACGGTGTGCTGGTGATGCCCAATTCCCAGGTCTGGCTTGCGCTGGTCGTGGGGTGGCTGATGGCGTTGCATCGTTGGCGAACACCTGCAACGGCGACTTGGCCGTTGGCCTGGACGGTGTGGAAAGTGTTGAGTGTATTGGCGATCGCGTTGCTGGTGCATGTCGCGCTGCGCGATGTGCCCCACATCAAGCAGGCCCAGCGGCAGTACCTCGACGCCACGGGCAGTTACCTGCAGCCTCGCTTCTGGGCGCAGGGTGTCATCGCCCGCTGAAGGCCGCGAGTTGCCGGACGCCCGATGCGGTGCTAGCTTTAGTCCACCGCCCGTGTAGCTCAGCCGGTAGAGCAGCGCACTCGTAACGCGAAGGTCGCAGGTTCGATTCCTGTCTCGGGCACAAAGGCAACAGCGTTTCAAGGCAACGTTTTCAGCTGATCCCAGAATGGTTCTGAAGGCCAGACGAGCCGGCATCCATGCCTGTTCTTTTGTATCTGCGCAACCTGATGTCCCAGATGCATCCCCATTCCTCGATCTAAGAGAACACCATGACCACGACCGAAATGACCCAGGCAGCGCGGCACGAAGCAGCTCTTGAACTTTACCTCAAGGAGTCGCCGCAGCTTAAAGAAGAGATCAAGGACCTGAGCGCCGATGACCAGCGCGACCAGATCCAGTGGGCATTCGAGGACGAGGCCGAAAGCCAGGGCCTGCAGCCTTGGGAATTGACCCTCAAGTACACCTCGACACCGGAAGAATTCGAAGCTCAGCGGCTGGTCCTGCACAAGGAAGCGGCCGAGGTGCTGGGCGTCGAATGGGACGAGTATTGCGAGATGAATAACCTGGTGGTTTAGATAAGAGCCGCACGCTTCAAGCTGCAAGTGTTCACTCGACTTGCTTGCAGCTTGAAATGCCTCAAATACTGAGCCGCATCGACAGATCCACCGCCTTCACATCCTTGGTCATCGCACCGATGGAGATGTAGTCCACACCGGTCTCGGCGATGGGCAGCAGGGTGCTTTCATTGATACCGCCGCTGGCTTCCAGTTTCGCCTTACCGCCGCTCAGGCGCACGGCTTCGCGCATGTCCTCCAGGCTCAACTCATCAAGCATGATGATGTCGGCGCCCGCCGCCAATGCTTCGCGTAACTCTTGCAGACTTTCCACCTCGATTTCCACTGGCTTGCCGGGGGCGATCCTGTGCGCGGCAGTGATGGCCTGCGCAATGCCCCCGCAGGCCGCGATGTGGTTTTCCTTGATCAGGAACGCATCGTACAAACCGATGCGATGGTTGTGGCAGCCCCCGCAGGTCACGGCGTATTTCTGCGCCAGGCGCAAGCCCGGCAGGGTTTTGCGCGTATCCAGCAATTTGACTGGAGTGCTGGCGACGAAGTCCGCCAGGAACCGGGCGCGTGTGGCGACTCCGGACAGCATTTGCAGGAAGTTCAGCGCACTGCGTTCGCCGCTGAGCAGCGAGCGCGCCGGGCCCTCTAGGTGGAACAATGCCTGATTGGGGCTGACGCGCTCGCCATCGGCCACCTGCCAATGCACGGCGACCCGAGGGTCCAACTGGCGGAACACCGCGTCCACCCACGCCGTGCCGGCGATCACCGCTGCGTCGCGAGTAATGATGGTGGCCTTGGCCAGCCGTTCGGCAGGGATCAGCTGCGCGGTGATGTCTCCACTGCCGATGTCCTCCAGCAGCGCACGGCGCACGTTGGCTTCAATTTCGGCGGTGAGGTCGGCAAGACGCAGATTCGGCATAACAGGCTCCACAAACAAAGTGCCTCGATTATAGGGGGTGTGTGCCTGCGAACCCAGCGGCCTGCTGATTTATGCGCGAATGTCAGAGCGTGCTGGCGTAACCCCCCTCGTTTGCAAGATAATCTCGCGCCTTGCAATTGGCGTCATAGCTTTGACGTCCTGGTGGTGGCCGGCTTTTGCCAGCGTGCGTGCTGGCGCGCAGCCGGTCCCGCCCCATTCGATACCGCCGTCTCAGGAGGCCAGGATGCACAATGACGGAAAGGTGGTGCCGATCAACAAGGCGCACGCCACGCCATCGCCGCTCGCCCGCCTGCCGGTTGTGTTGCTGCAGGTTCGCGACAAGGCGGCGCAGCAGCTGCAGCAGGGCTTGCAGGACCTGTTCGATAACGCCGACGACACCTTGTTTGAAATGGCCGACAAGGCCCGCAGCAACGTCGACCACCATATTTTCTTTGAGGCCATGCGCGACCTGCGCCTCAAGCGCAAGAATTTCGAGCGCGTGTTCATGGAGCGCCTGTTCGCGGCCTTCGCCAGCCTGGGCGAAGCCGGGCGCGGTGAGCTGCAACTGGTGCCGCTGGTGTCTTACGAAGCGGCGCCCACGACGCCCCGCGATGCACTGGAAAAAGCCGTGGCACTGGAGGCCATGCTCGAGCGTGTGCGGCATCGCGACGGGCTGGCGCTGGCGCAGCTCACCGCACGGCTGAGCGCCGTGTTGGGCAGTCACCTGGCCGAATGTGAAAACCCCCTGGGGCCGGCGCTGCTCTGCGAATGCTTCCTGCAGGCGGGGCGCAGCCTTGGGGTGGAAATCCGCGTCAAGCTGATCATGCTCAAACTCTTCGAAAAATACGTCCTCAGCGATGCCGATCAACTGTATGGCGAAGCCAATCAGTTGCTGGTCGCCACCGGCGTGCTGCCTGAACTCAAGGCTGCGCCGTCGCGGCGCGCGGGTGAGCGTGCCGCTCGTGAGCAGCGGCACGAAGAGGCGTTGCCGCCCACCGAGTTGCCCGTCGACGAGGGCGGCCAGCAAGCCTTCGCTGCGCTGCAAACCTTACTCAAAGCCGTGCGCGGCAGTGTGGCGCCGACCCTGGAAGCCAGTCACCAACCGCAGCCCATCGCCACCCGCGACCTGTTGCGACTGTTGTCCCATTTGCAGCAGTACGTGCCGACGCCGCAGGTCGAGGACGAGTTCGATCTGCGCAACCAGCTTGAGCAATTACTCACCCGCGTCAGCGTCAAGAGTGGCAAGTCGCGGGTGGTGGAAGAAGCCGACGAAGACGTGATCAACCTGATTGCGCTGGTGTTCGAATTCATCCTCAGCGACTGCACCGTCCCCGATACCTTCAAGTCATTGATCGCTCGCCTGCAGATTCCGATGCTGAAAGTGGCGGTGCTGGACAAGGGCTTTTTCAGCCACGCCAGCCATCCGGCGCGACGCCTGCTCAATGACATCGCCGCCGCGACCATGGGCGCCAGCGTGGGAGAAGACGAGCCGCGCGACCCCCTGTACCTGCGCGTCGAGCAACTGGTGCAGCGCTTGCTCAACGAGTTTGTCGACGACCCGGCGATTTTTTCCCAATTGCTCACCGAATTCAGGGCCTTTACCGCCGACGAACAACGGCGCAGCGCGCTGCTCGAACAGCACACCCGCGAAGCCGAACAAGGCCGCGTACGCACCGACGAGGCGCGTCAGCGGGTGGCCGATGCGCTCAATCGGCGGCTGCTGGGCAAAGTACTGCCGCAGGTGGTGGTGCAGTTCCTGCAACAGGCCTGGAGCCAGGTGCTGTTGCTGGCCAGCCTCAAGCATGGCGAGCAGTCGGTGCACTGGCAGGCGGCCTTGCGCACCATGGACGACCTGATCTGGAGCGTCGGCCTGCACGACGACACCGAAGCCGGCCGGCGTTTGCTGGAGCAGTTGCCTGGCCTGCTCAAGGCGCTGCGCGATGGTTTGAACAGCGCCGCGTTCGATCCTTTCAGTGCCCGAGAATTCTTCGTGCAGCTGCAGGCGTTGCATGTGCAACCGGCCGAGCGCATCGACGGGTTGATCGAAGTGCGCGAGCCTTTCGTGCTTGGCACGTTGCCAGGCGAGCCGGCGATCGACCTGCCATCCGACGATCCCGATCTGCTCAAGGTCCATTCACTTCGGGTCGGCGCCTGGATCCTGCGTCAACAGGACGCCACCGTTGCCTTGCGCTGCAAGCTCGCCGCCATCCTGGCACCGGCCAATACCTATGTGTTCGTCAACCGCGCGGGGCTCAAGGTGCTGGAGCAAAGCCCCGGCCAACTGGCGCTGGCATTCAAGCAGGGCAGTTTGCAGGTGCTGGATGACAGCCCACTGTTCGAACGCGCGCTGGCCGCGGTGGTTGACAGGCTGCGGCAACTCAATCACGCCAAGTGATCGCAACCACGGGGTCGAACGCGGCATACTGGTCATCTGTTGTCCCGTTCAAGGAACCTGTATGCAGTTGGACCCCGCCAGCGGTTGGTGCCAGGGCATTGCTCATTGCCCCTCGCCCAACTTCAACGAGCGCCCCGCAGGCGAGATTTCACTGCTGGTGGTGCATAACATCAGCCTGCCACCGGCTCAGTTCGGCACCGGCAACGTGCAGGCTTTTTTCCAGAATCGCCTGGATGTCACGGAACATCCCTACTTTGAAGGGATTGCCGACCTACGGGTCTCTGCGCATTTTCTGATTGAGCGCGACGGCGCGGTGACGCAGTTTGTGTCCTGCCGCGACCGGGCCTGGCATGCCGGTATTTCGCGGTTCGAAGGACGGGAAACCTGCAACGATTTTTCCCTGGGCATCGAACTGGAAGGCACGGATGACCTGCCGTACACGGATGCCCAGTATGCGTCGCTGACCGAGCTGACCCGGCAATTGCTGACGGCTTATCCGGACATCACCGCGCAACGCATTTGTGGTCACAGCGATATTGCCCCGGGACGCAAGACCGATCCCGGCCCCGCTTTTGATTGGGCGCGCTTTCGCAGCGCCCTGCAGGATGGAGGACACACCTGATGAGTTTCCTGGTACTGGTGCTGGCTGTATGGATCGAGAAGTTCTCGGCCCTGCGTCATCGGTTGCAGCGCGATGGCGGCTGGCTGCGCGAACTGGCCAGGCTGGAATCGAGCCCGCGCCTGGCACAGCGGCCCTGGCTGATCCTGACGTTACTGGTGCTGCTGCCGGTGGCCGTGCTGGCGCTGTTGCTGATGGTGCTGGAACCGGTGGCCTATGGTTTGCTGGCACTGCCGGTGCACCTGCTGGTGGTGATCTACAGCCTGGGCCGTGGCGATCTGCTGGCTGATCTGGGGCCGTTCCGCGACGCCTGGCGGCGCGGCGACCTGCAGGCCGCCGAACATGTGGCCGAGCGCGACTTGGCGCTGGCTGCCGACAGCGGCGAGCAACTGCTCGAGCGCGTGCAGGGCCATCTGTTGTGGCAGGCTTACCAGAGTTTTTTTGCGGTGATCTTCTGGTATTTCCTGCTCGGCCCGGTGGCCGCCCTGGCCTATCGTCTGCTGGCACTGGCCAGCGAGCACAGCCTCAACCCTTTGGTTGCCGAACGCGCCGGGCAACTGCGCCACGCGTTCGACTGGCTGCCGGTGCGCTTGCTGGCGGCCAGCTTTGCCTTGGTAGGCAACTTCGTCGCGGTCAGCCGAGTGATGCTCCACGAGTTGCTGAGCTGGGACATCAGCGCAGCCCAACTGGTAGAGAAAGTCGGCCTGGCCGCCGCCGAAATCCCGGCTCCCGCAGTAGGCGCCGAGGGCATCAACAGCCTCGACCGGTTATGGGAACTGCTGCTGCGTGCCGCCGTGCTGTGGTATGCCGGTTTCGCCATCTGGACCGTCTTGCCATAACGGCTATACGCGATACCGTGGGAGCGCGCCGGCTCCCACGGGTTGTTAACCTTAAGTTACAAAACTCCCTGTTGAATTGAGCTATATAGACAGAGCGCCACTAGTGGCCTTCTGCCGCGCTCCTGCGCCCTTAATAAAAATAAAAGAAAAGGGAGTTCACCTGTGAAGAGCTTGCTCTATCCCGCCGTCGCGCTGATGAATCGCCTGAGTTTCGGTATGAAGTTCAGCCTGATCAGCGTGTTGTTCCTGTTGCCGATGCTGGCGACCAACGCGTTCCTGGTGCGTGACGCCTGGCGCGAATTCCAGGGCACTCGCGTCGAACTGCAAAGCCTGGATGTACTCGGCAGCAGCCTGGCCCTGCGCCGCGACCTGGAAACCCTCAACAACCAGGTGCAGATCAATGCCACGCTCGGCCAGTCCGCCAAGGTTGGGGATCTTGAAAGCACGATCAGCGCCCTGGAACAGAGCGTGCTGAGCCGTTTGCAGGGCCTGGCGCCCATAAGCGTCGACCCGGAGCACGTCGCGGTGTTTGCAGCCAAGCGCGCTGAATTGCTCGATGCCTTCAAGGCCCAGCAACAGGAAACCTCGCTACTGAGTAAAAGCGCGCTGATCGGCAAACTGCTGAACAAAGCGCAGATGCTCGGCCAGATCATCGCCAGTCAAGCCGGGCTGAGCCGCGATCCCCAAAGCGATTTGCGCCAACTCAGCGACTTGATCACCAGCGTCACGCCGCAGGTAAGCCAGACGCTGGGGGAGGGGCGCGCGATGGGAGCCTTTTCCCTGGGGCAAGGTTTTCTCAACTCATCATCCAGCACTCGCTTTGATGAACTGCTGCAGCAGCTGGAAAAACTCCACGCCGAGTACGCCTTGAAACTGCAGGATGCGCTGGGCTCCAGCAGTGCCGCGCACACGGCGCTCGACGGCCTGGCCAAGGCCAGCAATGCCAGCCTCAAGCAGGGCAGCGAGTTGTTCGAAGAACGGGTGGTCATGGCTGAAACCCTCGACGCGTCCTGGCAGGGTTTTTATGACGATGTCAGCCAACTGATGGCCAAAACCTATGAACTCGATGAGGCCACCCTGGGATTTCTCGATCAGCAGTTGCAGCAACGCCTGGCGCAGAAGCGCCTGCATATGGTGGTGCTGGTGTCGGCGCTGACGGCGGTGTTTTTGCTGATCTTTTACTTGTACGCCGGTTTCTACGCCTCGACGCGCACCACGTTGCGGCACTTGGGCCAGATGATGGACGACGTGGCGGCCGGCGACATGACTGTCACCTTTGTGGCGCGCAGCCGCGATGAGCTGGGCGAACTCGGCCAGGTATTCAACGGCACCGTGGCAAAAATCCATGACTTGATCGAGCGTGTCGGCCACACCGTCAGCCAGGTCGAGCGGCAGGCCGGCCAAGTGGAAGTAGTCTCCGACTCCAGCAACCAGGCGGTCCGTGGCCAGCGCACGCAGATCGAACAGGTCGCGACAGCGATGAACCAGATGTCTTCAACGGCCCAGGAAGTGGCGCGCAACGCCGCCGCCGCAGTGGGCAGCGCCCAGCGTGTCAACGAGGAAACCGTCAACGGCCGGGGCCTGGTGCACTCCCAGCAGAGCAGCATTGCGTGTCTGGCGACGGAGATCGACCAATCGGTGCGGGCCATCCATCAATTGGCCACCGACAGCCAGGCCATCAGTCGCGTATTGGATGTGATCAAAAGCATCGCCGAGCAAACCAACCTGCTGGCGCTCAACGCGGCGATCGAGGCGGCGCGCGCTGGTGAGCAGGGCCGTGGTTTCGCGGTGGTGGCCGACGAAGTGCGCACCCTGGCGCGCCGCACACAGCAGTCCACCGAAGAGATCGAGCAGATGATCAGCCGCCTGCACCAAGGCGTGGAGGCGGCCGTCACGGCCATGGGCAGCAGCCATGAAATGGCCAATGGCACGGTCGGGCAATCGGAAAAGGTCCAGCAAGCCCTGGACAATATTCTCGGCGCCGTCGGCCTGATCGTGGACCAGAACCAGCAGATCGCCGCTGCCGTGGAGCAGCAGACCGCCGTGGCCCACGATATCGACCAGAACATCGTCGAAATCAATCGTGCCGGCGAGCATGCCGCCGACGGCGCACAACAGACGGCGGCGGCCAGTCGACAGTTATCGCTGCAGGTAGTCGAGTTGAAGCAATTGATCGGCGCGTTTCGCGTGTAGGGCGCAGGTGTAGGACTAGCCGTTTAGAGCTGTGGTGCGGGTCTGAATTTTCGCGAGCGCCTTTTCTGTTCACGTAAATGAGTGAAAATTTATTTCACTCAAACCGGGAACCGAGGAGGCACCACGATGACCGCTGCACTCGGCATCAAAGGGCATTGCGCCCATTGCGACATCACGTTTGAACTCAAGCCTTGGCAGTTGAATGCCATCGCCATCGAGGAGCCGTTCGATTGCCCGTATTGCCAGCGAATCCTGCAGTTGAACTGCCCTGTGCAGTTGCGTCATTTCAAGGCGCTTGACCGTTGGGCGCTGGTGCGGCCGAGCATGGTGGCATTAACCTGCATGGTGCTGATCGTGGCGCTGGTGGCTGAGTGGCTTGGGCTGATCAGCGTGATCGGGCAGTTCAACATTTCACTGATGGTGGTGCTGCTGCATTGCCTGGTACTGCGCTATGCGCGTCACCGCCAGCGCATGACCCTGGACCTGCACGTTGTCAGCCCCGCGCTACCAATTGAACAGCTCGCGCGCATTGCGGGTGCTCGCCTCAGCCAGCGCTAGCGGGCTGAGGCCCATGCGTTCGGCCAGGGCGCGGCAGATGTCCGGCAGGTGCTCGGGGCTGTTGCGCTGGCCGGGATACATGGCGGGCGGCATGTCGGGCGAGTCGGTTTCCAGCACCACCGCGTCCAGCGGCAGGTGCGCCAGCACCTTGTGCATACGCAGCGCCTGGGGCCAGGTCGCGGCACCGCCCAGGCCCAGTTTGAAACCGAGCTTGATGTATTCGCGGGCTTCCTCACGGCTACCGGCAAACGCATGGATGATGCCGCCACGTGGCACGCGTAGGCGCTTGAGGGTGGCAATCACCGCCGCATGGCTGCGACGCACGTGCAGCAAGGCGGGCAGCTGAAAATCCACGGCCAGCCGCAGTTGCGCCTCGAACAGGTGTTGCTGACGCTCGCGGTCCAGGTCTTCGAGGAAATAATCCAGGCCGATCTCGCCCACCGCACACAGCTGCCGATGGCCGCGCAGGCGAGTCAGCCAGTCACCCAGTTCGGACAGGTCGGCGGGGCGGTGATCGTCCAGATACACCGGGTGAAGGCCGAACGCAGCGAACAGGCCGTCATCGGTCTGCACCAAGTCCCACAGCCGCTGCCAATTCTGCCGATACACCCCCAGCACCACCATGCGCTGTACGCCCAGCTCGCGGCTATGGGCGAGGACTTCCCGGCGGTCGCTGTCGAACTCCGGGAAGTCCAGGTGGGTGTGGGTGTCGATCAGCGTCACGTTCACGCCTCGTGAATACGCTGCTTGAAGGTGCGGCCGATGGCGTGCACGCCCGGTTGGTACTGCTCTTCTTCAATGGCGGCCAAGGCCAGGCGCAGCGCGGTGTCGGCGATCAACTGATGCTGCTGGGCCATGGCGTTGACCGGCAGCGGCAGGAAGTCCAGCAGTTGAGTGTCGCCGAACGTGCCCAGGCGCAGGGGGCGCGATTTGAGCGGATAGTCGTGCAGTGCATCGAACACGCCTTGCAGCAGGACATAGGACGTGGTCACCAGCGCGTCAGGCAAGTGGCCCAGCCGCTGTAGCAATTGCTCCATCAATTGTCGGCCACAGTCGCGACTGAACGCTTCACAGTGCTCGATGAGCATCTCACCGGTAAAACCCTGCAGGGCTTGCTGAAAACCGGCGGCGCGCTCCTGGCTGATGCTCAGCTCGGGGCGTGCGCCGATCAGTACGATTTGCTTGGGCAGCGGTTGCAGCAGGCTGCTGGTTAACTGATGGCAGGCCTGACGGTCGTCGCTGACCACCGAGCAGAACTGTGTCGACTCCATCACCCGGTCAATCGCGATCACCGGCAGGCCCTTGGCTTGCAATTCACGGTAACTGTCATCGCTGGTGGGCAGGCAACTGGCCACGAATAACGCATCGCAACGTCGGGCGCGGAACAACTGCAGTAATTGGCGCTCGCTGTCGGCGTCGTCGTCGGAGCTGGCGATCAGCAGCTGATAGCCCCGCGCGCGCGCGCCTTGCTCCAGCAATTTGGCGATGCGTGCGTAACTGGGGTTTTCCAGGTCAGGCAGAATAAAGCCCAGCGTGCGCGTGTGCCGGCTGCGTAGCCCGGCGGCCTGGGGGTTCGGCGTAAAGCCGTGGGCGTCGACGACCGCTCGCACCCGCTCGACGGTCGCGTGGCTGATGCGTTGCTGGGCGGCTTTGCCGTTGATGACATAACTGGCGGTGGTCACGGACACACCGGCCAGACGTGCGATATCACTGAGTTTCAAACCGGGATTTCCTTGTTTTTTGGAGCTCGCCCCGACATTTTGTCCAATCGTAACCGATTCCGGCGCACGACCAATGTCCCAGCTCAATCGCCGAGTGGTCCTTCAAGGATGCACAATTAACGCGTAATCTGCCTTAAATTCTAGATTAAACGTTTCAGCCAGCGTATTTTTACGACGTTCGCGACCGAGCGGCTCCTGCCAACTGACCGCTCAGTCAGTGATTTTCAAACACCCCTACACTGTTTTATTCAAAACAATACCTAGTGCGCCCAGCGCACTCACTAGGAGAACGGCATGCTTGAGCTCACTGTAGAGCAGATATCCATGGGCCAGGTGGCTGTGGATAAATCTGCTGCCTTGCACCTGCTCGCTGACACACTGGTGGCCGACGGCCTGGTCGCCGAAGGCTATTTAAGCGGCCTGCAAGCCCGTGAAGCCCAGGGCTCGACGTTTCTCGGCCAAGGTATTGCGATCCCCCACGGCACCCCCGAAACCCGCGATCAGGTGTTCTCCACCGGCGTGCGCCTGCTGCAGTTCCCCGAAGGGGTGGACTGGGGCGACGGCCAGGTCGTGTACCTGGCCATCGGCATCGCCGCCCAGTCCGACGAACACCTGCGCCTGCTGCAACTGCTCACCCGCGCCCTCGGCGAGACCGACCTGGGTGAGGCGCTGCGTCGCGCCGCCTCCGCGCAAGCTCTGCTGAAATTGCTGCAGGGTGCACCGCAGGAGCTGGCGCTGGATGCGCAGATGATCAGCCTGGGCGTGTCCGCCGATGATTTCGAAGAGCTGGTCTGGAGAGGGGCACGCCTGCTGCGCCAGGCCGATTGCGTCAGCAACGGCTTCGCCGCCGTATTGCAACAGGTCGATGCACTGCCATTGGGCGATGGCCTGTGGTGGCTGCACAGCGAGCAAACCGTCAAACGTCCGGGCCTGGCGTTCGTCACCCCGGACAAACCCATGCGTTACCTTGGCCAGCCGCTCAACGGCCTGTTTTGCCTGGCCAGCCTGGGCGAAGCGCACCAGGCCCTGCTTGAGCGTTTGTGTGCGCTGCTGATCGAAGGCCGTGGCCAGGAACTGGGCCGCGCCACCAGCAGTCGCGCGGTGCTTGAAGTACTGGGCGGCGAACTGCCGGCGGACTGGCCGAGCGCGCGCATCACCCTGGCCAACGCCCACGGCCTGCATGCGCGGCCGGCGAAGATCCTCGCGCAGTTGGCCAAAAGTTTTGACGGCGATATCCGCGTGCGCGTCATCGACGGCCCGGCCACCGCGGTGTCGGTCAAGAGCCTGAGCAAGCTGCTCAGCCTCGGCGCTCGCCGCGGTCAGGTGTTGGAGTTTGTCGCCGAACCCGGCATCGCCGGTGATGCGTTGCCGGCACTGTTGGCGGCGGTAGAAGAGGGGCTCGGTGAGGCGATCGAGCCGCTGCCGACCGTCAGCGCGCAACCCGCAACCGTGGACATAGAACCGGTGATCAGCGCGCCAGCGTCAGGCAGCCAGATCCAGGCGATCGCCGCTGCGCCGGGAATTGCTATCGGCCCGGCCCATGTCCAGGCCCAGCAGGTGTTCGACTACCCGCTGCGCGGCGAGTCGTGCGCGATTGAGCGTCAGCGTTTGCAGGCCGCCCTTGCCGACGTGCGCGGTGATATCCACGGCCTGATCGAGCGCAGCCCGTCCAAGGCGATCCGCGAGATTTTCATCACCCACCAGGAAATGCTCGACGACCCGGAACTCACCGACGAAGTCGACACGCGCCTCAAGCAAGGCGAAAGCGCCGAAGCCGCGTGGATGAGCGTAATTGAGGCCGCCGCCAAACAGCAGGAATCGTTGCAGGATGCGCTGCTCGCCGAGCGTGCCGCCGACCTGCGCGATGTCGGCCGCCGAGTGCTGGCGCAACTGTGCGGCGTCGAAACCGCGCAGGAACCGAACGAACCTTACATCCTGGTAATGGACGAGGTCGGCCCCTCCGACGTGGCGCGCCTGGACCCGGCCCGCGTCGCCGGTATCCTCACCGCTCGCGGCGGCGCCACGGCCCACAGCGCCATCGTCGCCCGCGCGCTCGGCATCCCCGCGCTGGTCGGCGCCGGCTCGGCGGTGCTGCTGCTTGCCGCCGGTACGCCGCTGCTGCTGGATGGCCAGCGCGGGCGCCTGCATGTGGACCCCGACACAGCCACCCTGCAACGCGCCACCGTCGAGCGCGATACCCGTGAACAACGCTTGCAGGCGGCCTCGGCCCAGCGCCACGAACCGGCGCTGACCCGTGACGGGCATGCGGTGGAAGTGTTCGCCAACATCGGCGAGAGCGCCGGCGTTGCTGCTGCGGTGGAGCAGGGCGCCGAAGGCATCGGCCTGTTGCGCACCGAGCTGATTTTCATGGCCCATCCGCAAGCCCCGGATGAAGCCACCCAGGAGGCCGAATACCGCCGCGTGCTCGACGGCCTCGGCGGACGCCCACTGGTGGTGCGCACCCTTGATGTGGGTGGCGACAAGCCCTTGCCTTACTGGCCGATTGCCGAGGAAGAAAACCCTTTCCTGGGTGTGCGCGGCATCCGCCTGACCTTGCAGCGCCCGCAGATCATGGAAGCGCAATTGCGCGCGCTGTTGCGCTCGGCGGACAACCGCCCGCTGCGCATCATGTTTCCCATGGTCGGCAGCGTCGACGAGTGGCGCGCCGCCCGTGATATGACCGAGCGCCTGCGCCTGGAAATCCCGGTGGCCGACCTGCAACTGGGGATCATGATCGAAGTGCCGTCGGCGGCCTTGCTGGCGCCGGTGCTGGCCAAGGAAGTGGACTTTTTCAGTGTCGGCACCAACGACCTGACCCAATACACCCTGGCCATCGACCGTGGCCACCCGACCTTGTCGGCCCAGGCCGATGGCTTGCACCCGGCGGTGTTGCAATTGATCGATATCACCGTGCGCGCCGCCCATGCCCATGGCAAATGGGTTGGCGTGTGCGGCGAACTGGCGGCGGACCCGTTGGCGGTGCCGGTGCTGGTGGGCCTGGGGGTGGACGAGCTGAGCGTGTCGGCGCGCAGCATTCCCGAAGTGAAGGCGCGTGTGCGCGAATTCAGTCTGAGCCAGGCCCAGCGCCTGGCACAACAAGCACTGGCGGCAGATTCCCCCGCCGATGTGCGAGCCCTCGTGGAGGCGGTGTAAATGGCAAGGATTCTGACCCTGACGCTGAACCCGGCGTTGGATCTCACGGTGCGCCTGGCCCGCCTGGAACCGGGTGAAGTCAACCGCAGCGAAACCCTGCTGACCCACGCTGCCGGCAAGGGCGTGAATGTGGCGCAGGTGCTGGCCGACCTGGGGCATCAGCTGACCGTGGGCGGTTTTCTCGGTGCGGACAACCCGCAGGCCTTTGAAGCGCTGATCGCCCGTCGTGGTTTTGCCGACGCGTTTATCCGCGTGCCGGGGGAAACCCGCAGCAATATCAAGATCGCCGAGCAGGACGGTCGCGTCACCGACATCAATGCACCGGGGCCGCTGGTGAGCGAGCAGGCGCAACAGGCCTTGCTCAACCAGCTCACTCTGATCGCTCCCGGTCACGATGCGGTGGTGGTCGCCGGCAGCTTGCCGCGTGGCGTCAGTGCGCAGTGGTTGCACGATGTGTTGGTGCAGTTGAAGGGCCTCGGTTTGAAAGTCGCCCTGGACACCAGCGGCGAGGCGCTGCGTGCCGGCCTGCGTGCCGGACCGTGGTTGGTCAAGCCGAACACCGAAGAACTGGCCGATGCCCTCGACTGCTCCACCGATTCCCTCGAACAGCAACGCCAGGCCGCGCAGCGCCTGCACGCTCAGGGCGTGGAGCATGTCGTGGTGTCCCATGGCGCCGACGGTGTGAACTGGTTCAGCCCGACGGTGGCGCTGCATGCCACGCCGCCCAAGGTCAGCGTGGCCAGCACCGTGGGTGCCGGGGACTCGTTGCTGGCCGGCATGCTCCACGGTCTGCTCAGTGACGAGGCGCCCGAGCAGACCCTGCGTCGCGCCACGGCGATTGCCGCCATGGCCGTGACGCAGATCGGTTTCGGCATCAGCGATGACGCGCAGTTGGCGCATCTGCAAAGCGGCGTCGATGTACGCCCGCTCACAGAACAATAAGAGGGTTAGTCATGAAGTTAGCCATTGTTACTGCCTGCCCCAACGGCATGGTCACCAGTGTGCTGTGCGCCCGCTTGCTGGACGCCGCCGCGCAACGCCAGGGCTGGAGCACCAGTGTCGAAGTAGTGGATGTGCAACACCCCGAGCGTGCGTTATCCGAAGCGACCCTGGCCGCCGCCGAGTGGGTGTTGCTGGTCAGCAGCACGCCGGTGGATATGCAGCGCTTCGTCGGCAAGCGCGTGTTCCAGAGCACACCGGCCCAGGCGTTGGCGGATGTGGAGGCGGTGTTGCGTCGCGGCGCTGAAGAGGCCCAGGTGTATGTCGCCAGCCAGGCGCCCGTGGCGGCGAAAAACGCCCCGCGCATCGTCGCCATCACCGCGTGCCCGACCGGCGTGGCCCATACCTTTATGGCCGCCGAAGCCTTGCAGCAGACGGCCAAGCGCCTGGGTTACGACTTGCAGGTCGAGACCCAGGGCTCGGTGGGCGCGCGTACGCCGCTGAGCGCCGAAGCCATTGCCAAGGCCGACGTAGTGCTGCTGGCGGCGGATATCGAAGTGGCCACCGAACGCTTTGCCGGCAAGAAGATTTACCGTTGCGGCACCGGTATTGCCCTCAAACAATCGGAAGCGACCCTGAACAAAGCCCTGGCCGAAGGCACGGTGGAGAGCGCGGCCGGTGCAGCGGTAGCCAAGCCGGAAAAAACCGGGGTCTATAAGCACCTGCTTACTGGTGTGTCGTTCATGTTGCCGATGGTGGTGGCGGGCGGCTTGCTGATCGCCCTGTCGTTTGCGTTCGGCATCCATGCGTTCGAACAGGAAGGCACCCTGGCGGCGGCGTTGAAAACCGTCGGCAACAGCGCGTTTACCTTGATGGTGCCGCTGCTGGCCGGTTATATCGCCTATTCGATTGCCGACCGTCCGGGGATCGCGCCGGGCATGATTGGCGGCCTGCTCGCCGGTACTTTGGGCGCGGGCTTTATCGGCGGCATTTTTGCCGGTTTCCTGGCCGGTTACTGCGTCAAAGGGGTCACGCGCGTGGTGCGCCTGCCGCAGAGCATGGAAGCCCTCAAGCCGATTCTGATCATCCCGTTGCTGGCGAGCCTGTTCACCGGCCTGGCGATGATCTACCTGGTGGGCCCGCCGGTGGCGCGCATGCTCAGCGGCCTGACTGAGTTCCTCAGCACCATGGGCACCACCAATGCCGTGCTGCTGGGTATTCTGCTGGGCGGCATGATGTGCGTGGACCTGGGGGGGCCGATCAACAAGGCTGCGTATGCATTTTCGGTCGGCCTGCTCGCCGCCCATAGCGGCGCGCCGATGGCCGCGACCATGGCCGCCGGCATGGTGCCGCCCATCGGCATGGGCATCGCCACGCTGCTGGCGCGGCGCAAATTCGCCCAGACCGAACGCGAAGCCGGCAAGGCCGCGATGATCCTCGGTATGTGCTTTATCTCCGAAGGTGCGATCCCTTTCGCCGCCAAGGACCCGCTGCGCGTGATCCCGGCGAGCATCGCCGGCGGTGCGTTGACCGGCGCGCTGTCGATGTACTTCGGCTGCGTACTGGCTGCGCCCCACGGTGGTTTGTTTGTGCTGGTGATCCCGAATGCGATCAACCATGCGTTGCTGTATCTGCTGGCGATCGTTGCGGGCAGCCTGCTGACCGGGGTGGTGTATGCGCTGATCAAGCGGGCGGAAGTGGTGGAGCTGAGCGTCGCGCCGGCCAACGCCTGACACGGTCCGGCAGGGCCTGAACATGTGGAAGGGGGCAAGCCCCTCCACATTTGGATCTCGGCTCAGCGCAGGGTGAGTGTCACATCCGCTTCATTCCCGTATGGTTAAGTGCCTCTTTTGAGACTCAAGAGGGCACCTGCATGAGCCACTTCGATCTGGGCCGTCGCCGCGTGATGCAAGCCGTCGGCGCCGGTCTGTTACTGCCGGGCCTGGCGCCGGCGGTGATTGCGTCGGTCAAGGACCGGCCGCAACTCACCGATGGCGTGCAGTCCGGCGATCTGCTGGGCGACCGCGCGATGATCTGGAGCCGCAGCGACCGCCCGGCGCGGATGGTGGTGGAATGGGACACCCGCAGTGTGTTCAGCAACCCGCGCCGTTTCGTCTCGCCGCTGGCCGACAGCCGCACGGACTTCACCGCCCGCGTAGAACTCACCGGGTTGCCCGCCGACCAGGCGATTTTCTACCGCGTGCACTTCGAAGACGCCCAGAGCGGCGTTTCCAGCGAACCGTGGTTCGGCCATCTGCGCAGCGTGCCGCAACAGCGCCGCGATATTCGCTTCGTGTGGAGTGGCGACACCGTCGGCCAGGGCTTCGGCATCAACCCGGATATCGGCGGCATGCGCATCTACGAAGCCATGCGCCTGCGTCTGCCGGACTTCTTTATCCACAGCGGCGACACCATCTACGCCGACGGCCCGGTGCCGGCACAACTGGCGACCGAAAGCGGGCGCATCTGGCGCAATATCACCACCCAAGCCAAGAGCAAAGTCGCCGAAACCCTGGACGAATACCGCGGCAACTATCGCTACAACCTCATGGATGAAAACGTGCGCCGTTTCAACGCCGAGGTGCCGCAGATCTGGCAGTGGGACGACCACGAGGTGATCAACAACTGGTCGTCGAGCAAGCAGTTGGACGAGCGCTACCAGACCCGCGATATCAACACGCTCGTAGGCCGTGCACGCCAGGCCTGGCTGGAGTATTCGCCGATGCGCCGCCAAAGCGCCGACGGCGGCGGGCGCATCTATCGCAAGCTCAGTTATGGCCCGCTGCTGGATGTATTTGTGCTCGACATGCGCAGCTACCGTGGCCCGAATGATGACAACCTGGGGGCGGCCAAACCGTTTCTCGGTCGTGAACAATTGGACTGGCTCAAGGGCGAACTCAAGGGTTCAACGGCGCAATGGAAAGTCATCGCCGCCGACATGCCTATCGGCCTGGGCGTGCCCGACGGCGAAGTCAGCCCCGGCGTGCCGCGCTGGGAGGCCATTGCCAACAATGATCCAGGCCCGGCCCAGGGGCGCGAGCTGGAAATCGCTGAGTTACTGGGTTTTCTGCGCGCACAGCAGGTACGTAACCATGTGTGGCTGACAGCCGATGTGCACTACTGCGCCGCGCACCACTACCATCCCGATCGCGCCGCGTTCCAGGATTTTGAACCGTTCTGGGAGTTCGTCGCCGGGCCGTTGAACGCCGGCAGCTTCGGGCCCAATCCGCTGGATAAAACGTTTGGGCCTGAAGTGGTGTTCGAAAAAGCGCCACCGGCGCAGAACACCTCGCCGTTTGCAGGGTTTCAGTTTTTTGGCGAGGTGAATATCGATGGCCAGACGGGGGAGTTGACGGTGATCCTGCGCGACTTGGATGGAGTCTCGGTATTCGAACAGAAGTTGCAACCCACCTGACTTGAAATGCAATTCCAATGTGAGAGGGGGCTTGCCCCCGATGACGGTGTGACAGTCGTTTATCAGACGAGCGATCCACCGCTATCGGGGGCAAGCCCCCTCCCACAGTGGATCGCGCGGCGTTCCAGGATTTCGAGCCGTTCCGGGAGTTTGTCGCCGGGCCTGAAGTGGTATTCGAAAAAGCGCCACCGGCGCAGAACACTGACTTGAAATGCAATCCCAATGTGGGAGGGGGCTTGCCCCCGATGACGGTGTGACAGTCATTTATCAGACGAGCGATCCACCGCTATCGGGGGCAAGCCCCCTCCCACAGTGGATCGCGCGGCGTTCCAGGATTTCGAGCCGTTCCGGGAGTTTGTCGCCGGGCCTGAAGTGGTGTTCGAAAAAGCGCCACCGGCACAGAACACTGACTTGAAATGCAATCCCAATGTGGGAGGGGGCTTGCCCCCGATGACGGTGTGACAGTCATTTATCAGACGAGCGATCCACCGCTATCGGGGGCAAGCCCCCTCCCACAGTGGATCGCGCGGCGCTCCAGGATTTCGAGCCGTTCTGGGAGTTTGTCGCCGGGCCTGAAGTGGTGTTTGAAAAAGCGCCACTGGCACAGAACACTGACTTGAGATGCAATCCCACATTGGGTGACCTCAGTAGACGTCGCGGCGATAGCGGCCTTGTTCGATCAAGCGCTCCATCGCCTCACGGCCGAGGATATCCACCAGCGCCTGATCCACCCCGGCAGCCATCCCCTGCAAGCTGCCGCACACATAAATCGCCGCGCCATCGGCCAGCCATCGGCGCAGTACATCCGCCGACTCGCGCAGGCGATCCTGCACGTAGATTTTCTCTGCCTGATCGCGGGAGAACGCCAGGTCCAACAGCGCCAGATCGCCGCTGGCCAGCCAGCCTTGCAGCTCGTCCCGGCACAGGTAGTCGTGGGCGATATTGCGTTCGCCGAACACCAGCCAGTTGCGCTGCTGGCCTTGGGCAATGCGCGCTTTAAGCAAGCTGCGCAGGCCGGCCAGCCCGGTGCCGTTGCCCAGCAGGATCAGCGGCACCGGCGCGTCCGGCAGGTGGAAGCCACTGTTGCGTCGCAGACGCAGGCTGATCGCGCCGCCGAGGGGCGCGTGTTCGGTGAGCCAGCCCGAGCCCAGGCCCAGGCGGCCGTCGGCGTGGCGTTCCTGACGTACGATCAATTCGAGCACACCGTCGCCGGCAATCGAGGCGATGGAATATTCGCGCATGCCCAGCGGCACCAGGGCGTCCACCAGCGCCTGGGCGTGCAGGCCGACCAGGTGCGCGCGGTTGTCCGGCAACTGGCGAGTGGCCAGGGCCTGGTCGAGGGTTTGTGCCAGCCCTTCGATCAGTACGCCGTCGCTGCCTTGCAGGCCCAGGCCCGCTAGAAAGTGCTCGACTGCCGACGGGGCGTTGCGCGGCAGGATTTCCACCAGGTCGCCGGCGTCCCACTGCTGCGACGACGTCGACGTGAGGCCCAGCAGGTACACGCCCGCGCCGACGCTGCCGGGGTTGAGCAGGGTGCGCTGGCTCAGTGTCCAGTGTTCGTACTGGGTGCTTGGCCAGGCGGCGGCCGGGGCGTGACCGGTCAGTTCGCCCAACTGTTGCTGCCAGTGCAGCAATGCGTGGGTGTCGCCGCTGTCCACTTCCACCGGGGCGAATAACGCTGTGCCGCCCTGGTTGGTCAGCCAGAAATGCAGACGCCGGGCGAAGCCGCAAAAGTGCGGGTATTGGCGATCGCCGAGGGCCAGCACTGAGTAGTTCAAGCCCTTGAGCGACAGGCCCTGGCCGAGCACGCTGCGCTCGAAGCCACGGGCATTGTCGGGCGCTTCACCGTCGCCGAAGGTGCTGACCACGAACAGCGCGTTGTGCGCCTGGCGCAGCTCATCCGCGCTGACGCTGCCCAGCGCCTGCACTTTCACCGGCAGGCCGGCAGCCTGCAGTTGCCCGGCGGTCTGCCAGGCCAGTTGTTCGGCGAAACCGCTCTGGCTGGCAAAGCCGATCAGCCACGCCGAGGCATCGCTGGGGTTGGCGCCGAGGCGCTGGCGAGCGTCGCGCACCTGGCGTTTTTTGCGACGGCGATCCAGGTACAGCAACCAGCCCGTGATAAAGAACAACGGCATCAACAGTGAACTGACGGTCAGCACGATCCGCCCGATCAAGCCAAAGTAGCTGCCGGTGTGCAGTGCATAAATGCTGGTCAGTAACTGAGCCTTGAGGCTCTTGCCGGCGTAGCGATCATGGGATTGGACCTCGCCGGTGGCCGGGTCCAGGTTGATCTGGTTGAGCGCGCGGTCATGGGGCGAGTCGCTCAGCAGGTAATACACGGTAGCCGGTTGCCCGGCAGCGCCAGGCATGCGGATGTTGTAGGCGCTCAGGTCAGGACCGGCGTTGCTGTAGAGGCTGCTCCAGATTGCGTCGTAGTTGGCCACCGGTGCCGGACCTGCGGGCGCTGGGCCGCGCGTGCGTACCCGTTCGTTCTGCGGGGCGTCGGACAGCAGTTGGGTCAGCCCTCGGCTGTACCAGTCGTAGGACCAGAACAACCCGGTGAGCGCCGCCAACAGATAAAACAGCAGGCACCAGGTGCCGAACACTGAGTGCAGGTCCCAATTGAAGCTGCGGCCCTTTTTGCGCCAGTCCAGGGTCAGCCAGGCGCGCCAGTTCGCGACCTGGCGCGGCCAGCGCAGGTACAGGCCGGAGAGGCAGAAGAACACCAGGATCAGGGTGCAGGCGCCGGTGATCTGCCGGCCGGTTTCGCCGATGGCGAGGAAGCGGTGCAGTTGCAGGATAAAACCCAACACATCCTGGCCGACGGCGTCGCCCAGGTACTCGCCGGTGTACGGGTCGAAGTAGCGCATCGGGCCACGCCGTTCACCCGGCGGCGGGGTGAAGGCCACGCGCGCGGCATTGCCGCTGTCGCGCTCTACCCACAGCATGGCGACGGTCTTGCCTTCGACGGCTTCGAGCTTGCGCACCAGTTCGGCCGGCGGCAGCACGCCGGCTTCGCGTTTTTGTACGTGCAGGACGCTGGGGTTGAGAGCCCGCAGTATTTCATCCTGGAACGACACGGCCGCTCCGGTGATCCCCATCAAGGCCAGCACCAGCCCGGCAGTAATGCCGAAAAACCAGTGCAACTGAAACAGGGTTTTCTTCAACACGTCGGACCGCCTCGTTCATCGGGATATAAGTGCCACGGCGCGCATTATGCCGTGGGTTGTCGAGAAACTTTGTTGTTTAACACGCAAAAGCCCCACGCATCCGATGCGTGGGGCTCAGGGCCGAGCGTTTAGAAATGGAAGCTGGTGGTCAGCAGCGCCGTGCGACCGGCGGCCTGGTTGGCGAAGTGCGCGGAGTAAGCCTTATCGTAGTAGACCTTATCGGTCAGGTTCTGCACGTTCAGTTGCAAGTCGACGTTCTTGGTCAGCTTGTAGCTGGCCATGGCGTCGTAGCGGGTATAGGACGGCACATACACGGTGTTGCCCACGTCGCCGTAAACCTGGTCGACATAGAACGCGCCGCCGCCAACGGTGAACTTGGGTGTAAGGGCATAGGTGGTCCACAGGCTGAAGGTGTTCTTCGGCGTGTTGGGCATCTGGTTGCCTTCGTTGGAGCCGGCGCTGATTACCCCGTTGCGACCGTTACGGCCAGCCTTGACCAGTTCGCTGTCCAGGTAGCTGTAGCCGGCGAACACTTGCCATTGCTCGGTGATTTTGCCGCTGGCGGACAATTCCACGCCGTCGACCCGCGACTCGCCGGCGTTCTGGTAGGTGAGGGCGTCCACCAGAATGCGGGTGTTTTTCTTCTCGGTGCGGAATACGGCGGCGGTCAGCGAAAGGCGGTCGTGGAACAGGTCCCACTTGGTGCCCAGCTCATAGTTGACGGTTTCCTCCGGTTGCAGATCGCTGGTGGCCGCGCCGGCAGACAGCGGGTTGCCGTCCGAGCCTTCGCCGACCAGGCCGCCGGGCGGGGTGGCCGAGGTGGCGTAGGAGGCATAGATGCTGCCGTTTTCCAGCGGTTTCCAGACCAGACCGGCCTGCCAGTTGAAGAATTGGCTGTCGTCCTTGATTTTGCTGCGTGCCTTGACCGTCGCACTAGGCACCGCATTGGTGTTGGCTTCGGTGTCGAAAGTGTCGTAGCGCAGGCCGACGTTAAGCAGCCATTTCGGGTCCAGTTCGATAGTGTCGAACACGTACGCGGCGCGGCTGGTGGCTTTGGTGTTGGTGCCGTTGTAGTTGCGCGCGACGGAACCGGTCCAGGCGTCGTCCGGGTTCGGGTTGCTCAATGAGGTGCATTGGCCGCCCAGGCCGCCTTTGGCCGGCGTGCACACCGGATTCGCGTTCGGGCTCACGGTGTAGCTGCTGACGCGGGTTTCTTCACCGGTGAATTCCAGGCCGGTGGAGTAGGTGTTTTTGAAGCCCAGGGCCTGGAAGCTGCCGAACAGGTCGGTCTGGTTGGTGGTCGTGGTGGTGGTGGATACACGCGAATTGGCCCGGCGCCATACGGTGCCGAACTTGTTCACGTTGAGTTTGCTGTCGTCGGGCTGGGTCAGCACGTAGTCCTGGCCGGTACTGCCGTGGCGCAGGGTGTTTTTCAGCGTCATGTTGTCGTTCAGGTCGTGCTCGATGGAGAACGTGCTGATGTCGGCGCGGGTCTTGCGGAAATCGCGGTCTTTGAGGCCGTAGAAGTTATTGCTGTCGCCGCCGTCGTTGGGTTTGTCGTGGACGTGGGCGGTGGCGGTGGCCGAACCGTAGCCGTAGGGAATCCCCGAGTCCGGCAGGTCGTCGCTTTCCAGGTGGTAGTAGCTGAGGTTGACGCGGGTGGGGGTGCCCAGGCCGAAGGTCAGCGAGGGCGCCACGCCCCAGCGGTCGTAATTGACCGCGTCGCGCCCGGCCACGTTCTGTTCGTGGCTCATCAGGTTCAGGCGGAATGCGGCGCTGTCGTCGAGGAACTGGCGGTTCACGTCGAGCACGTAGCGGCGGGTCTGGTCGGAACCGTAGGTGAAACCGCCGTTGGTGAAGTCCCGTGCCTGTGGGGTTTTGCTCACCAGGTTGAGGCTGCCACCGGCCGAGCCGCGTCCGCCGAAGGAAGAGTTCGGGCCTTTGCTGACTTCGATGGACTCGATGTCGAAAATCTCACGGCTCTGGCCGCCGGTGTCGCGCACGCCGTCCAGGTAGGTGTCGCCCTGTGCATCGAAACCGCGGATGAAGGGACGATCGCCCTGAGGGTTGCCGCCTTCACCGGCGCCGAAAGTGATGCCGGGTACGGTGCGCAAGGCATCCTGCAACGAGGTGGCGGCGGTGTCCTTGAGCACTTGTTGCGGCACTACCGTGACCGAGCGCGGCGTATCCACCAGCGGCGCGGTGTATTTCTGTGACGCGGCTTTTTCTACCTGATACGAGGTAGTGTCCTGCTCTTCGCCGGTGATGCTGGTGGCGCCCAGGGAGATGCTGTTGCGCTGGCTTTTTTGCTCAGTGTCCTCGGCCGCCTGTGCCAAGTGGGTCACCGTCGTTGCGCCAAGGGCAACGCCGATGGCCGAGGCCAGCAAACGTGGTGAACTGGCCGGAATTTTTTGTGCAGTGCGCGACATGTCGTGTCCTTTCCCCAAGGATGTAAGGCGGCGGAATATAGGGTGAACACGACTTTCTATCAATTGCGATACATTGCTAATTGCATTGAATTTACATTCTTTACACTTTTACCTTACGGTTTTTACGCGTTCATCCGTCTCCGGGTTTTACAGCGTTGATAAGAATCAATATCATTGGCGCCCCTCCGCACCCAGGTACCACCCCATGCTGCTGCACATTCCCGGCCTGTTCTCCCGCGAGGAGGTGCAACGCATTCGCCTGGCTCTGGAAAACGCCGATTGGGCCGACGGTAAAATCACCGCCGGGCACCAGTCCGCCAAGGCCAAGCACAACCTGCAATTGCCCGAAGGCCATCCCTTAGCCAAGGAAATCGGCGCGGCGATGCTCGAACGTCTGTGGCAAAACCCGTTGTTCATGTCGGCGGCGTTACCGCACAAAGTCTTTCCACCGTTGCTCAACTGCTACACCGCCGGCGGCAGTTTCGACTTTCATATCGATAACGCCGTGCGCCAACCCAAGGGCAGCCCTGAGCGCGTGCGCACCGATTTGTCGTCCACCGTGTTTTTCAGCGACCCCGACGACTACGACGGCGGTGAACTGGAGATCCAGGACACCTTCGGCCTGCAGCGAGTCAAGTTGCCGGCCGGCGATATGGTGCTGTACCCCGGTTCCAGCCTGCACAAAGTCAACCCTGTGACCCGGGGCGCGCGATACGCCTCATTCTTCTGGACCCAGAGCCTGGTGCGTGAAGACAGCCAGCGCACGCTGCTGTTCGAGATGGACGGCGCGATCCAGCAACTGACCCGCAATGTGCCCGATCATCCGGCGCTGATTCAGCTCACCGGCACCTACCACAACCTGTTGCGCCGGTGGGTCGAGGTCTGAGATGAGTTTCCTGTTGCGTCGCCAGGAAGTGCTCACGGTCGAGCAATTGCAGAACATGCTCGACGGCTCCCCGGTGCGGGCTGCCCAGGCGATTCTGATCGCGGCGAAGGAGGGCGTGGTCGATGCCCAGGCCTTGCTCGGGCAGATCCTGCTGGAAGGCCGTGGCATTGCCCGCGATGAAGCGCTGGCGCTGCGCTGGTTCCGCATCGCGGCGCAGGGCGGTCACCGCATGGCGCGCAATATGGTCGGCCGTTGCCTGGAGCACGGCTGGGGTTGCGCGGCCGATGCGGTGGCAGCGGCGCAGCACTACCGTCTGGCCGCCGAGGCGGGGCTGGATTGGGGGCAATACAACTACGCGAATCTGCTGGCGACCGGCCGCGGTGTGGTTGAGGATCAGGCGCAGGCACTGGCCTTTTATCGTCGGGCGGCGGAGCAAGGCCACGCCAAGTCGATGAACCTGCTGGGGCGCTATCTGGAAGACGGTCAGTATTGTGCGACGGATTTGGAGGCCGCCGTCGACTGGTATCGGCGCTCGGCCGAAGGTGGGGATTTTCGCGGGCAGTTCAGTTATGCGGCGGTGCTGGCCGACAGGGGCCAGGTCGAGACAGCGCTGCAGTGGTTGCGCAAGGCGTTGGCGGGCGGAAATCTCAAGTTCCTGCGGACGGCCCATAAGGCCTTGGCTGCGGCGAGTGATCCGCAGGTTCGAGCGATGGCCGAGGCGTATCGACAGCATGCCGCGACGCTCTGATCGTTCCCGCCTTGGGAACGATCAGAAGGGGCGGGTCAGACGTAGAACGACTTCAACGGCGGAAACCCATTGAACTCAACCGCGCTGTAGCTGGTGGTGTACGCACCGGTGGACAACCAGTACAAACGATCACCGATCGCCAGGTTCAGCGGCAGGCCGTACTTGTAGTTTTCATACATGATATCGGCGCTGTCGCAGGTCGGGCCGGCGATGACCACTTCTTCCATCTCGCCTTTCTTTTCGGTCCAGATCGGGAACTTGATGGCTTCGTCCATGGTTTCGATCAGGCCGGAGAACTTGCCCACGTCCGTGTATACCCAACGCTCGACGGCGGTGCGGGATTTACGCGCCACCAGCACCACTTCGCTGACCAGGATGCCGGCGTTGGCGATCAACGAACGGCCGGGTTCCAGGATGATTTCCGGCAGGTCATCACCGAAATCTTCCTTGAGGAAGCGGATGATTTCCTCGGCGTAGGTTTCCAGGCTGTTGGTGCGGGTGATGTAGTTGGCCGGGAAGCCGCCGCCCATGTTGATCAGCTTGAGGTGGATGCCGTCTTCTTCCTTCAGGCGCTCGAAGATCACTTTGACCTTGGCGATGGCCGCGTCCCACACGCTGATATCGCGTTGCTGCGAGCCGACGTGGAACGAGATGCCGTAAGGCACCAGGCCCAGGTCGCGGGCCAGGATCAGCAGGTCCATGGCCATGTCGGTCTGGCAACCGAATTTGCGCGACAGCGGCCAGTCGGCGGTGGTCGAGCCTTCGGTGAGAATGCGCACATACACTTTCGAACCCGGCGCGGCCTTGGCGATGTTGCGCAGGTCGGCTTCGGAGTCGGTGGAGAACAGACGCACGCCCTTCTCATAGAAGTAGCGGATGTCCTTGGATTTCTTGATGGTGTTGCCGTAGCTGATGCGGTCGGCGCTGACGCCGCGGTCCATGACCTTGTCCAACTCGTAGATCGACGCGATATCGAAGCTCGAGCCTTTGTCTTTCAACAGGTCGATGATCTCGACGGCCGGGTTGGCCTTGACCGCGTAATAAACCTTGGCGAATTCGAAACCGGCGCGCAGGTCATCGTAGGCCTGGCTGATCATCGCGGTGTCGATCACCACGAACGGGGTTTCTTGCTTGTCGGCGAACGCCTTCATTTTGTCAAAAGTGGCGCGCGCGAAATAATCTTCGACGTTGATCGACATGCTGGGAACTCCTAAGGGCAAACTGTATTGATCAATGGGTACAACTGAACGTCCTCCGTATCCCCACTTTGGTTCGCCTACTTCCCAAGGCATGTCGCCGAAAGCAAAAAGGCCATGGGATAAGCTGCCCTTGGCCTTGCTGTCTCGTCGTCAGTACTTGAGCCGGATGGATCGTTTCCAGCATGGACGTTCGGCGCGAACTTTAGGGCGTGAGGGGCCATAGATCAACTAAAAATGTCGCGTTTCTGCACGCGTTCGTCGCGCTGCGTTGTGCAGCTACTTATGTAACCGACCGGTGTGACGGATTGATGTTCCCCGGATGGGAGTAATTGAAGGTATTTCCCTGACAGATCACGGACCCAATGTGGGAGGGAGCAAGCCCCCTCCCACATAAGATCAGGCCAGGGCGGTCTCGGCGGGGGAGACGATGCTGGTCTTGCCCCCACGGGACTTACCGGAACTCAGGTACTCGGCAATCGACTCCTGGGTCACTTCACCCAGGAACACCCGCTCGGCATCCATCACCGGCAACCACGAGCGGTTGAACTCGTACATGCGCGACAACAGGATGCGCAAGTGCTCGTCGTACGCTGCGGTAGCGTTGAACTCGCGCAGGTATTGGCCGCAGGTGCCGGTCTGACGATGCAGGTCGCGACGGCGCACATAGCCCAGTGCCTTGTTCTCGGCGCAGGTCACCACCACATAGCGACGGTCCAGTTCGTCCATCAACTCCAGGGCTTCGGCCACCGGGGTTTCCGGGCTTACCGACGGAGCGTTGTCCGCCGCGTCTTCGGCCTTGACCAGCAGCAGGCGCTTGAGGGTGCTGTCCTGGCCCACGAAGTTGCTGACGAACTCGTCGGCCGGATGTGCCAGCAACGTGTCCGGGTGGTCGATCTGCAACAGCTTGCCGGCGCGGAAAATCGCAATCTTGTCGCCCAGCTTGATGGCTTCGTCGATGTCGTGGCTGACCATGATCACCGTCTTGTTCAGCGCCCGTTGCATCTCGAAAAACTCGTTCTGGATCATCTCGCGGTTGATCGGGTCGACCGCGCCGAAGGGCTCGTCCATCAGCAGCAACGGCGCATCCGCCGCCAGCGCGCGGATCACCCCGATGCGCTGCTGCTGGCCGCCGGACAGTTCACGCGGGTAGCGGTGCAGGTACTGCTTGGGTTCGAGCTTGATCATGCTCATCAACTCGCGGGCGCGGTCGTGGCATTTCTGCTTGTCCCAGCCGAGCAACTTGGGCACGACCACGATGTTTTCTTCGATGGTCATGTTGGGGAACAGGCCGATCTGCTGGATCACGTAGCCGATGTTACGGCGCAGGGTCACTTCGTCCAGGTCGGTGGTGTCTTCGCCGTTGATCAGGATCTTGCCCGAGGTGGGTTTGATCAGGCGATTGATCATCTTCAGCGTGGTGCTTTTGCCGCAGCCCGAAGGGCCGAGGAATACGCAAATCTCACCTTCGTTGACGGTCAGGCTCACGTCGTTCACGGCCGAAACAGTTTTGCCGTTGCTTTGAAAAGTCTTGGTCAGGTTTTGAAGTTCGATCATTTGAGTAGTCCTTTTGGAGTCAGCGAGCGTTGCAGCCATTGCAGAAGCAGGTCGGCGAAGATGGCCAGCAGGCTGACCAGCACGGCGCCGACGATCAGCATCGACATGTCGCTGCGGCTGATGGAGGCCAGAATCAGTACACCCAGGCCACCGGCGCCGATGGTGGCGGCGATGGTCATCACACCGATGTTCATCACCACCGCGGTGCGCACCCCGGCCAGAATCACCGGCACCGCGATCGGCAACTCGACCATGCGCAGGCGCTGGCCGAAGGTCATGCCGATGCCTTTGGCGGCTTCGCGAATGCCCGGTTCCACGCCGGTCAGGGCCAGGTAGGTGTTACGCATGATCGGCAACAAGGAGTAGAGGAACACGGCGGTGATTGCCGGCATCGGCCCCAGGCCCTGACCGAACTTGGAGTAGAACGGCAGCAGCAGGCCGAACAGGGCGATGGACGGCACGGTCAGCAACACCGTGGCGCTGGCCTGCAGCGGGCCGGCAAGCGTCGGGAAGCGCGTCATCAGCACGCCCAGGGGCACGCCGACGACGATTGCCAGAACGACTGCGATGCCAACCAGGGTGATGTGCTGCCAGGTCAGGTGCAGGACTTGGGCCCAATCAAGATGGGAAAAGGCGTTCAGGAATTCCATGTCTTCTCCTCGTTAGTTGATCGGATGCTGGCGCAGGAAGTCGGCGGCCACGGCGGACGGGCTTTCGTGGTCGACGTCGACGCGAGCATTGAGTTGACGCATGGTTTCGTCGTCGAACAGCGCGGCCAGCGGCTTGAGGTCGGCGGCCAGTTGCGGGTGCGCGTCCAGGTAGGCCTGGCGTACCACCGGTGCGGCGGTGTAGTCCGGGAAGTAGTGCTTGTCGTCCGCCAGCAGTTTTAATTTGAAGGCGTTCAGGCGCCCGTCGGTGGTGTAGACCAGGCCGGCGAACACCTGGCCATTACGCAGCGCGGTGTAGACCAGGCCAGCGTCCATCTGCCGGGTGTTCTTGCGGGTCAGGTTCATCTCATACAGCTTGACCATGCCGGCCAGACCGTCGGAGCGGTTGGCGAACTCGGTGTCCAGCGCGACCAGGCGATGTTCCCGGGTGTTTTCCGCCATCGCCTTGGTGAGGTCGCTGATGCTGTTGATCTCGGGATGTTCCTGCGCGACCTTCTGCGGCAGCGCCAGGGCGTAGGTATTGCTGAAGCGCGAAGGCGACAGCCAGACCAGGCCTTTTTTCGCGTCGAGTTCCTTGACCCGAGCGTAGGACTGTTCGCTGTCGAGTTTCTCGTCGATATGGTTGTAGGCCACCAGCGACACACCGGTGTATTCCCAGATCAGGTCCAACTGCCCGCTTTCCTGGGCACTGCGCGCCAGATTGCTGCCCAGGCCGCCGGTGACGCGGGCGTCATAGCCTTTGGTGTTGAGGTATTGGGAGGTGATTTCGGCGAGCAGGGTCTGTTCGGTGAACACCCGCGCGCCGATACGGATCACCGGTTTTTCGGCGGCTTGCGCAAACCCTGCGCACAGCAGGATGCAGCTCAGTATCAGTGTCAGCTTTTTCATGAGAATTCCTTTGCCAAGCCTTAAGACGGACGCAACCCGCGTTCCAGCCAGAGGCGGCTGGCCATGGTCACCAGACCGTCCAGCAACAAGGCCAGCAACGCGGTGCACGCAGCGCCGAGCAGCAGTTGCGGCTGGTTGTTCAGGGCGATGCCGGGAAAGATCAGGCTGCCCAGGCTGTTGGCGCCGATCAGAAACGCCAGGGGCGCGGTGCCCACATTGATCGCCAGCGCGACGCGCACGCCGCCGATGATGATCGGCACGGCGTTGGGCAACTCCACGCGAAACAACACCTGGCGCGGGGTCATGCCGATGCCGGTGGCGGCTTCCTTGAGCGAGCCTTGAACGTTTTTCAGGCCTTCGTAAGTGTTGCGCACGATGGGCAGGAGGGAGGCGAGGAACAGCGCGAAGATAGCCGGGCCGCTGCCGATGCCGAGGACGCCGAGGGCGATGGCCAGTACGGCCAGGGGAGGGACGGTGTTGCCGATGTTGAAGATCTGCATGAAGCGTTCTGCGCGCCCGACCATATGCGGTCGACTGAGCAGGATACCGGCGGGGATGCCCACAACGAGGGCCGCCAGCATGGAGACTAGAACGAGAACTAAGTGAGCTTGCAGGTAAAACAACAAATCGTCGCGGTACAACTCGATCGTGTTGATGCCGATCCAGTGGATCAGCAGGGCCAGGAGCGCGACGACAACCGCACCTCCTATCAGCCCTTTGCCATAGCGAATAGCCACAGGCGGACTCCTTTTTTCTTCTGTCGACGAACACATTCCTGCGTGGCATGCCATGGCTGGCTGTCAGCGGAAAGTGAACGCGAAATGCAGCTCGCCAATACCGTCAAAAGCGGTATGAGTTCGAGCCATAAGCGCAGCCTCGTCAGGCTAACTTGCTGATTTTTCAGCCCCTGTTACGAGTGCGATAGCAGGGGAGTGGACGTCTGCACCTTTTAAAAGGTTCCACACTTGGCACCATTTAGCCACCCCTGATCGGGTGAACGGTGGTCCGTCACCTTGGGTTTGCGCTATACTCGCCGCCCTTTTTTGACTCACCTGCCAGGCGATTTCCCATGACCCACCAGGCCGCCGAAGTCGCGAAACGCCGCACTTTCGCCATTATTTCCCACCCCGATGCCGGTAAAACCACCATCACCGAGAAGCTCTTGCTGATGGGCAAGGCAATCGCAGTGGCCGGCACGGTGAAATCGCGCAAATCCGACCGCCATGCCACCTCCGACTGGATGGAAATGGAAAAGCAACGGGGTATCTCCATTACCACGTCGGTCATGCAATTCCCGTATCGCGACCACATGGTCAACCTGCTCGACACCCCGGGCCACGAAGACTTCTCCGAAGACACCTACCGCACCCTCACCGCGGTGGACTCGGCGCTGATGGTGCTGGACGGCGGTAAGGGCGTCGAGCCGCGCACCATCGCGCTGATGGACGTGTGCCGGCTGCGCGATACGCCGATCGTCAGCTTTATCAACAAACTCGACCGCGATATCCGCGACCCGATCGAGCTGCTCGACGAAATCGAAGCCGTATTGAAGATCAAGGCCGCGCCGATCACCTGGCCGATTGGTTGCTACCGCGACTTCAAAGGCGTGTATCACCTGGCCGACGATTACATCATCGTCTACACCGCCGGCCACGGGCATGAACGCACCGAAACCAAGATCATCGAAAAACTCGACTCCGACGAAGCCCGCGCCCACCTGGGTGACGAGTACGACCGCTTCGTCGATCAGTTGGAGCTGGTGCAGGGCGCCTGCCATGAATTCAACCAACAGGAATTCCTCGACGGCCAGCTGACCCCAGTGTTCTTCGGGACCGCCCTGGGCAACTTCGGCGTCGACCATGTGCTCGACGCCGTGGTGGACTGGGCCCCGCGCCCGCTGCCACGGGTGGCCAACGAACGTACCGTGGAACCGGTGGAAGAGAAATTCACCGGCTTCGTGTTCAAGATCCAGGCGAACATGGACCCCAAGCACCGCGACCGTATCGCGTTCATGCGCATCTGCTCCGGCAAATACGAAAAAGGCATGAAGATGCGCCACGTGCGCACCGGCAAGGACGTGCGCATCGGCGACGCCCTGACGTTCTTCTCCTCCGAGCGTGAACAGCTCGAAGAAGCCTACGCCGGCGACATCATCGGCCTGCATAACCACGGCACCATCCAGATCGGCGACACCTTCACCGAAGGCGAAGCGCTGGGCTTTACCGGTATCCCGCACTTCGCCCCGGAACTGTTCCGCCGCGTGCGCCTGCGCGACCCGCTCAAATCCAAGCAACTGCGCCAAGGCTTGCAGCAACTGGCGGAAGAGGGCGCCACCCAGGTGTTCTTCCCCGAGCGCAGCAACGACATCATCCTCGGCGCCGTAGGTGTGCTGCAGTTCGATGTGGTCGCCAGCCGCTTGAAAGAGGAATACAAGGTGGAGTGCTCGTACGAGCCGATCACCGTGTACTCCGCGCGCTGGATCGAATGCGCCGATAAGAAGAAGCTGGAAGAGTTCTCCAACAAGGCCGTGGAAAACCTCGCGCTCGACGGCGGTGGGCACCTGACCTACCTGGCCCCGACCCGCGTCAACCTGGCGTTGATGGAAGAACGCTGGCCGGACGTGAAATTCCGCGCGACCCGCGAGCATCATTAAGGCCTGAGAGGTGGATAAAGGGCGAAGCTGTCATGGCTTCACCCTCTTTACTTAACTTTCTTTCGCCTTAATCCCTCGAACAAATTTCATTTTTAATGCGGACTTATAGACTCGGCCAGCTCGCCATTTTGAAACGTCTTTTGGTGTTTGTTCGAAGAAGCCCATGTCTTTCATTGTTCTAAGTGCACTTTTAATGGCCTCTTCAGTTATGGATGACCCGATGTCGCTGCAAATTTTCTGTGCGAGCGAGTCAAGTGTAAACGGTGTCGCCTTACCCTTCAGTGCATCTAGTAGAAGATTGACCTGTCTAAGGTTTTCTGAAAGCTCAGGATCTAACGTGATTGCATGAGCTAACTCTTGTTTGGCATCATTTATAAAGTTTGTTGCTGCCGTATCATATGACTCGAAAATAGATGACTGGACTATTTTTCCATTTTCATCAATAGGGTTCGTTAGTTTCTCAAGGTGAGAGAATAGCGATGTAATAAAATTTAAAAAAAGCCTTGGGTAGAATGTTGCTAGATGTTCATTGTCCTGTGAGGATGCATCGCGAAAATATGTTTTTATAAATGTGATTGTTTTAATGTTGCTTCTGCGCAAGTTGTCAGGGAATATTTGAAGTAAAAATGTTTCACAGTCTTCCGTTAGTAGTTTGCCTAAGCAAATTTCTTGTTTGTGTAGTTCGATTTTCTTTATTGTATCTGGGAATTTTTTCTGAACCCATGAGTTTGACGCTATGCATGCCAGTGCATAGTTCATCTGAGCTTGTTCGTCCCAGTACAAATCGATTTTTCTGCCTGAGGTCTGCTGCTCAATATTTTGACTTCCAATCGCTAAGTCGACACGTATAAATAACCTGATGCTCAATCTTTGGCGAAAATCACTGCTGTTTTGTACCGTATTCATACATAATAGAATGCCTTCAACAAATCTCTTCAGTTTTGTTGACGGTACGGCCGTTTCCAGCCCGTCTACGAGCAGGTTTATTTTTCGATTTCTAAGTTTGTCTACTACCTGTAAAGGCGAGGCAATTTGTGATAGCTCTTGGAATCCAAGTCTGGCATATCCTTGAAGTATGGTTTTATATTGAGAGTTAGATCGCTCAGCCTCTAGTCGAGCAGCAATTAATGCCCACCAGAAAACCTCGTAGTCTTCATTTGTATTGCTTAGGATCGCCTTTATATAAGTGTCCGAGCTATTTGGTATGTTGGCATCTATTTCGCCGTACTCACTTGGCGATAATAGAGGTAGGCCAATCCCGCGCTCTACAGACTCTTTGAAAAGCCGACTTTTGCCTGTGCCTTTTCGCCCGAATATATAATTAAGATTCGAATCCTGCTGAAGAATCGACCTGGTCATGTCAGACTCTACAAACCAAGTTTCATCTATGATGCCTGAGGATGATGTCTTGCTTTGTGTGGCAATGTCGGGCGCGGGCGTTTTCGCCGTCGGTTTGTTTATTCCAAGAATTTCCTTTAGTTGACTAATGGCGTATATGTTTTCTGTCTGGAGCTGGGATATTTTTGGAAGCGAGCTGTTGAAGAAGGCACGGTCATAAATCCAAGGAATATAATAGCGTTCGAGTTCATCAGTAGGAAGCGGTTCAGGATCTTCTGCATCTATGACTAAAGCCTCTGATAATATTTCAAGCAATTTCTCCTTGAACTCAGCTTCGGCCTCAGTTGTATTGCCTTTCTTTTTTAGATTGTCTAACGAAAAGGAAACGTACGCGCCAGGATTTTTGGGATTGAAAGATAGTAGTGTTCTAATCCCTTGCATCCAGTTTGTTTGATTGTCGGGGCGACTGAAAATTACGCAAGGGCCGGGGATGGTACTAATGATTGGAATGACAGATGTAGTAGCCCCTGTACGGTGATCAACTAAAATTGTGTCAAACTCACCGTTTTGCACATTATCAATCTGAAAGATTTTTGTAAAAATATCAGCAAGAGATTTTGGATCTAAGCTACAACGTAAGGAAAAAGCTTCATAATCCATCTCCCAGTCTTCATTGGTAGGCCGGCACCCAATAAAGTATACACCTGGTATTGTAGGGTTGGAGGTGTAGCTTGGTTCCGCTGCCCATCCTGCATACCCCATTAAGGAGTTTTCAATTTCGATTTGTTCTATGCCGAAAATTGTGTGTAGGGTTGGTGCTTCAATGTCAGCGTCTATAATAAGAACTTTATGTCCATTATCAGCGAGATCCCTCGCAAGAGCACCTACAACAGACGAACGTGCTTGTCCGCCTTTTTGTCCGTAAAAATGTATTGTATTGGTGTTTTTAGTGTTCTCATGTTTTATATTTTCTTTGAAACAGCTATTGTGTTGTGAAAGCCAGTGGTTGTTTAATTTGTTATTTAGTAGAAAGCTGTAATCGCTTTCTAGCTCTTCATCTGTAAGTAAAAGTATTTGTGAAGCACTGCTGTGTATAATTCTTAGTAGTTCAGTTTCTGAAATGAAGCATTTTTCCATAAGCAATGGAAGGCGTCGGTTTTCCTCTATGCCACTGAAGTCTGCATGCGAAACTATTATGTAGATTGTCGGATAATTAAAGCTTATGCTGGCGCTTGGATAAGTTTCGCGGATCTTTTTGAAAAGTTCTGATAGGGTTTTCATATGGATTTCCCTAAAGCTTTAAGTGTCTGTAATGTGCTTTTCGCAACATTGTTTAATTCGGCAACCTTGGAGTGGTCAGTAATGAGGGAAGGCCAGTCGTTAACGAAACGAATGTATCTGATATTTGGGTATGACCCTAGCGAGAGTGTTCCAGTCCCTTTTATCGATTCGACATATATGTTATTGAATGCAGTGGTCAACTCTGAAATTCTTGAGCTTAGAGCACCTGAGTGTGGGCCTCCAGCAGCACTCTTGGACAAATTTTGTAATTTGTTTATTATGTCATGAGACTTTAATGGCTTTATGTCAGAAAGTCTTAATTCGATGGCGATTAGCCGGCAGTAGCTTTCGACTAGATCGCTGCCACATGAAAACGCCTTCTTGAATTCTGTAATGTTTTGGATATGTGCCACGAATGACTCCTGTCCGGCATTTTTGAGCGTTAGGGTATTTATGTTACAGGCTTGTACTAGGTTTGCCAAGATACTCATAGGAGGAGTGTTTGTGGTTTTATGCTTTGGTGCCTTAAGTTATTCGTTTGTGTCTGGATAATGTGTGTTTGTATTGTGCTGGTTTTATGTGAAGGTTTTGGACTTGTGTTTTTTACAACGTGTTTGGCTTTGTTTAGGGGTGGTGTTTGTAAAGGGAAGGTACTTTTTTTGCGAAAAGTCTTAGTTTGTGTAATAGGGTTTAACTATTGGAGACTCTCTAATAGACAGATTTTCAGATGTTTTTCGAGCGCAGCAACAACATCATACTCTTCGCCGTCGGTGTGCTGCAGTTCGATGTGGTCGCCAGCCGCTTGAAAGAGGAATACAAGGTGGAGTGCTCGTACGAGCCGATCACCGTGTACTCCGCGCGCTGGATCGAATGCGCCGATAAGAAGAAGCTGGAAGAGTTCTCCAACAAGGCCGTGGAAAACCTCGCGCTCGACGGCGGTGGGCACCTGACCTACCTGGCCCCGACCCGCGTCAACCTGGCGCTGATGGAAGAACGCTGGCCGGACGTGAAATTCCGCGCGACCCGCGAGCACCACTAAACAACATGTGGGAGGGGGCTTGCCCCCGATAGCGTAGTGTCAGCTCTGAATGTACTGGCTGACACACTGCCATCGGGGGCAAGCCCCCTCCACATTTACTTCTCCACCAGGCATGGGATTGGCGAGAATCCGGCATCGGGTCTAGCGTTTACCCATCGACTGTCAAGGAGACCACCGTGCCAAAGGCTCAACGCGCCCTATCCCTGCTGTTGCTGGCCGCCCTGTGGCTGACGACCCTCCCGGCACTGGCTGACGCAGGCACGCCCCAGTGGAAAGACACCGGCCCTGTCACCAAGAAAAAACAGAAAGAGGTCAATTCCGGCGGCTGGCAACCCCAGGCCCAACCCGCTCCCAAAGAGGACGCAGAAAACCCCTATAACGAGGGGGAAGACAGCGAAACCTACGACGATGGCGACAGTTAGCGTTGCCCAAAAGAAAGCCCCTCCCGCCAGGCTGATGCGCAACCTGATGGGAAGGGCTGTGAAACTCTGCTACTGATCGGTCCGGCGCGCTCAGGCGACGAACTGTTCCGCATAGTGGCAAGCCACCTGACGGTTATCCAACGGCCGCAATTGCGGCTCCTCGGTGCTGCAGCGCTCGGTGGCGTACGGGCAGCGCTTGTGGAACGCGCAACCCGGCGGCGGGTTCAAGGGGTTGGGCAACTCGCCGACGATTTTGATCTTCGGTTTGTTCGGATCCGGATGAATGGTCGGCGTGGCCGACAGCAGCGCCTGAGTGTACGGGTGCAGCGGGCGCGCGTAGATGTCTGCCTTGGGGCCGACTTCCACCGGGCGACCGAGGTACATCACCATCACGTCATCGGCGACGTGCTGCACCACCGCCAGGTTGTGGGAGATGAACACGTAGGCGGTGTTGAACTCCTGCTGCAGGTCCATGAACAGGTTGAGCACCTGGGCCTGGATCGATACGTCCAGTGCGGAGGTAGGTTCATCCGCCACCAGCACTTTGGGTTGCAGCATCATGGCGCGGGCCAGGGCGATGCGCTGGCGCTGGCCACCGGAGAACATGTGCGGGTAGCGCTGATAATGCTCGGGGCGCAGGCCCACTTGCTTCATCATCGCCTGCACTTTCTCGCGGCGTTCGGCGGCGGACAGGTTGGTGTTGATCAGCAATGGCTCGGCCAGTTGATCGCCGACTTTCTGTCGAGGGTTCAGCGAGGCGTAAGGGCTCTGGAACACCATCTGCACGTCTTTGCGCAATTGCTTGCGCTGGGCCTTGTCGGCACCGGCGACTTCCTGGCCGGCGATTTTCAGCGAGCCCGACGACGGCTCTTCAATCAGCGTGAGTGCGCGGGCGAGGGTGGACTTGCCGCAACCCGACTCGCCGACCACGGCGAGGGTCTTGCCGGCTTCCAGTTCGAACGACACACCATTGAGGGCCCGCACGGTGGCGTGGCCCTTGAACAGGCCACGGGACACTTCGTAGTGACGGGTCAGGTCGCGGGCAGTAAGAACGACGGCCATTACGCCACCTCCTGGTTCAAGGGGTAGAAGCAACGCGCGAGGCTGTTGGTTTTTGGATCGAGGCCCGGGCGCTGGGCGCGGCAGGTTTCCTGCACGTATGGGCAGCGCGGCGACAGCAGGCAACCCTGCGGACGGTCGTAGCGGCCAGGCACGATGCCGGGCAGTGTTGCCAGGCGCGTGGCGCCCAGGCTGTGCTCGGGGATCGCCTTGAGCAGCGCTTCGCTGTAAGGGTGCGCGGGAATATCGAACAGTTGCGGCACCTGGCCGACTTCCACGGCCTGGCCGGCATACATCACGCATACGCGCTGGGCGGTTTCGGCCACCACTGCCAGGTCATGGGTGATCAGTACCAGGCCCATGTTCTGCTCTTTTTGCAGGGCCAGCAGCAGGTCCATGATCTGCGCTTGAATGGTGACGTCCAGCGCCGTGGTCGGTTCGTCGGCGATCAGCAGTTTCGGCTCGCCGGCAATCGCCATGGCAATCGCCACGCGCTGGCTCATACCGCCGGACAACTGGTGCGGGTAGGCATCCATACGGCTGGCGGCGCCTGGGATTTCGACTTTTTCCAGCAGCTCGATGGCGCGTTTGCGTGCCTGTTTGCCGGACATTTTCAGGTGCAGGCGCAGCACTTCTTCGATCTGGAAACCCACGGTGTAGCTGGGGTTCAGCGCGGTCATCGGGTCCTGGAACACCATCGCCAGGTCTTTGCCGACGATCTGGCGACGTTGACGGTTGCTCAGCTTGAGCATGTCCTTGCCGTCGAAGGTCAGCGCATCGGCGGTGACGATACCGGGGTGCTCGATCAGGCCCATCAGCGCCATCATGGTCACGGATTTACCCGAACCCGACTCGCCCACGATGGCCAGTACTTCGCCTTTGTCCACGGACAGGTCGAGGCCGTCGACCACCGGCACGGCGGTTGCGTCGCCGAAGCGTACGTTGAGATTCTTGATTTCTAACAGTGACATGGGAATCTCCTCAGGCGGCGTTCTTGAGTTTCGGGTCCAGCGCATCGCGCAGGCCGTCGCCCATCAAGTTGATTGCCAGCACGCTGAGCAAAATGGTCAAACCAGGCAGGCTCACCACCCACCAGGCGCGTTCGATGTAGTCACGGGCCGAAGCCAGCATGGTGCCCCACTCCGGGGTCGGCGGTTGTACGCCAAGGCCGAGGAAGCCCAGGGCCGCGGCATCGAGGATCGCCGAGGAGAAACTCAGGGTGGCCTGTACGATCAGCGGCGCCATGCAGTTGGGCAGCACGGTGATGAACATCAGGCGCGGCAGGCCGGCACCGGCCAGGCGCGCGGCGGTCACGTAGTCACGGTTCAGTTCGCCCATCACGGCAGCGCGGGTCAGACGCACGTAGGACGGCAGCGACACGATGGCGATAGCGATCACGGTGTTGATCAGGCCAGGGCCGAGGATGGCGACAATGGCAACCGCCAGCAGCAGCGACGGCAGCGCCAGCATGATGTCCATCAGGCGCATGATGGTCGGGCCCAGCAGGCGCGGGAAGAACCCGGCAAACAGACCCAGGAGGATGCCCGGGATCAGCGACATCACCACCGACGACAAACCGATCAGCAACGACAGGCGCGAACCCTGGATCAGACGCGAGAGCAGGTCACGGCCCAGTTCGTCGGTGCCCAGCAGAAACTGCATCTGCCCGCCTTCCAGCCACGCCGGCGGGGTGAGCAGGAAGTCGCGGTATTGCTCGCTGGGGTTATGCGGCGCAACCCACGGGGCGAAGATCGCGCAGAACACAATCAGCAACATGAACAGCAGGCCGGCCACCGCGCCTTTGTTCTTGGAAAAGGCTTGCCAGAATTCTTTGTACGGGGACGGGTACAGCAGGCTTTGATCGACTGCTGACACTTGAGTAGGTGTGGTCATGGTCATGATCTCAGCGCTGGTGACGGATGCGTGGGTTGGCGAAGCCGTAGAGGATATCCACCACGAAGTTCACCAGGATCACCAGGCAGGCGATCAGCAGGATGCCGTTCTGCACCACCGGGTAGTCCCGCGCGCCAATGGCTTCGATCAGCCATTTGCCGATGCCGGGCCACGAGAAGATGGTTTCGGTCAGGACCGCGCCGGCCAGCAGGGTGCCGACTTGCAGGCCGACCACGGTCAATACCGGGATCAGCGCGTTGCGCAGGCCGTGTACGAACACCACGCGCGTCGGCGACAGGCCCTTGGCCTTGGCGGTGCGGATGTAGTCTTCGCGCAGCACTTCGAGCATCGACGAACGGGTCATCCGCGCGATCACCGCCAGCGGAATGGTGCCGAGCACGATGGCCGGCAGGATCAGGTGGTGCAGGGCGTCGAAGAACGCGTCCGGCTCGTCGGCCAGCAGGGTGTCGATCAGCATGAAGCCGGTGCGCGGCTCGATGTCGTAGAGCAGGTCGATGCGCCCGGAAACCGGGGTCCAGCCCAGGCTCACCGAGAAGAACATGATCAGGATCAGGCCCCACCAGAAGATCGGCATCGAATACCCCGCCAGGGAGATGCCCATCACCCCATGGTCGAACAGGGATCCTCGCTTGAGTGCCGCGATCACCCCGGCCAACAGGCCCAGGATACCGGCGAACAACAGGGCGGCCATGGACAGTTCCAGGGTCGCGGGGAAGAGGGCGGTGAACTCGGTCCACACGCTGGTACGGGTGCGCAGGGATTCGCCAAGGTCGCCCTGGGCGAGCTTGCCGACATAGTCCAGGTATTGCGCATACAACGGCTTGTTAAGACCAAGGCGTTCCATTGCCTGTGCGTGCATCTCGGGGTCGACGCGGCGTTCGCCCATCATGACTTCTACGGGGTCGCCGGGAATCATGCGTATCAACGCAAACGTCAGCAACGTGATGCCGAAGAACGTGGGGATCAATAACCCCAGTCGGCGGGCAATAAAACTAAACATCTTGTTGTGTACCTCAATCAGCCGGTTAGGCAGGTTCGGCACCGCCCATGTCGACGGTGCCGAGCGTTTTTCTTATTTACTTCACCTGGGTGGTGGCGAAGTTATTAGTGGTCAGAGGGCTTTGGGTAAAGCCTTCGACGTTTTTACGCATGGCGGTAAACATTTTCGGATAGGCCATTGGAATCCACGGCTGGTCTTTCTCGAAAACATCCAGGGCTTGTTCATAGAGTGCGGCGCGCTCAGTGGGTTCAGCGTCAGCGCGGGCCTTGTCGATCAAAGCCTGAAACTCTTTGTTACACCAGCGGGCGTAGTTTTCGCCGTTTTTCGCTGCATCGCAACTCAGGTTTGGCGTGAGGAAGTTATCCGGGTCACCGTTATCGCCGGCCCAGCCCGCGGACACCATATCGTGCTCGCCGGCCTTGGCGCGCTTGAGCATCTCGCCCCATTCCATGACTTTAATGTTCACTTTCAGGCCGATCTGCGCCAGGTCCGCCTGCATGCGCTGGGCGCCGAGCATCGGGTTGGGGTTGGTCGGGCCGCCGCCGTTACGGGTGAACAAGGTGAACTCGGTGCCTTCCGGCACGCCGGCTTCCTTGAGCAGGGCGCGGGCCTTGTCCAGGTCGCGCTCAGGGTTCTTCAGCTTATCGTTGAAGCCCAGCAGGGTCGGCGGGTACGGGCCGGTTGCGTCGATGGCGTTGCCTTTGCCATACAGGGATTCGTTGTAGCCTTTCTTATCGAACGCGATGTTGATCGCGTGGCGCACCCGCGCGTCGCTCATGTACTTGTGGGTGGTGTTCAGGGCGGTGTACGCGGTGGTCATCGCCGCCAGTTCCGCCACTTTCAGGTTCGGGTCGGCCTTCACGCTCGGCACGTCATCGGGCTTGGGATACAGCGCGATCTGACACTCATTGGCCTTGAGTTTTTGCAGGCGCACGTTGTTGTCGGTGGTAATCGCCAGGATCAGCGGATCGGCCGGTGGTTTGCCACGGAAGTATTCCGGGTTGGCCTTGAAGCGCACCTGGGCGTCCTTGGCGTAGCGGTTGAAGATGAACGGGCCGGTGCCGATCGGCTTGCTGTTCAGCTCATCGGTCTTGCCGGCGGCCAGCAGTTTGTCGGCGTATTCGGCGGAGTGGATAGCGGTAAAGGGCATTGCGACATCGGCCAGGAACGGCGCTTCAGGACGAGTCAGCGTGAAGACCACAGTGTGGTCGTCCGTCTTCTCGACGCTTTTGAGCAGTTCCTTGAAGCCCATGCTTTCAAAATAGGGGAACCCGGTGGCGGACTTGTTATGCCAAGGGTGTTTCGGGTCCATCTGGCGATGGAAGCTCCACAGTACGTCGTCGGCATTCAGGTTGCGCGTGGGTTTGAAGTAGTCGGTGGTATGGAACTTGATGTCGTCGCGCAAGTGGAAGGTGTAGGTCAGGCCGTCGTCACTGATTTCCCAGGATTTGGCCAGTGCAGGCACCACTTCGGTAGTACCGGGCTTGAAGTCCACCAGACGGTTGAACATGGTTTCGGCCGCAGCGTCAGCGGTGACGGCGGTGGTGTACAGGACCGGGTCAAAACCCTCCGGGCTGGCTTCGGTGCAGACCACCAGGGGTTTGGCCGATACACCGATGGCCACGCTTAACAGCGCGGCGGCAACGGCAGCTTGTAGCGGGAGCATTTTCATTAAGAGCCCTCTGCAATCGATGGGACCAGACAACGTGGACGGCAGGCTCGTCCTGAGCCTGCCGTCTACCTGGTGCTGATTAAAGAATGTTGAATGGGATGGTGGTGACCAGACGGAATTCTTTGATGCTGCCGTCGGACTGGAACTCGCTGCCACGGTGCTCAACATACGTCGCGCGCACGGTCGTGGCTTTGAGCGGACCGCTTTGCAGGGCGTAAGAGGCGCCTACACCGTATTCCTGATGCTTCTCGCCGTCTTGAGACTGGATGCCGTCGTAGGCGAACTTGGCCCGGCCATTGTTGCCGGTGTAGTGGGTGCCGTCGATGTCCCAGCCGCGGGCCGAGTAGGCGTTGAACTTCAAGCCTGGCACACCGTATTCGGCCATGTTGATGGCGTAGGCGATCTGGAAGGACTTCTCGTTCGGGCCGTTGAAGTCCGAGGTCAGGGAGTTGGCCAGGTAGATGCCGTTGGTTTCGTGCAGGTAGTCGAAGTACTCGTTACCGTTCACTTGCTGGTAAGCGAAGGTCAGGCTGTGTGCCTGGTGAGTCAGTCCCAGGGACAGGGAGAAGGTATCGTTGTCGATTTCCCCCATCTCTTTTTTGCCTTCATCGACCGTCTTGTAGTAGTTGAAACCGGTGGTCAGCCCCAGTTGTTGAGCGTCGCCCAGTTCGTGGGTAGCGCCGAAGTAGTACTGGTTCCAGAAGTCCTTCACGTTGGCGGCAAAGAAGCTGGTTTTCAGGCTTTTCAGCGGCTGATAGTTCACGCCCAGAGTGGAGACTTTGTCGGTCTCAACGCCATTGCCGTATTCGCTGCGGAATTTCGACAGGCTCTGCTCGGTACGTGGCGAAACGCGGTCAAACACGCCGCCCTGGAACGACAGGTTGCTGAATTCTTCGCTGTTGAAGCTCACACCTTCAAAGCTTGACGGCAGTGCACGGTTGCCGATGGTGTCGACGATGCCGCTGCTGAAATTCTGGCGACCGGCGGTCAACGTGGTGTTGGATACGCGGAACTGCACGTTGGCCAGGCCCAGTTTGCTCCATTGGTCGACGGCGTCGCCGTTGGAGTCGGCCAGGGTGCGGTTGGAGCCGCCTTTGATGTCACGCTTGCTGCGGTCCAGGACCAGCGCGTTGTAAACCGCTACTTCAGTCTTGACACCGACAGTGCCCTGGGTGAACCCCGAGCTGGCGTTAAGGATAGTGCCCTGCACCCAGTTGGTACGGTTACGGTCGGTGCGGGTTTCGCCGTGCTTCTGGTAGGAAAAGGTGCCGCCACGGTATTTGCTTTCGTGGGAATACCAGTTACGCGTGGTGCCGCCCAGAGTGAAATCTTCGATAAAACCCTTGGCTTCGCTTTGCGCACTGGTGCCTGCCAATGTCGTCGGAACGAAGTCCTGGCTGGCCGGTTCTGCGTAGGCGGTGGCCGTGATGCTGCTGATGGCCAGGGCCAGAAGCGCTTTGCTGCTCAGTTTCATGGGTGAAGCTCCTTTGGTTCTCTTTTTTTATGCCGGTCTTTTTAGGTGAACCGGCTATTGGTGTGTAACTCGTTCAAGCCATTGCAAACGTTTGCCGTAGGAAAAATCCCAATCAAAGGCTGCACGTTTGCAGCAGGGCGGCATTCGCCCTGCGCAATCCGGTTATTTTGTTATGGGGTAATACTGACGCCCGAGAACACGTTGCGGCCGAAGGGGCTGACTTTGAACCCTTCGACTTTGACGCTTAACGGCTGGTTGACCGTCGAGTGGGCGACTGGCGTGATCGGCACCTGCTGCTTGAGCAGTTGCTGCGCCTGTTTGTATAGAACAGTCCTTTGTTCACGGTCGGTTACGACCTTGGCTTGCTTGATCAGCTTGTCGTACGCCGGGTCACACCACATCGAGTAGTTGTTCCCGCCGATGGCGTCGCAGCTGTACAGAGTGCCCAGCCAGTTGTCCGGGTCACCGTTGTCGCCGGTCCAGCCGATCAGGCTGACATCGTGCTCACCGTTCTTGGTGCGCTTGATGTATTCACCCCACTCGTAGCTGACGATCTTGACCTTGAGGCCGATCTTGGCCCAGTCGCTTTGCAGCATCTCGGCCATCAGCTTGGCGTTGGGGTTGTACGGACGCTGCACCGGCATCGCCCACAGGGTGATCTCGGTGCCTTCCTTCACGCCGGCGGCCTTGAGCAGTTCCTTGGCTTTTTCCGGGTTGTAGGCGGCGTCTTTGATAGTGTCGTCGTAGGACCACTGGGTCGGCGGCATGGCATTGACCGCCAATTGCCCGGCGCCCTGGTACACGGCGTTCAGAATGCTCGGCTTGTTCACCGCCATGTCCAGCGCCTGGCGCACTTCAAGCTGGTCGAAGGGCTTGTGGCGCACGTTGTAAGCGATGTAGCCCAGGTTGAAGCCGGGTTTGGTCAGCAATTGCAGGTTCGGGTCGGCCTTGAGCGCATCGACGTCGGCGGGACGCGGATGCAGGGTCACCTGGCATTCGCCGGCCTTGAGCTTTTGCACACGCACCGATGCGTCGGTGTTGATGGCGAAAATCAGTTGGTCGAGCTTCACGCGGCTCGGGTCCCAGTACTGTTTGTTGGCCACGTAACGGATCTGCGAGTCTTTCTGGTAGCGCTGGAATACAAACGGCCCGGTACCGATCGGCTTCTGGTTGATGTCGCTGGGCTTGCCTTCTTTGAGCAGTTGCTCGGCGTATTCGGCCGACAGGATTGCGGCGAAGCTCATGGCGATGTTTTGCACGAACGCGGCGTCCACCGTGTTCAGGGTCATCACCACGGTGTACGGGTCGGTTTTCTCGACCTTGGCGATGTTCTTGTTCAGGCTCATCCCGTTGAAGTACGGAAACTCAGTGGGGTAGGCCTTGCGGAAGGGATGTTCAGGGTCAAGCATGCGGTTGAAGGTGAACAGCACGTCGTCGGCATTGAAGTCGCGCGTCGGCTTGAATTCCTTGTTGCTGTGGAACTTCACCCCTTCACGCAGGTGGAAGGTGTAGGTCAGGCCGTCGTCGGAAATATCCCATTTGGTCGCCAGACCGGGCACCACGTTGGTCTCGCCTTTTTCAAACTCGACCAGGCGGTTATACAGCGGCTCGGCCACGTCGTTATCGGTGGCGGTGGTGTATTGCGCGGTGTCGAACCCTGCCGGGCTGCCTTCGGAGCAGAACACCAGGCTCTTTCTGTCGGCGGCTTGGCCCATCGTGGCCACGGCCAGCAGGCTGGTGCCAAAAATTGCGGATAGAACGGTGGTATGGCGCATGACGATCCCGATCCTTGTTTGTAGTTGTCATCAGCGAGCAATCGCCCTGCCTTTCGGGCAGGGAAACATCACTGATCCCACGCACAGCAAGTGACTTTCCCAAATGGGTATCTCTGCTGTCCTACGACGTTATGGGTCGCGGACTTCGCAGTAAATGCGCCAAATCGGATTGACCTTGTAGGCAACGGAGTCGCGCATCGCAGTTCGTTGCTGTAGGACGCAACGGATGTGAACGTGGTCTGTTTCCTACCGGCCTGGCAGATGCAATAACGGCGACGTTATGAAGCGTCGCCGTTATTGATCCTTACTTGCCGCTTACGCTAACGCCATAGAACGAGTTCAGGCCGAATGGGCTGATCTTGAAGTCCTGCACGGTGTTACGCATGGGTTGATACACCGTCGAGTGCGCGATAGGTGTCATCGGGACTGCATCTTTGAGGATATGTTGCGCCTGCTTGTACAGCTCGGTGCGTTTAGCGACGTCGGAAGTGGCCTTGGCCTCTTTCACGATGCCGTCGAATTTCTTGTCACACCACTTGGAGAAGTTGTTGCCGGACAGCGAGTCGCAGCCGAACAGCACGTTCAGCCAGTTGTCCGGGTCACCATTGTCGCCGCTCCAGCCAATGATCATGGCCTGGTTCTCGCCGCCTTTGGAGCGCTTGATGTACTCGCCCCACTCGTAGCTGGTGATCTTGACCTTCAGGCCGATCTTGGACCAGTCGTTTTGCAGCATCTCTGCCATCAGCTTGGCGTTCGGGTTGTACGGACGCTGAACCGGCATGGCCCACAGCACGATCTCGGTGCCTTCCTTGACCCCGGCTTCCTTGAGCAGCGCCTTGGCTTTCTCAGGGTCGTACTTGGCATCTTTGATGGTGGTGTCATAGGACCACTGGGTCGGCGGCATGGCGTTGACGGCCAGTTGCCCCGCGCCCTGGTAGACGGAGTCGATGATCTGCTGCTTGTTCACCGCCATGTCCAGCGCCTGGCGCACGCGCAGGTCAGCCAGCGGGTTGGGCTGGTCGCTGCCCTTGACCTTGTCCATGACGTTGTAGGCCACGTAGCCCAGGTTGAAACCGGCCTGGTGCGGCAGTTTCAGGTCCTTGTCTTCGCCCAGTGCCTTGAGGTCGGCCGGACGCGGGAAAAGGGTGATCTGGCATTCGTTTTTCTTGAGCTTCTGGATGCGCACCGACGGGTCGGTGGTGATGGCGAAGATCAGGTTGTCGATCTTCACGTCTTCGGGCTTCCAGTAATCCTTGTTGCCGGTGTAACGAATGTTGGAGTCTTTCTGGTAGCTCTTGAACACGAACGGGCCAGTGCCGACAGGCTTCTGGTTGATGTCCGCAGGCTTGCCTTCTTTCAACAGCTGGGCTGCGTATTCGGCCGATTGGATCGACGCGAAGCTCATGGCCAGGTTCTGGATAAATGCCGCATCCACGGTGCCAAGGGTGAACTTGACGGTGTGGTCATCGATTTTCTCGATGTTCTTGATATTGGTGTCCATCCCCATGTCCGTGAAGTACGGGAACTCGGTAGGGTAGGCCTTACGGAATGGATCGTCTTTATTGATCATCCGGTTAAAGGTGAACAGTACGTCGTCGGCCGAGAATTCACGAGTGGGCTTGAAGTACGGGGTGGTATGGAACTTGACGCCTTCACGCAGGTGGAAGGTGTAGGTCAGGCCATCCGGGGACACATCCCAGCTGGTGGCCAGGCCAGGCACCACGGCGGTGCCGCCGCGCTCGAACTGACTGAGGCGGTTGAACATGGTTTCGGCCGAAGCATCGAAGTCTGTTCCGGTGGTGTACTGGCCTGGATCGAAACCGGCCGGGCTCCCCTCGGAGCAGAACACCAGGTTAGCCGCCGCGTGGGCGAAAGGGGCCGCGGCCATAAGGCCAGCGCTGACTAATAGCGGAAGGACTGCGTGTTTAAGCATGTTGGCCTCATGATTTGTTGTCATTTTTGGTGGTGAGGGCGACCTCGTGAGTCGGCCTGCGGATACTTATGCAGGCGCCATACCCATTGCAAGATGTTGAACAGTTGCAAGGCGGAAAGAGTGGTACGAACGTACAGGAATGTCGCAATTATGAAAGTTTCGACATAATTGCACGTCTTTTGAGGGTTTTTTCGGTGCAGCGGCCGCACCAAAAAAGCCCCACCGAGGCGTCTAGCGCACTCGGTTGGGGCGCGGTTGTTACTTCTCCAGACTCACCCCGTAGAACGGCGTCAGCCCAAACGGGCTGATCTTGAAGTCCTGGACCTCCTTGCGCAGGGGTTGGAAAACCGTCGAGTTCGCAATAGGCGTTATAGGTACTTGTTCCTTAAGGATTTTTTGCGCCTGTTGATACCACTTGATGCGCTGCTCGCGGTCGTTGCTGACTTTGGCCTGCTGCACCAGTTTGTCGTATGTCGGGTTACACCATTTGGCGTAGTTGCTGCCCTTGACTGCGGCACAACTGTAGAGCACGCCCAGCCAGTTATCCGGGTCGCCGTTGTCGCCAGTCCAGCCATAAATCATCGCGTCATGCTCGCCATTTTTGGCGCGCTTGATGTATTCGCCCCACTCATAGCTGACGATGTTGGCCTTGATGCCTACTTTGGCCCAATCCTGTTGGATCATTTGCGCCGACATGCGCGCGTTTGGATTGGAAGCGCGTTGCACGGTCATCGCCCACAAATCGATGGTGGTACCTGGTGCAACCCCTGCTTCTTTTAGTAGCGCCTTGGCCTTGGTCGGGTCGTAGGGCGCGTCCTTCACCGATGGGTCATAAGACCACTGGGCCGGTGGCAGCGCGTTCTGCGCCAATTGTCCGGCGCCCTGATACACCGCCTTGATGATGGCGGGTTTGTCGATGGCCATGTCCAGCGCCTGGCGCACCTTGAGCTGGTCCAGCGGCGGGTGCGTCACGTTGTAGGCCAGGAACCCCAGGTTGAAACCGGCCTGTTGCAGTACGCGCAGGTTGGGGTCCTGTTTCATTATTTCGATGTCGGCCGGGCGCGGGTACCCGCTGACCTGGCATTCGCCGGCCTTGAGTTTTTGCAGGCGCGAGGCGGCGTCGGGGGTGATAGCGAACACCAGGTTGTCGAGTTTTACGTCCTCGGGTTTCCAATACTGTTTATTGGCGACGTAGCGAATCTGCGAGTCTTTCTGATAACGCTTGAATACGAACGGCCCGGTGCCCACAGGTTTCTGGTTGATGTCGGCCGCCTTGCCTTCCTTCAACAGCTGCGTGGCGTATTCGGCGGACTGCACCGAGGCGAAGCTCATGGCCAGGTTTTGCACGAACGAGGCGTCGACGTTGTTCAGGCTGAAACGCACGGTGTGATCGTCGAGTTTGTCGATGTGCTTGATCGTGGTGTTCAGGCCCATATCGGTGAAATACGGCGACTCGGACGGGTAAGCCTTGCGGAACGGGCTTTGCGCATCCAACAGGCGATTGAAGGTAAACAGCACGTCGTCGGCATTGAAGTCGCGGGTCGGCGTAAAGAAGTCGGTGGTGTGGAATTTCACCCCTTCGCGCAGATGAAAGGTGTAGGTCAGGCCGTCGCTGGACACCTCCCAGCTTGTCGCCAGGCCAGGTTCGACTTCGGTACCGCCGCGCTTGAACTGGGTCAGGCGGTTAAATACGGTTTCGGCGGAGGCATCGAAATCGGTGCCGCTGGTGTACTGGCTGGGGTCGAAGCCGGCGGGGCTGGCTTCGGAGCAATAGACCAGGGTGCTGGCAGCGTGGGCGAGAGGCATGAAAGCCAGAAGGCTTGCAGCCAGGATCAGCGGTTTCAAGACGGTTCTTTCCATGGAGACTCCTGAAGTGGCAGGCGTATAAAAGCTGCCCGAACGAAAACGGCGGTCACCGAGGTTACCGCCGTTCAGGGGAGTCAAGTAAGAAGTTATTCGCCGGTTTTATGGATTGGCTGTGACGCTGACATCGATTGTGGTGGGGGCCGCTTTGCCGATCTCATATAAGCTGTTCGACTGATTACCCTCGCCAATCGTGAAGCTTCTCTTGATGGTTACCTGTACGCCGGGAACGCGGTTGATGTCTTGCTCCGGCATAGAGAGGTGCCCTTCAGAGGTGACATGGACCTTCGCCAGGTTGCGGGAGGAGTCATAATCAATCTGAAAATGGGTATTGTCAGCACCGTAGTAGTAGCCTTCCTGCAGTCCCGCCCCCCCATGCAAATCAGCGATGGCAGGGAAGGTAGAGCCTTGATGGGCCACCTCGGAGATGCGGGCCCGCAATTGAGCATCGGGAATCACCGCCTCGAACTGCGCCAACCTTGCTCGCTGGATACCCTCTGACGTGCCGGCTACGGCGTCCAGTTTCGTGGTCACTGACAGACCGTTTTCTGTAGTGGTAACGGTGTAAGGACAACGATTGATATCGAGGACAAAGTTGGGTGAGTACTCGCTGGAACTGAGTTCCGTCATTTGTGTTTTCTCTCCAGGCTCGACAGCGAACCCGGTTTCGTCGATGTTCCAAGAGGTGTTAAACCTTCTTTTAACGAGCCCGTTTTCCTCGAAGTTCCTGCTGGAGAGTTCGAAGTTGGTTCCCGCTCTTGCTCTCAAGACTTCATCGAGTTTTTCGGCTCCGGCCATTTTTTTACCATCAATTTCGAGGAATTCATCGGCGAAGGTGGCAGGAGTCTTTGGATCATCACTGGGCGTTGGCGAAGCCCGGCGTTGCCATGGCCACACAACGCCGCCATCGGCGGCAGCGCGAGCCCATCCGCCCTTGCCGTCTGAGTGCACTATCATCACAGGCTTGCCGTTGGCAGAATCAATGATCTGCGCGTAGTCGTTGCTGAGTTTGAAGTTGCCTTTAATCTCGTACACCTTGGGCGTTCTTGTTGCGTCGGTATAACGGATATACCAATGGTCTGCTCCGGCGCTGTCTTTGACTTGATACATGCCTTTGGAATTTGGCTGCATGCCTTCAATAAGCCCTTCGCCATCTGGTACGGCATATGCGCTGATATCGGCGGCCTGGGACGGGCGCAAGCGATTGGCCGGGCTCTGTTCGATGCCGCGCTCGGTCACAGTCGGCTCGCGGGGTGGCAGCGCTTCTCCCAGGGTTTTTCCCGCAGCGACCTCGCCCTTGGCCAGGCGGGTGGCACCGCCGGCGATGACGGGCAGCGCATTCAGCACACCGAACACGATATGGTCGGCCCCACCTGGCTTGCCATGCCTGAGGTCATCGGCGCCCACCCCGACTTCCACCGCGCCGGCGGCGACGTAGTACAGCTCCAGGCCCACCGCCACTTCGGGCATGACCATGGCGAGCGGGGTCATCATTAAGGCGACTTTAGTGGTGGTCTCCAACACTTCCAGGATCGTGGCTTTGGTGACATCGCCGTCGGTGGTGATTTCGGTTTCGGCATCGGCGTAGGAGCGCGCTTTCTGACGCTGGGTCATGACATCGAACGGGTCATCGGACAGCGTTTCGATGGTGATAAACGTTTGCGGGTCGAATTCGTTCAGGCGTTCGAGAAACCCGGCATCGGGAGCGTCTTTTTTCGACCAGCCGCCGAGCCCGACCAGTGTTTGATTGACCCCGTCGGAGAAATGTCGATCAGCCTGGTCACGCAAGGGGAAATGCATCGACAGGGCTTCGCGCTTGACCGGGTCAGCGGCCTGTTCAGCCAGCCAGCGCTTCATCTGCGCCTGGCTGTCGAAGGTATGCAGCGGCGAAGAATTACCGGGGATGTACAGCAAGGTACGGGTAGCGGGTTTGCCGTCGGCATCGAATCGAGGGGTTTTGTCGGTGATGCAGAGCAGGTCCGTGGACTTGAAGCCATTGATGCTCAGCAGCCCGACTTCCACGCTTGGGTCCTGGGTGGTGGCCGGGGCCAGGTCGTCCAGCTTGAGGTTTTCCCAGGTCGTATTCGGCGGCAGGCCGGCGGCGCGCATCACCAGGTTGGTGTCACTGGCGCTCAAGCTGTCGTTTTCAAATTGACTGAGGGCCGCGCCCACCAGGGATGCCTTGCTCAGTTGTGCGTATTTGCCCTCATGGGCGGGCCAGAACTCGTTCAGGAATTGGGTGTACGGTTTGCTCAGTTCGGTGTTCCACACGATGTCTCGAAACGCCGCTGGCGTCTGCCTCAGCAGGTTGCGACTGTTATAGACCTCCCTGCCGCCAGGTTCTGCCCCGACAAATATGCCTTCATAAGTCCTCTGTCGCCGCGCCAGCGTGTCAATTTCATCCACGACCGCCGGGAGAGGCAGCAAAGGCGCCAGCCGACCAAGCCAGGTGTGCAGGGTGGACCGCTGCTTTTCGAGCGGTGTCTGGTGTTCATCGTTTTTATTGGCGCGCTGTACGTTATGCAGTGCGGCCTGGGTCAGGGAAATCTTATTCAGAACTTTGCCGCCCCTGGGCTGTGGCTGCTTGGGGTCGTAGTTCAAGGTCACGATAAACGTATTGTCGGGATCGATGTCCTTGCCCCAGCGGGTCTTCAGCTCTGACCTGATAATCTCGGCGGTACTCTGACTGGGGGTTTTGAACCCGTCTTTGGCTTTCCAGATGTATTTCTCTACCCCCGGGTTATACGGCAGGCCCGGTATCAGTGTTTGGTGATGATTGCGCCGTTTGGCACTTTTGCGGCGAGGTTGATGTTCAGCGCCCACCGTGTCCGCCTGCAGGTGTGGGGTCGCTGACATGTGCGACGAATCGGATACGGTTGTCGGAATAGTGGTGGTGACAGGGGTAATCATTCTGTATCGATCTCCGTAAATGAGCCTCCCTGGCGTTCAGGTGTTCGATAGGTGCGTGGGAAATGAGCGCGCGGACGTTCCGGCGTGGGCGTTGTGCGTGTTCACAGGAATGTTGCAAGGGACATCTATGGACATAGATCAAATGGCGGGAGTGCGCGGCCGCCGTGACTGAGGGCGCGTGCCAACCGTGCCGCCGGGCGTCGGCGGGGCGTGGAGGTGTGTAACATGCGATGTGCCCTGATCAAGGCGGTTACATTTACTCCAAGGGGGCGCAGCCATGAACGAGTGCATAAAGCGGCGAAACGGGCACGCATTGCGCGGTAACAAGCCCGTTCGCCTCAGCCGTGCGCTTACTGCAGTACTTCGATGGTTCCGTCGGCGCTCATGCTGACCTTGCTGGTGCCGGCTTCCACTTCCGGGGTCGGCGCCGAATCCATCAAGGCCCCCTTCATCATCATCGCGCCGCGCTCATACGGCTGTGGATAACCGTTGGTGTTGAAATTCAGGTTGACGATCTTGTAACCCTTGCCCCCCAGTGCGTCGGTGGCCAGTTGAGCGCGGGCCTTGAACGCAGCGACCGCGTCCTTGAGCAGCGCATCTTCGCTGGCTTTGCGGGTGGCGTCGGCGATGGCGAAATCCATGCCGCCCATTTTCAGGGTGCTCAGCAATTCACCTGTCAGTTTGGAGAGCGCCGGGAAGTCTGCGCTTTCCAGGCGCAGTTCGGCGCGTTCGCGCCAGCCGGTGATCTTCTGGGTTTTGTTGTCGTAGATCGGGTAACTGTTGCGGCTGCCCTGGCGCAGGGTCACGGCTTTGACTTCGCGGGCCTGGCCCAGCGCCTGATTCACGGTGGTGGTGATGTCGGCGGCGAGCTTGGCCGGATCGGTGTTCTGGGATTCGGTATAGAGCGTGACGATCATCTTGTCGCGGGCCACTTCCTGGCTGGCCTCGGCGCGCAGGGAGATCTGGTTGTAGTGCAGTTCATCGGCTGCCATGGCCGAAAAGCTGGCCAGGGCGCCGGCGCTGAGGGTGAGGATGGCTGCGCTGCGAGTGAAACGAGACATGGAAGCTCCTTAGGGGGGTCGTATCGGTATGACTGTAGACGGTAGTAACGGGTTCTTCGGGTTTATGAATTGGAAAAAGTTTAAAGCCGCAAGCAAGCGAAGGGCGAGGCGAGTTCTTGCCGCTTTTACCTCGCGGCTTGCAGCTACGGCGCCCGGTGCGTCAAAGAGCCACACACCCAATGCCCGAGGCGACGCTTCGTTTATACTCCTGCCGATCCGCCTGCAGCGCTCACCGGGAGAGCTCATGCTCGCCGCCGTAAAACTGACTTCCGCCACCCGCCAGAACCTTTGGCGCCTGACGTTCATCCGTACTCTGGTACTGGCCGCCCAGGCCGGTTCGGTGGGGCTTGCCTATTGGTTCGACCTGCTGCCGCTGCCCTGGCTGCCACTGGGCGTGACCCTTGGGTTTTCCACGGTGCTCTGCGTGTTTACCGCGATCCGGCTGCGCACCACCTGGCCGGTGACCGAGCTGGAATATGCCCTGCAACTGGCCTGCGACCTGTTTATCCACAGTGTGTTGCTGTATTTCTCGGGTGGCTCTACCAACCCCTTCGTTTCTTATTATCTGGTGCCCCTGACGATCGCGGCAGTGACGTTGCCATGGCGCTATTCCGTGGTGCTGTCGGGGATCGCCCTGACCCTTTATACCCTGCTGCTGGCCCAGTTCTACCCGCTGCAGACCTTCCCCATCGCCCGGGAAAACCTGCAGATCTATGGGATGTGGCTGAGCTTTGCGCTGTCCGCCGCCGTCATCACCTTTTTTGCCGCGCGCATGGCCGAGGAATTGCGTCGCCAGGAAGAACTGCGCGCCATTCGCCGTGAAGAGGGCCTGCGCGATCAACAATTGCTCGCCGTCGCCACCCAGGCCGCCGGCGCGGCCCATGAATTGGGCACGCCGCTGGCGACCATGAGCGTACTGCTCAAGGAAATGACCCAGGACCACCACGACCCGGCCCTGCAGGACGATTTGAGCGTGCTGCAGGAACAGGTCAAGCAGTGCAAGCTGACCCTGCAGCAACTGGTGCGCGCCGCCGAAGCCAATCGCCGCCTGGCCGTGGAGATGCAGGACGTGACGCAGTGGCTCGATGAAGCCCTGAACCGCTGGCACCTGATGCGCCCCGAGGCCAGCTATCGCTTCCACCTGCTGGGGCAGGGCACGGTACCGCGCATGGCGCCGCCACCGGACCTGACCCAGGCGTTGCTCAACCTGTTGAACAATGCCGCCGACGCCTGCCCCGAAGGGCTTGAAGTGCAGTTGGACTGGAACACCGAAGATCTCACCATCAGCATTCGCGACCACGGCGCGGGCGTGCCGCTGGCGATTGCCGAGCAGATCGGAAAACCATTTTTTACCACCAAGGGCAAGGGCTTCGGCCTCGGCCTGTTTTTGAGCAAGGCCAGCGTGACCCGCGCCGGCGGCTCAGTGAAGCTCTATAGTCATGAGGAAGGTGGCACGCTCACCGAGCTGCGCCTGCCCCGTGTCGCACGAGGAGATATCGATGAGTGATGAGATCCAAGTCGAAGGCGAAGAACTGCCGCACCTGCTGCTGGTAGATGACGACGCTACGTTTACCCGCGTGATGGCACGTGCCATGAGTCGTCGCGGATTTCGCGTGAGCACCGCCGGGTCCGCCGAAGAGGGCCTGACCATCGCCCAGGCCGACCTGCCGGACTACGCCGCGCTCGACCTGAAAATGGACGGTGACTCCGGCCTGGTGCTGCTGCCCAAGCTGCTGGAGCTGGACCCGGAAATGCGCGTGGTGATCCTCACCGGCTACTCCAGCATTGCCACCGCTGTCGAAGCCATCAAGCGCGGCGCCTGCAACTACCTGTGCAAACCGGCGGATGCCGACGACGTGCTGGCCGCGTTGCTGTCCGAGCACGCCGACCTCGATACCCTGGTTCCGGAAAACCCGATGTCGGTGGACCGCCTGCAGTGGGAACACATCCAGCGCGTGCTGACCGAGCACGAAGGCAATATCTCCGCCACCGCCCGTGCCCTGGGCATGCACCGTCGCACCCTGCAACGCAAGCTGCAGAAGCGGCCGGTCCGACGCTGAACCTAAGCTGAACAACCCGCTTCAGGCCGCACGGAGCCCCGAACCGATCACCTAAGATCGGTTCGAACGCCTGTCATATCTTTCCTACCGAGCCTGAACGATGAATCAGAACGCTGAATATTCCGCGGTCAACGATGCGCTGCGTGGGCATTTCTTTCGCCGAACGTGGGCGATGATCACGCCTTATTGGCGCAGCGAAGAGAAGGGCAAGGCCTGGTTGTTGCTGGCAGTGGTGATTGGCCTGTCGCTGTTCAGCGTGGCAATTTCCGTGTGGCTCAACCACTGGTACAAAGACTTCTATAACGCTCTGGAAAACAAGGACACCGCGGCCTTCTGGCAACAAATCCTGTATTTCTGCGGGATCGCCGCCGTGGCGATTCTCGGCGCGGTCTACCGTCTTTACCTCACTCAGATGCTGACGATTCGCTGGCGTGCATGGCTGACCGAAAAGCACTTCGCCCGCTGGCTTGGCCACAAAAACTACTACCAGCTGGAGCAGGGGGGTTATACCGATAACCCGGACCAGCGGATTTCCGAAGACCTCAATAGTTTTACCCAGAACACCCTGAGCCTTGGCCTTGGGTTGCTGCGCAATGTCGTCAGCCTCGTGTCGTTCTCGGTCATTCTGTGGGGCGTGTCGGGCAGCATCGAAGTGTTCGGCATCACCATCCCCGGCTACATGTTCTGGTGTGCGTTGGTCTACGCCGGTGTCGGCAGTTGGCTGACCCACCTGATCGGTCGTCGTCTGATCGGCTTGAGCAACCAGCAGCAGCGCTTCGAAGCGGACCTGCGTTTCTCCATGGTGCGGGTGCGCGAGAATGCTGAAAGCATTGCCCTGTACAACGGCGAGCCCAACGAAAACCAACGCTTGAGCGCACGGTTCGGCAAGGTCTGGCATAACTACTGGGACATCATGAAGGTGTCCAAACGCCTGACGTTCTTTACCGCCGGCTACGAACAGATTGCTACCGTCTTTGCGTTTATCGTGGCTGCCCCGCGCTATTTTTCCGGCAAGATCGAACTGGGTGAGCTGATGCAAATCAACTCGGCCTTCGGCAACGTACAAGGCAATTTCAGCTGGTTTATCAGTGCGTACGCCGACCTGGCCAGCTGGCGCGCCACCAGCGACCGTCTATTGAGCTTTCAACAGGCGATGACGGAAAACGAACAACGCCCGGCGGCCATTGATGTGAGCGCGCAGGGCGAGCGTCTTGTCGTGCAGGGGCTGGGCATGAATCTTATGGATGGTCGCCACCTGCTCACCGATGCCAACCTGATCGTTGAGCCGGGTCAGCGCGTCATGCTCAGTGGCCGTTCCGGCAGTGGCAAAAGTACCCTGCTGCGTGCCATGGGGCAGCTCTGGCCCGCAGGTCACGGCAGCATTCGTTTGCCGGCCAGGCGTTACCTGTTCCTGCCGCAGAAGCCTTACCTGCCGATCGGCACGCTGAAGGCGGTGTTGAGTTATCCACAGGACGCCGGCGTCTACTCGGCGCAACGTTATGCACAGGTCCTTGAAACGTGCCGCCTGCCGCATCTGGTAGGGCAGCTGGATGAGGCCAACCACTGGCAACGCGTGCTCTCGCCGGGCGAACAACAGCGCCTGGCGTTTGCCCGCGCCTTGCTGTTCGCGCCGCAATGGCTGTACATGGACGAAGCCACCTCGGCAATGGATGAGGAAGATGAGGCGACGTTGTACCAGGCGCTGATCGATGCGTTGCCGGGGCTGAGTATCGTCAGCGTCGGCCATCGCAGCAGCCTCAAACGCTTTCATGGTCGGCATGTGCGCATCGAAGGCGGGTGGCTTCAAGAGCAATCCATCTCCTGAGACCTAATGTGGGGGCCAACAAAAAAGCCCGGCCGATCATCGATCAGCCGGGCTTTTCTATTGCTTGAAAATGACTTACTTCTTCAAACCGTAATGCTCATCCAGCATGCCTGGAGCATCCGCCGTTTTCGGCGCGTAGTCCCGTGGCGGTTCCTGGTTTTCCCGGGGTGGGGTCAGGCGTTCCCGTGGTGTCTGCGGTGCATCGGAGTGCAGCGCGGCCAGCAGGCGCTGGCGAGTGATGTCGTCGAGGGCCAGGCGGTTAGCGCCATCGGCGAGATGATCCTGTACTTCCTGGTAGCTCTGGGTGAGCTTCTTGACCAGGGTCGCGGTGCTATTGAAGTGGGTAACAACCTCGTTCTGATAACTGTCAAAACGTTCCTGGATGTCATCGAGCTGACGCTGCGTGCGGTTAGGCGCGGCATTCGGCAGCAGGCGAGCAACCAGGAATCCAATGGCGACACCGGCAACCAGGGCAAGAGTCGGCAACAACCAAACTAAGAGCGAGTGTTCCACGAGTCCTTCCTCTATAAACGGCTTTGCTTTACGTTAACGGCTCGGACCTGCGCTGTATACCGCGATTAAGCTCGCAATGATGTCATGCACAGATTTTTAGCTAGACGAGTCGACCCATTGAGAGGTCACGGAGTTCATTCCTTGCTCATGCGCGAAACCCCCGTTTTGATCGATGGCCCGGTAGGCCAATTGGAAGCCCTGTACCTGGATCAGCCCGAACCACGTGGCCTCGCGCTGATCTGCCACCCTAACCCGGTGCAGGGCGGGACCATGCTCAATAAAGTCGTGTCGACCCTGCAACGCACCGCGCGCGATGCCGGTTTGATCACGCTGCGTTTCAATTACCGCGGCGTCGGCGCCAGTGCCGGCAGCCACGACATGAGCAGCGGCGAAGTGGACGATGCCGAAGCGGCCGTCACCTGGCTGCGGGAAAAGCATCCTGGCCTGCCGATCACCTTGCTCGGGTTTTCCTTTGGCGGCTACGTGGCGGCGAGCCTGGGCGGGCGCCTGGAGGCCAAAGGCGAAAAACTCGCGCACCTGTTCATGGTCGCCGCTGCTGTGATGCGCCTGAGCGATAACGATGTGCTGCCCCAGGACTGCCCGTTGACCTTGATCCAACCGGAAACCGACGAAGTGGTCGACCCACAGTTGGTCTACGACTGGTCCGCCGCCTTGAAACGTCCCCATGAGCTGCTGAAAGTGGCAGAATGCGGGCACTTTTTTCACGGCAAGCTCACCGATCTCAAGGATCTGGTGCTGCCGCGTCTCTCGAATTGATAGCAGTCTGATAAGCGATTACCCATGACGACTCGTACCCGTATCCTCACCGGCATCACCACCACCGGCACGCCGCACCTGGGCAACTACGCCGGTGCGATTCGCCCGGCCATCCTTGCCAGCCAGGACGCCAATGCCGATTCCTTCTACTTCCTGGCCGACTACCACGCCCTGATCAAATGCGATGACCCGCAGCGCATCCAGCGCTCGCGCATGGAAATCGCCGCGACCTGGCTGGCCGGTGGCCTGGATGTGAACCGGGTGACCTTCTATCGCCAGTCTGACATCCCGGAAATCCCCGAGCTGACCTGGCTGCTGACCTGCGTCGCCGCCAAGGGCCTGCTCAACCGCGCCCATGCCTACAAGGCCTCGGTGGATAAGAACGTGGAGACCGGCGAGGACCCGGATGCGGGTATCACCATGGGCCTGTACAGCTACCCGGTGCTGATGGCGGCGGACATCCTGATGTTCAACGCGCACAAGGTGCCGGTGGGTCGCGACCAGATCCAACATGTGGAGATGGCCCGCGACATCGGCCAGCGTTTCAACCACCTGTTCGGCAACGGTAAGGAATTCTTCACGATGCCCGAGGCGTTGATCGAAGAAAGCGTTGCCACTTTGCCGGGCCTGGATGGCCGCAAGATGTCCAAGAGCTACGACAACACCATCCCGTTGTTCACCAGCGCCAAGGATATGAAGGACGCGATCTCGCGCATCGTCACCGACTCCCGCGCGCCGGGCGAAGCCAAGGACCCGGACAATTCGCACCTGTTCACCCTGTACCAGGCCTTTGCCACGCAGGCCCAGGAGCAGGCGTTCCGCGACGAACTGCTGCAAGGCCTGGGTTGGGGCGAGGCGAAGAACCGTCTGTTCCAATTGCTGGACGGCCAGTTGGGCGAGGCCCGCGAGCGCTATCACCAACTGATGTCGCGCCCGTCGGACATGGAAGATCTGTTGCTGGTCGGGGCGAAGAAAGCCCGCGCCGTCGCGGCACCGTTTCTTGCCGAGCTGCGTGAGGCGGTGGGCCTGCGTTCGTTCGTGAACCAGGCTGCGGCGCCGGTCAGCGCCAAAAAGAAAACCACCAAAACTGCGCGTTTCGTGAGCTTTCGCGAAGATGACGGCAGTTTCCGTTTCCGCCTGCTGGCCGCCGATGGCGAACAGCTGCTGTTGTCGCGCCATTTTGCCGACGGCAAGGCGGCAGGTGCGGTGACCAAACAACTGCAAAGCGGTGACGCCCTTGACGTGCGCACCGATGGCCTGCGCTTCAGCGTATGGCTGGACGGCGCCGCGGTAGCCGACAGTGCCGAGTTTGCCGACCCTACGTCGCTTGACGCGGCCATTGAGGCCCTGCGCATCGCGTTGGCCCCCCTCGAGGATTAACCCGACCAAGGGTTGATTGCCATTATCCAGGGCCGTCGTTACAGTGACGGCCCGTTTTTGTTGCCTTGCTAACGAAATTATGACGCCCCTAGAACGATATCAAGCTGATCTGAAACGCCCTGAGTTCTTCCACGACGCGGCTCAGGAAAATGCGGTGCGTCATTTGCAGCGCCTGTACGAGGACCTGCTTGCAGCTTCGCAAAGCAAGCCCGGGATGCTCAGCAAGCTGTTCGGCAAGAAAGACCATACGCCGGTCAAAGGCCTGTATTTCTGGGGCGGCGTGGGCCGTGGCAAGACTTATCTGGTCGACACCTTCTTTGAAGCGCTGCCGTTCAAGGAAAAAGTCCGCACCCACTTCCACCGCTTCATGAAACGCGTGCACGAAGAGATGAAGACGCTGCCGGGCGAGAAAAACCCGCTGACTATCATCGCCAAGCGCTTTGCCCAGGAAGCCCGGGTGATCTGTTTCGATGAGTTCTTCGTCTCCGACATTACCGATGCCATGATTCTTGGCACCTTGATGGAAGAGCTGTTCAAGAACGGTGTAACCCTGGTCGCCACCTCGAACATCGTGCCTGACGGTCTGTACAAGGATGGTCTGCAGCGCGCGCGCTTCCTGCCCGCGATCGCGCTGATCAAGCAGCACACTGAAATCGTCAATGTGGACAGCGGCGTCGACTATCGCCTGCGTCACCTCGAGCAGGCGGAGCTGTACCATTTTCCGCTGAACGAAGCGGCTCACGAAAGCTTGCGCAAGAGCTTCCGTGCCCTGACGCCGGAATGCACCCAGGCGGTGGAAAACGATAAGTTGGTGATCGAAAATCGCGAAATCATCGCCCTGCGCACCTGCGATGACGTGGCCTGGTTCGAGTTCCGCCAACTCTGCGACGGCCCGCGCAGCCAGAACGACTACATCGAACTGGGCAAGATCTTCCACGCGGTGATCCTCAGCGGCGTGGAGCAGATGAGCGTGACCACCGACGACATCGCGCGCCGGTTTATCAACATGGTCGACGAGTTCTACGACCGCAACGTCAAGCTGATCATCTCGGCGGAAGTGGAACTCAAGGACCTCTACACCGGCGGTCGCTTGAACTTTGAATTCCAGCGCACCCTCAGCCGTTTGCTGGAGATGCAGTCCCACGAGTTCCTCTCGCGCGGGCACAAACCCTAAGTGTGAGAGGGGGCAAGCCCCTCCCACATTGGCTTACGCAGCTTGCTGGAATTGCTGGCGGTATTGGTTCGGCGATAACTCGGTGTGTTGGCGAAACAACCGCGCAAAGAAACTCGCATCGTCGTAACCCACCTCATAGCTGATGGTCTTGATGCTCTTGCGACTGCCAGAGAGCAGGCCCTTGGCCGTTTCGATGCGCAGACGCTGCAGGTAATGCAGCGGCTTGTCCCCGGTGGCGGTCTGGAAGCGGCGCATGAAGTTGCGGATGCTCATGCCGTGTTCCCGGGCGACATCTTCGAAGCGGAATTTGTCGGCGAAGTGCTCTTCCAGCCAGTGCTGGATCTGCAGGATGATCACATCCTGGTGCAGTTTCTGCCCACCAAAGCCAATGCGGCCGGGTGAATAGCTGCGCTGCACTTCGTAGAGAATGTCGCGTGCCACGGCCTGGGCGATATTGGCGCCGCAGAAGCGTTCGATCAGATAAATATAGAGATCGCAGGCCGAGGTTGTGCCGCCGGCGCAGTAGAGGTTGTCGGCGTCGGTGAGATGTTTGTCCTGATTGAGCTGGACCTTGGGGAAGCGTTCGCTGAAGGCGTTGAAGAAGCGCCAGTAGGTGGTCGCCTCCTTGCCATCGAGCAGGCCGGCTTCGGCGAGCCAGAACACCCCGGTGGCTTCGCCGCACAACACGGCACCGCGTGCGTGTTGTTCGCGCAGCCAGGGCAACACTTGGGGGTAGCGGGCGCACAGGGCGTCGAAGTCATCCCAGAAGGCCGGTAGAACGATGATGTCGGCGTCTTCCAGGCCGCCATCCACCGGCATGATCACATCACTGAAGCTGCACACCGATTTTGCATCGGGGCTGACAAGACGCGTTTCGAACGCCGGGGTCAGACCCAGGCCTTGCTGCTTGCCATAGCGCAGGCTGGCCAGGTGAAAGAAATCCTTGGCTTGCATGAGGGTGGACGCGAATACCCGATCAATGGCCAGAATGCTGACGCGCCGCAACGGCGTGGAGATTTGGTTAGACATAATTTCATTTATTCTTATAGGGGAAAGTGGTCACCAGACGGCTGGATCGTCTTATTTTTTGTCGCATGTGTCCAGTGTCCCGTGACGCTTGGGCGGCATAGGCTCTGTGGGTTCGTTCTTGTCCGACAATCCACACAGGTGCCCCATGATCCCGAGAACCTTGTTCAGTCCAGACCACGAACTGTTTCGCGAGAGCGTGCGCACTTTTCTCGAAAAAGACGCCGTGCCTTTCCATGGCCAATGGGAAAAGCAGGGCTATATCGACCGCAGCCTGTGGAGAAAGGCGGGGGAGGCGGGCTTGCTGTGCTCTCATCTGCCGCAAGCCTACGGCGGCCTCGACGCTGACTTTCTCTACAGTGCCGTGGTGATCGAGGAGATCGGCCGGCTGGGCCTGACCGGGATCGGGTTTTCCCTGCATTCGGACATTGTTGCGCCGTACATCCTGCATTACGGCAGTGAGGCGCTGAAGCATAAATACCTGCCCAAATTGATCAGCGGCGAGATGGTCACCGCCATTGCGATGACCGAACCCGGCGCCGGGTCCGACCTGCAAGGGGTCAAGACCAGCGCCGTGCTTGATGGCGATGAGTATGTGATTAACGGCTCCAAGACGTTTATTACCAACGGCTATCTCGCCGACCTGGTGATCGTGGTGGCCAAGACCGACCCCAAGGCCGGCGCCAAGGGCACCAGCCTGTTTCTGGTAGAGGCCGATACGCCGGGCTTCGCCAAGGGCAAGCGCCTGGAGAAGGTGGGCATGAAGGCCCAGGACACCTCGGAGCTGTTTTTCCAGGATCTGCGGGTGCCCAAGGAAAACCTGTTGGGCCAGGCCGGCATGGGCTTCGCCTACTTGATGCAGGAATTGCCCCAGGAGCGCCTGACCGTGGCGATTGGCGCGTTGTCGTCCGCCGAGGCGGCGTTGGCGTGGACCCTGCAATACACCCGTGAGCGCAAGGCATTCGGCAAGGCGATCGCCGACTTCCAGAACACCCGTTTCAAACTGGCCGAAATGGCTACGGAGATTCAGATCGGCCGTGTATTCGTCGACCAGTGCATGGCGTTACACCTGGAAGGCAAGCTGGATGTGCCTACGGCAGCGATGGCCAAGTACTGGGCCACGGACCTGCAATGCAAGGTGCTCGACGAGTGCGTGCAGTTGCACGGCGGCTACGGGTTCATGTGGGAGTACCCGATTGCCCGCGCCTGGGCGGATGCGCGGGTGCAGCGGATTTATGCGGGGACCAACGAGATCATGAAGGAGATCATTGCGCGGTCGCTTTGATTTTTGCTGGTCTTGAATGCGTCATCGGGGGCAAGCCCCCTCCCACATTGGAATGCATTCCAAGTGTGGGAGGGGCGGTGCGACGATTCGACTTGCCCCCGATAGCGGTCTACAGATCGATCAAGGCGCCGGATTCGGATGATCCTTCTGAATCGCCTCAATCCCTTCCAGTACTTCCTTCGACAGCTTCAGATCTGCACTGGCGATGTTGCTGTCCAGTTGCTCCAGCGACGTTGCGCCAATAATGTTGCTGGTCACGAACGGTTGCTGGGTCACAAATGCCAATGCCATCTGCGCCGGGTCCAGGCCATGCTCGCGCGCCAGTGCCACATAACGGCTGCACGCCGCCTCCGACTGCGGGTTGAAGTAGCGGCTGAAACGGCTGTATTCGGTCAGGCGCGCCTTAGCCGGGCGAGCACCGTTTTCATATTTGCCGCTGAGCATGCCGAACGCCAGGGGCGAGTAGGCCAGCAGGCCGCATTGTTCGCGAATCGCGACTTCCGCCAGGCCCACTTCAAAGCTGCGGTTGAGCAGGTTGTACGGGTTCTGGATCGACACCGCGCGCGTCCAGCCCCGGGCTTCGGCCAGGGCCAGGAATTTCATGGTGCCCCAGGGGGTTTCATTGGACAGACCGATGTGACGGATCTTGCCGGCCTTGACCTGTTCGTCCAGCGCTTCGAGGGTTTCCTCAAGCGGCGTGAGGTCGTCTTCGTCCTTGTGCTTGTAGCTCAATTGGCCGAAGAAGTTGGTGCTGCGCTCCGGCCAGTGCAACTGGTACAGGTCGATCCAGTCGGTCTGCAGGCGTTTGAGGCTGGCGTCCAGTGCGTCGACGATGTGTTTGCGGTTATGGCGCAGGTGGCCGTCGCGGATGTAGTCGATGGTGTTGCCGGGGCCGGCGATCTTGCTGGCCAGGATCCAGTCGGCGCGGTCGCCACGGCTCTTGAAGTAACGACCGATGTAGCGTTCGGTGGTGGCATAGGTATCGGCCTTGGGCGGCACCGGGTACATTTCCGCGGTGTCGAGGAAGTTGATCCCCGCGGCCTTGGCTCGCTCAATCTGCGCGAAGGCCTCTGCCTCGCTGTTCTGCTCGCCCCAGGTCATGGTGCCCAAGGCTATCGCGCTCACGTTCAGATCCGTACGGCCCAGCTGTCGATAATCCATCGGGTACTCCTGTCGGGGAAAACAATCATAAAAGCAGGTTGAATTTTTTTTCGCAATCTGCATAATTGCCCACCTCTTTCTGCAGTGGAAGTGATGCGCCGCCTGCCGAAGAATCTTGCCGTTGAACGGACGCGCTGACCCGAGCCCCCGATAGCGTCTGTATCCGGCTGCCTTTGACTTGTCAAAGTACGCACTATTCAGTAAGATCCGCCGTCTAATTTACAGGGCGGCCCCTGAGGCTATTAAAGAATGACAACTTTTACTGCAAAACCGGAAACAGTTCAGCGCGACTGGTTTGTCGTCGACGCCGCTGGTCAGACCCTGGGTCGTCTGGCCACTGAAGTCGCCAGCCGTCTGCGTGGCAAGCACAAGCCTGAGTACACCCCTCACGTTGACACCGGTGACTACATCGTGATCATCAACGCTGAGCAGGTACGTGTTACCGGCAACAAAGCGCAAGACAAAATGTACTACCGTCACTCCGGTTTCCCAGGCGGTATCAAGTCTTCCAACTTTGAAGGCCTGATTTCCAAGAAGCCTGAAGCCCCGATCGAAATCGCGGTCAAAGGCATGCTGCCGAAGGGCCCACTGGGTCGCGATATGTTTCGCAAGCTGAAAGTCTATGCGGGCGCTGTCCACCCTCATGCTGCTCAGCAGCCCCAAGAACTGAAGTTTTAACGGAATAGTTCATTATGTCGGCGACTCAAAATTACGGCACTGGCCGTCGCAAAACCGCAACCGCACGCGTTTTCCTGCGTCCGGGCACTGGTAACATCTCGATCAACAACCGCTCCCTGGACAATTTCTTCGGCCGCGAAACTGCCCGCATGGTAGTTCGTCAGCCGCTGGAACTGACCGAGACCGTTGAAAAGTTCGACATCTACGTCACCGTTATCGGTGGCGGTGTAAGTGGTCAAGCTGGCGCAATCCGCCACGGTATCACTCGCGCTCTGATGCAGTACGACGAAACCCTGCGTGGCGCTCTGCGCAAAGCTGGCTTCGTGACTCGTGATGCCCGTGAAGTAGAACGTAAGAAAGTCGGTCTGCGTAAAGCGCGTAAGCGTCCGCAGTACTCGAAGCGTTAATTCGCTTTACGTTCCACAAGAACGCCCAGCCTCCTTACGGAGCTGGGCGTTTTTTATTGCCCGCGATTTGTGCATAAAAATCGCCGTGACAACTTGCCACATCCGTAGACCCCCTATACTACAAGGCCTGGAGCCGGAGCTCCGGGTAATTCCCTTGTCAGAGGTGGGGCTTTTCATTACCATTCGGCAAAATTTTTATAAGTTCAGATTTAATACTTAGTAGACGCCTGATTTAACAGGCCAAAAAGCTGATGGGAGAGGACTGAATGAGCAATGACGGCGTGAATGCAGGCCGGCGTCGCTTCTTGGTAGCAGCCACATCCGTGGTGGGTGCTGCAGGAGCGGTGGGGGCTGCGGTCCCGTTCGTGGGGTCATGGTTTCCCAGTGCCAAGGCGAAAGCCGCAGGTGCACCGGTGAAAGTGAATGTTAGCAAGATCGAGCCAGGCCAGCAGATGATTGCTGAATGGCGCGGCCAGCCGGTATTCATTGTTCGTCGTACCGAGGAAATCCTGGGAAATCTGAAAAAGATCGAAGGCCAGCTGTCTGACCCGAAATCCGAGAAATCCGACCAACCCGCCTACGCCAAAAACGAAGCCCGTTCGATCAAGCCAGAGATTCTGCTGCTGGTCGGACTGTGTACCCATTTGGGTTGCTCACCTACTTTCCGCCCGGAAGTAGCCCCTGTCGATCTGGGCAAGGACTGGGTCGGCGGGTATTTCTGCCCGTGCCACGGTTCTCACTATGACCTTGCCGGTCGTGTCTACAAGTCTCAGCCTGCTCCATTGAACCTGCCCGTGCCACCGCACACCTACGAAACTGACGACCTTATTGTCATTGGCCTCGATAAGGAGAACGCGTGATGAGCAAGTTCATGGATTGGGTGGATGCGCGTTTCCCCGCCACTAAAATGTGGGAAGACCATCTCAGCAAATACTACGCCCCAAAAAACTTCAATTTCTTCTACTTCTTCGGGTCCCTGGCACTGCTGGTGCTGGTCAACCAGATCGTCACCGGCGTGTGGTTGACGATGAGCTATAACCCGTCGGCGGAAGAGGCGTTTGCCTCGGTCGAATACATCATGCGCGACGTCGAGTACGGCTCGATCCTGCGTCTGCTGCACTCCACCGGCGCTTCGGCGTTTTTCATCGTGGTCTACCTGCACATGTTCCGTGGCCTGCTCTACGGTTCCTACCAGAAGCCCCGCGAGCTGGTATGGGTCTTCGGCATGCTGATTTACCTGGCGCTGATGGCCGAAGCCTTCATGGGATACCTGCTGCCATGGGGTCAGATGTCGTACTGGGGCGCTCAGGTGATCATCTCGCTGTTTGGCGCGATCCCTGTGATCGGCAACGACCTGACCCAGTGGATCCGCGGTGACTACCTGATCTCCGGCATCACCCTGAACCGCTTCTTCGCCTTGCACGTAGTGGCCCTCCCGATTGTGATCCTGGGCCTGGTGGTGCTGCACATCCTGGCGCTGCACGAAGTGGGGTCCAACAACCCCGATGGCGTGGATATCAAGAAGCACAAGGACGAGAACGGCATCCCGCTGGATGGCATTCCGTTCCACCCTTACTACACCGTCAAAGACATTGTCGGCGTGGTCGTGTTCCTGTTCGTATTCTGCTCGATCGTGTTCTTTTTCCCGGAGATGGGCGGTTATTTCCTGGAGAAGCCTAACTTCGAACAGGCGAACGCCTTCAAGACACCTGAGCATATCGCGCCTGTCTGGTACTTCACGCCGTTCTACGCGATCCTGCGGGCGATCCCCGACAAACTCATGGGCGTAATCGCCATGGGTGCGGCCATCGCGGTGCTGTTCGTGCTGCCGTGGCTCGACCGAAGCCCGGTCAAGTCCATGCGCTACAAGGGTTGGCTGAGCAAGATCTGGCTGTGGGTGTTCTGTATCGCCTTCGTGATCCTGGGTGTCCTGGGTGTGCTGGCGCCAACGCCTGAACGGACGTTGCTGTCGCAGGTCTGCACCTTCCTGTACTTCGCCTACTTCATTCTGATGCCGTTCTATACCCGGCTCGAGAAGACCAAACCGGTTCCGGAAAGGGTGACTGGCTGATGAAAAAATTATTCGTTGCATTAATGCTTGCGGCACTGCCGCTGCTGTCCTTCGCTGCCGAACATGGCGGCCCGGAACTGGAAAAGGTCGACATTGACGTGTCCGACAAAGCCGCCATGCAGGACGGTGCGCGGACGTTCGCCAACTACTGCATGGGCTGCCACAGCGCCAAGTTCCAGCGCTATGAGCGAGTCGCCGATGACCTGGGCATCCCTCACGAGATGATGCTGGAGAAATTGGTGTTCACAGGGGCCAAGATCGGCGACCACATGAATATCGGGATGAAACCCGCCGATGCCAAGGCCTGGTTCGGCGCCGCACCGCCCGACCTGACACTGGTCGCTCGTGTGCGCGGTACCGATTGGCTCTACGGCTACCTCAAATCATTCTACGAAGATCCGACGCGCCCCTGGGGTGTGAACAACAAAGTCTTCCCGAACGTGGGCATGCCTAACGTTCTGGTCGGCCTGCAGGGTCGCCAAGTGGTAGGATGCAAGCAGGTTCAGGTCGTTGAGAACGGCAAGAAGCAATATGATCCGTTGACCGGAACGCCTCTGACCCATGAGGCCTGCGATCAACTGACCATCGTGCCGAAGACCGGCGCGCTTAACGAGGAGCAGTTTGACGAGAAGGTCAAGAACCTCGTGACCTTCCTGGCTTACTCGGCCAACCCGGTTAAACTGCAGCATCAGCGCATCGGTACCTATGTATTGTTGTACCTGGCTTTCTTCTTTGTATTCGCCTATCTGCTCAAACGCGAATACTGGAAGGATGTGCATTGATCCAACCGTAAGCAATTACTGTTAATCTTGCGCGCCCAGCGGCCTCTCTGAACCGTAGCGATCTGTCATCAGGTCCTGCAGAGAGGCTCTCTGGGCGCGCTCGTTTTTGAGCTTTCGATAATTTCAACAAGCGAGGAGGACCGCCATGGGCGTGACCAATCGGTTGGCCTGTTACTCCGACCCCGCCGACCACTATTCCCACCGAGTACGCATCGTGCTCGCAGAGAAGGGTGTCAGCGCCGAGATCATCAGTGTGGAGGCAGGACGCCATCCACCGAAACTGATCGAAGTGAACCCTTACGGCAGCTTGCCCACCCTGGTCGATCGTGACCTGGCGTTGTGGGAGTCAACCGTGGTGATGGAATATCTGGATGAGCGTTACCCTCATCCGCCTTTGTTGCCGGTGTACCCGGTGGCGCGTGCCAACAGCCGCCTGCTGATCCATCGGATCCAACGTGACTGGTGCGGGCTGGTGGATGTGATCCTGGATTCGCGCAGCAAAGAGGCGGCCCGTGTTGTGGCGCGCAAGGAATTGCGCGAAAGCCTGACCGGCGTTTCGCCACTGTTCGCCGACAAGCCTTTTTTCCTCAGCGAGGAACAAAGCCTGGTCGATTGCTGCCTATTACCCATACTCTGGCGCTTGCCGATTCTGGGCATTGAACTGCCACGGCCGGCCAAGCCGTTGCTTGATTACATGGAGCGCCAGTTTGCGCGTGAGGCTTTCCAGGCGAGTCTGTCTGGTGTCGAACGCGATATGCGCTAAGGCTTAAGGAGCCGCTGATGAACTCCAGTCGACCCTACCTGGTCCGCGCGCTCTATGAGTGGATTGTGGACAACGATTGCACCCCGCACATGCTGGTCAATTCCGAATTTCCTGCGGTTCAGGTACCGCAGGGTTTTGCCAGTGACGGACAGATTGTGCTGAACGTGTCGCCCAGTGCGGTGCGTCATCTGCATATGGACAACGAAGCCGTTAGTTTCGAAGGGCGTTTCGGTGGTGTGCCGCACACGCTCTATGTGCCGATTGGCGCCATTCTCGGGATCTATGCCCGTGAGAATGGGCAAGGCATGGTGTTCGATCTGGAGTCGCCTTTCGAGGATGACGAAACGATCGACAGTGAAGACGGTGATGATCTGCCACCGCCGGGTACCGAGCCACCGCGTCCCAGCGGCCGGCCAAGCCTGAAGGTGGTCAAGTAAGCCGTTACGTCCCGGGACGTGTCTGAAGAAAATGCCTCGATCTGTGTCGGGGCATTTTTTTGCGCGCTGGATAGGGATGAAAGTCGTGACTGGACGGTGATCGTACAACCGCCATGGGCTATGATGCGTGCTCAAGTTCGCCGAGAAAGATGATCCATCATGGAAAATGCCAACACCGCCCCTCGTCTTCCCCGCAAGCGCCGCAGCCTTGCCCAGGAATTGGTCACGGTGTTGTCCGAGCAAATCCGCGATGGCCAACTCAAGCGTGGCGATAAACTGCCTACCGAGTCGGCCATCATGGAAGCCCATGGGGTCAGTCGCACGGTGGTGCGCGAAGCCATCTCGCGCCTGCAGGCGGCAGGGCAGGTCGAGACGCGCCATGGCATCGGCACCTTTGTACTCGATACGCCCAGCCCCAGTGGTTTTCGCATTGATCCTGCCACCGTGGTGACGTTGCGCGATGTACTGGCCATTCTGGAGTTGCGTATCAGCCTGGAAGTGGAATCCGCCGGCCTCGCCGCGTTACGTCGCAACGATGAGCAACTGGCGGCCATGCGCGCGGCACTCGATGCGCTGAACGAGAGCGCCGCGCACGCGGGCGATGCGGTTGCATCGGACTTTGCTTTTCACCTGGAAATTGCCTTGTCCACCGGCAACCGCTACTTCACCGATATCATGACCCACCTGGGCACCAGCATCATTCCGCGTACCCGCCTGAACTCCGCGCGCCTGGCCCATGATGATCAGCAACACTACATGGACCGCCTGAGCCGCGAACACGAAGAAATCTACGAGGCGATTGCCCGCCAGGATTCGGACGCGGCACGAGCGGCCATGCGTTTGCACCTGACCAACAGTCGCGAGCGGCTGCGCCATGCTCATGAAGAGGCTGAAAGGGCTGTCTGATCACGCCGGTGGCCGAATATCAGTGGGGGGCTCGGTGACCAAGGTCTCTAGTATCAGCGTCTGGTCGTCGATGTCCTCTCCCATGAAAAAATACCTGCCTTTGACGAGAACCCATAGGTTTGCCAGGCTGAAATAAATGAAATCTCCGACATTCGCGGCTGCTTCGAGCTCAAAATACTGGGGATTGTCGACATTGCCCGGCAGCTTAGTCATGGAGTTGATGTGACATATCGTGCGCATTCCGGTCCTGCGCGATGTGATAGTCAGTGGAATAGTCGATGAGCTCTCTACGCCGGATTCACCTCGGGTCGAGTAACCCACGTGAATGGTTTTGCCAAGGTAGTTCGCGAGTGTCTCCTTGGGAATGGTTACTTTAAGATCGCTGAGAGGGAAGAAGTCCCCATCTTCCGGATCATCGGGCGAAACGCGCCATTCACTGGTGTTGAGCCGACGCATGTCATAACCGGACCACGTTGGAAATTCAGGGTCTTGTATTGGGTCGGTCAGGATGAACGCGTAAACCTGCGAATTAAGCGCTAACTTATCAGTGATGCTCAGGCTCAATGCCTCTGGAAGCTCTGCCAGCCTGATTCTACCTTTGTCGGCTTGTGGCTTGAGGATAGGAGGGGCTAGAGTCATGTTGGGTTCTCCTTGGTATCGGGGTGGTTGTAAAAATTTGCCTCAAGAGCTGCTTGCACTGCCCTTGAGGCGTGTTATCCCCCTCGTCTTGATCCCACGTAACTGTTAAAAATCACAGTTTCGACAAACGGCATTCTTCAAGCCGGAGCATTCGGCGTGTAGTCCTTGAGCAACAAATACGTACTCCATCCCCACCAGTCATTCGTCCAATGCTTGTCGTTCAGGTCATTCACGTCCTTGCGCCTCGCCACCTTGTCGCCTTCCATCTTGAACAACGGTGAAAAGTTGTTCGCCGGGTTCTGCGCGGCGTTCAGGTCCGGCACGTACAGCGGCGCCTTGAAAGTGGCCGGGGAGGGCGCGGTGCCGCTGATAAACGTCTCGAAGATCTCGTCCGCCGAGGCTTGCACCGCGCGTTTGACCTGGACCCGATTGGCCGCGTCGATGTCATCGAAGTAGCGTTTGTCCCCGTAGGCGTGCCATTCGTCGCCCATGGCGTTGCGCACCTTGAGTCCGAATTTACTGTCTTCGTCATGCATGAAACGGCTGATCAGCGAACCGAGATCGCCAGGTGTGACCACGGCGGCCAGTTGCTTGCGCGGGACGCGCAGGTGGCCGGCGGAAAACAGATCGGTCAAAAAGTGATCGGCAAAACTGTTCATGGCGTAGGCCAGTTCCAGCGCCTGATCGGTGCCGGTTTGATGGGCCACCACGGCTTGTTGCAGCGCTGCGGTATGCCCGGCGAGGTAGGCCGACAGTGCCCATTCGCCGAAATGGTCGGCATTGTCCGCCGCCAGCTTGAGGTAGCGACCCAGCGGAATCAGCGCCGACACCGCGCTGCCGCCACCGGTGATGCGGTTCCATTCCTCGGACAAGCTATCCCCCAGGGCGTCATACGCGTCATGGGGCTGTTTGCCGTCCTTGATCGCCTGGTTGACCGCGTTGATCTCCTTTTGCATCACCGCGAGGATCTTGCCGGCTTCTTCCCGTGAGGCCGGCAGCACTGCCAGGGAATTGAAGGCGGCCGTAAATCGTTGCACCCGTTCGGCGGGGGAGGCGCCATCGCTGATGGGATGGCCGGGGATGCCATAGAAATCGCCACCCAGGGCGATCACTTGGCCGTAGGTCAGGGCGAGCCCGTTGGGCAGGTGCAGCAGGACTTGGCGTGCGGGAATTGCCGCCGCGTCTTTGGCGAAGCGCAACAGTGTGTCATCGCCGATGGCGGTGTGTTCCCCACCTTCGAAGCGCAGCAGGGGTGATTTTTTTTCGGGTGCCGCGAGTGTAGAACCGGACATGTTAGCTCCTTGCTATGTCGTAGGAATCTTCCCTTTATGCTGTATGAATATACAGCAATTGCGAGCTTAGAGGATAAATGTCCTACGTCAAGAAGCCTCGTATAAACATGGCGCAACGCCACGGTCGATGAATTGCAGTTGACGAATACTTTTATAGTTGTACGATGACGTACGACATCATCAAAACCAACAACAATCTTTCGACAGAAAGTCTTTACCCAGGGTGTTCGAATAATGAATCCACAAGAACTGAAGTCCATCCTCTCTCACGGTCTGCTGTCTTTCCCCGTGACCGATTTCAACGCCCAGGGCGATTTCCACCAGGCGGGTTACATCAAGCGCCTGGAATGGCTGGCCCCTTACGGCGCTACAGCCTTGTTCGCCGCAGGCGGCACCGGTGAGTTTTTCTCCCTGGCCGCCAGCGAATATTCTCAAGTGATCAAGACTGCCGTTGATACCTGCGCCACCAGCGTGCCGATCCTCGCGGGTGTCGGCGGTTCGACGCGCCAGGCTATCGAATATGCGCAGGAAGCCGAACGTCTGGGCGCCAAAGGCCTGCTGCTGCTGCCGCACTACCTCACCGAAGCCAGCCAGGACGGGGTTGCCGCCCACGTTGAAGCAGTGTGCAAATCGGTCAAGATCGGCGTGGTGGTCTATAACCGCAACGTCTGCCGCCTGACGGCGCCGCTGCTGGAACGCCTGGCTGAGCGCTGCCCGAACCTCATTGGCTACAAGGACGGTCTGGGCGACATCGAGCTGATGGTGTCGATCCGTCGCCGCCTCGGTGATCGTTTCAGCTACCTTGGCGGCCTGCCGACTGCAGAAGTCTACGCCGCGGCCTACAAGGCCCTGGGCGTGCCGGTGTACTCCTCGGCGGTGTTCAACTTCATCCCGAAAACCGCGATGGACTTCTACCACGCGATTGCCAGGGATGATCACGCCACCGTCGGCAAGATCATCGACAACTTCTTCCTGCCTTACCTGGACATTCGTAACCGCAAAGCCGGTTATGCCGTGAGCATCGTCAAGGCCGGTGCAAAAATCGCCGGTTACGACGCAGGCCCGGTGCGCACGCCGCTGACCGATCTGTTGCCGGAAGAATACGAAGCCCTGGCCGCGCTGATCGATAAGCAAGGCCCGCAATAAGACATTTACAAGGCCGCTGAGCAATCAGCGGCCTTTTGCGTCAGGAGAAGATTCGTGTCCCAATCCAAGCGTTTTGAACACTACATCAATGGTCAGTGGGTGGCCGGTGCTGACTACTGCACCAACATCAACCCGTCGGAGTTGTCCGATGTCATCGGCGAATACGCCAAGGCTGATGTCGCTCAAGTCAACGCTGCTATCGACGCCGCCCGCGCCGCGTTCCCGGCCTGGTCCACCTCGGGTATCCAGGCACGTCACGATGCACTGGATAAAGTCGGCAGCGAAATCCTCGCTCGCCGTGAAGAGCTCGGCACGTTGCTGGCCCGTGAAGAAGGCAAGACCTTGCCCGAAGCCATCGGTGAAGTGACCCGCGCCGGTAATATCTTCAAGTTTTTCGCTGGCGAATGCCTGCGCTTGTCAGGCGACTACGTGCCGTCGGTGCGTCCGGGCGTCAACGTCGAAGTCACCCGCGAAGCCCTCGGTGTGGTTGGCCTGATTACGCCGTGGAACTTCCCGATTGCCATTCCTGCGTGGAAAATCGCGCCGGCCCTGGCCTACGGCAATTGCGTGGTGATCAAGCCCGCCGAGCTGGTGCCGGGTTGTGCCTGGGCATTGGCGGAAATCATCTCTCGCGCCGGTTTCCCGGACGGTGTGTTCAACCTGGTGATGGGCAGCGGCCGTGTGGTCGGTGATGTGCTGGTCAACAGCCCGAAAGTCGACGGTATCAGCTTCACCGGTTCCGTCGGTGTGGGTCGCCAGATCGCGGTCAGCTGTGTGTCGCGCCAGGCCAAAGTGCAGCTGGAAATGGGCGGCAAGAACCCGCAGATCATTCTCGACGACGCCGACCTCAAGCAAGCGGTGGAGCTGGCGGTGCAGAGCGCGTTCTATTCCACGGGCCAGCGTTGCACGGCGTCCAGCCGTTTGATCGTGACCGCCGGCATCCACGACCAGTTTGTCGCGGCCATGGCCGAGCGCATGAAGTCGATCAAGGTCGGCCACGCCCTCAAGAGCGGCACCGATATCGGCCCCGTCGTGTCCCAGGCCCAACTGGACCAGGACATGAAGTACATCGATATCGGCCAGAGCGAAGGCGCGCGGCTGGTCAGCGGTGGCGCCCTGGTGACGTGCGACACCGAGGGCTACTTCCTGGCGCCGACGTTGTTTGCCGACAGCGAAGCGTCCATGCGCATCAGCCGCGAAGAAATCTTCGGCCCGGTGGCCAACGTGGTGCGCGTAGCCGACTACGAGGCGGCGCTGGCCATGGCCAACGACACCGAGTTCGGCTTGTCGGCCGGTATCGCCACCACGTCGCTCAAGTATGCCAACCACTTCAAGCGTCACTCCCAGGCCGGGATGGTGATGGTCAACCTGCCGACCGCCGGCGTGGATTACCACGTGCCGTTCGGTGGCCGTAAGGGCTCATCCTATGGTTCGCGTGAGCAGGGTCGCTATGCGCAAGAGTTCTACACCGTGGTGAAAACCAGCTACATCGGTTCGTAATACGCAACACCCAGTGGGGGCCGGATGCGTGCCGGACCCCACGACAAAAACAGAAAACCATTACCCGCAAAAAAAATAATTAGTGGGAGTACTTCTACATGCAAGCGACCAAGCCGACCCACGTCCGCTATTTGATCCTGCTCATGCTGTTTGTGGTGACCACGATCAACTACGCCGACCGGGCCACCATCGCCATCGCGGGCTCCAGCCTGCAAAAAGACCTCGGCATCGACGCGGTCACCCTCGGTTATATCTTCTCCGCATTCGGTTGGGCCTATGTGGCCGGGCAAATCCCCGGTGGCTGGCTGCTGGACCGGTTCGGCTCGAAAAAAGTCTATGCCCTGAGCATCTTCACCTGGTCTCTGTTCACCGTGCTGCAAGGCTATGTCGGTGAGTTCGGTCTCTCCACCGCCGTGGTCGCGCTGTTTATGCTGCGCTTCCTGGTAGGCCTGGCCGAAGCGCCGTCCTTTCCGGGGAATGCGCGGATCGTGGCCGCCTGGTTCCCGACCGCAGAGCGCGGCACGGCTTCGGCGATCTTCAACTCGGCGCAGTACTTCGCCACGGTGCTGTTCGCGCCGCTGATGGGATGGATCGTCTACCGCTTCGGCTGGCAGCACGTGTTCATCGTAATGGGCGCGATCGGTATCGTGTTCTCGCTGATCTGGCTGAAAGTGATCCACAGCCCGCGTCAGCACCCGATGATCAATGAGGCCGAGCTCAATCACATCGCCGCCAATGGCGCGATGGTCGATATGGACCAGGACAAAGCCAAGGGTAAGAAAACCGACGGGCCGAAGTGGGATTACATCCGTCAGTTGCTCACCAACCGCATGATGCTTGGCGTGTACCTCGGCCAGTACTGCATCAATGGCATCACCTACTTCTTCCTGACCTGGTTCCCCGTGTACCTGGTGCAGGACCGTGGCATGACCATCCTCAAGGCCGGTTTCATCGCCTCGTTGCCGGCGATCTGCGGCTTTATCGGCGGCGTGCTCGGCGGGGTGATTTCCGATTACCTGCTGCGCAAAGGCCACTCGCTGACCTTCGCCCGCAAGGCGCCGATCATTGCCGGCCTGCTGGTCTCCAGCAGCATCATCGCGTGCAACTATGTTGACGTTGAATGGATGGTGGTGGGCTTCATGGCCTTGGCCTTCTTCGGCAAGGGTGTTGGCGCACTGGGCTGGGCGGTGGTGTCTGACACCTCGCCGAAACAAATCGCCGGTCTCAGTGGCGGCCTGTTCAACACCTTCGGTAACCTGGCGTCGATCACCACACCGATTGTCATCGGCTACATCATCAGTACCACCGGTTCGTTCAAGTGGGCCCTGGTGTTTGTCGGCGCCAACGCGCTGGTGGCGGTGTTCAGCTACCTGGTGATCGTCGGCCCGATCAAGCGTGTCGTACTCAAAGAGCCGCCAAGCAAAGGGCCTGAGTTGACCAACCTAACCGAAGCGCATTCCTGAGAGGCCCTGTGATGCAGTTGATTGAACATGCCGACTCGCCGCGCTCCATTCGCCTGCACGAGCGCGACAACGTAGTGATCGTGGTCAACGACCAGGGTGTACCGGCCGGGACCGAGTTCCCGGACGGCCTGGTGACCGTGGATTTCATCCCCCAGAGCCACAAAGTGACCCTGGAGGATATCCCCGAAGGCGGTCAGATTATTCGCTACGGACAGACCATCGGTTACGCCCTGGCGCCGATTCCGCGTGGCAGTTGGGTCCAGGAAGATCAACTGCGCATGCCTACCGCGCCACCGCTGGACAGCTTGCCGCTGTCCACCGAGGTGCCCGAGGGCCAGGCGCCGCTGGAGGGCTACACGTTCGAGGGCTACCGCAATACCGACGGCACTGTCGGCACGCGCAATATCCTGGGCATCACCACCACGGTGCAGTGCGTGACCGGGGTGCTGGACCACGCGGTCAAGCGCATCAAGGAGGAGTTGCTGCCCAAGTACCCCAACGTCGATGACGTGGTGGCGCTGACTCACAGTTATGGCTGCGGGGTGGCGATCACCGCGACGGATGCCTACATTCCGATCCGTACTGTGCGCAACTTGGCGCGCAACCCGAACCTGGGCGGCGAAGCCCTGGTGATCAGCCTGGGCTGCGAGAAACTGCAGGCCGGCCAGGTGATGCACGACAACGACAGTTCCGTCGATTTGAGCGAGCCGTGGCTGTATCGGCTGCAGGACTCCAGCCACGGCTTCACCGAGATGATCGAGCAGATCATGGAACTGGCCGAAGTGCGCTTGAAGAAGCTCGACCAGCGCCGCCGGGAAACCGTGCCGGCGTCCGAGCTGATCCTGGGCATGCAATGCGGCGGCAGCGATGCGTTTTCCGGCATCACCGCCAACCCGGCACTGGGCTACGCCTCGGATTTGCTGCTGCGGGCGGGCGCGACGGTAATGTTTTCCGAAGTCACCGAAGTACGTGATGCCATCTACCTGCTGACCTCTCGCGCACAGACGAAGGAAGTGGCCGAAGAGTTGGTCAGAGAAATGGACTGGTACGACCGTTACCTGGCCAAGGGCGAAGCGGACCGCAGTGCCAACACCACGCCGGGCAACAAGAAGGGCGGGTTGTCGAACATTGTCGAGAAGTCGTTGGGCTCCATCGTCAAGTCCGGCAGCAGCGCGATCAACGGCGTGCTGGGCCCTGGCGAGCGCTTCAAGGGCAAGGGCCTGATTTTCTGCGCCACCCCGGCCAGCGATTTTGTGTGCGGTACGTTGCAACTGGCGGCGGGGATGAACCTGCATGTATTTACCACCGGTCGTGGCACGCCTTATGGGCTGGCGATGGCGCCGGTGGTGAAGGTATCGACCCGTACGGAACTGGCGCAACGCTGGCCGGACCTCATCGACATCGACGCCGGGCGCATCGCCACCGGGCGCGCGAGTATCGAGGAGTTGGGCTGGGAGTTGTTTCACTTCTACCTGGACGTGGCCAGCGGCAAGAAGAAAACGTGGGCGGAGCATCACAAGCTGCACAACGACATTACCTTGTTCAACCCGGCGCCGATCACCTGAGATCGAGTCGTCTGCATCGGGGCAAGCCCCCTCCCACACTTGAAGGTATTCACAATTCAAACTGTGGGAGGGGGCTTGCCCCCGATTGCGGTCTAACAGGCACCGCTGAGCTGCATGGCTTATCATTAGCCACCTAACGACGCTCACCAAGGTTCTCCCCGGCATGCTGGCTATCTTTCTCACTACCCTCACGATCACCGCGCCGGTGTTTGCCATGCTGTTTCTGGGTGTGCTGCTCAAGCGCATCAACTGGATCAACGACAACTTTATCCACACCGCATCGTCCCTGGTGTTCAACGTCACCATGCCGGCGTTGCTGTTCCTCGGCATCCTGCACGCCGACCTGCATTCGGCGCTCAAGCCGGGCCTGCTGATCTACTTTTCCGTGGCCACGCTGGTGAGCTTTGCGCTGGCCTGGGCCTGGGCCATCTTTCGTTGCCGCAAAGAAGACCGTGGCATCTATACCCAAGGCGCGTTTCGCGGCAATAACGGGGTGATCGGTCTGGCGTTGGCCGCCAGCATGTATGGCGACTACGGCATCTCCCTCGGTGCGATCCTCGCGGCGCTGGTGATCCTGTTCTACAACACCCTGTCGACCATTGTGCTGGCGGTGTACAGCCCGGTGATCAAGTCCGACCCGTGGAGCATCTTCAAAAGCGTGATCGCCAACCCGCTGATCATCAGCGTGATTGCCGCCGCGCCGTTCGCGTACTTTCAGATCGGTCTGCCGGGCTGGCTGGAAAAATCCGCCCAGTATCTGGCCGACACGACCTTGCCGCTGGCGCTGATCTGCATCGGCGGTACCTTGTCCCTGGCGGCGCTGCGCAAAAGCGGCAGCATGGCCTTGAGTGCGAGCCTGATGAAGATGATCTGGCTGCCGCTGCTCGCCACCCTGGGCGCTTGGCTGCTGGGCTTTCGCGGGGCGGAACTGGGGATTCTGTTCTTGTACTTCGGTGCGCCGACGGCGGCTGCCAGTTTTGTGATGGCTCGCGCGGCCGAGGGCAATCATGAACTGGCGGCGGCGATTATTGTGATCACCACGCTGATGGCGGCGGTGACCACGAATATCGGGATCTTTGTGTTGCAGGCCGGGGGCTGGATCTAGGCGTCCTGCTGGTAGCTGTCGATCACTTCCTGCGCTGCCCGAAACGCATCGATGGCGGCCGGTACCCCGGCGTACACCGCACAATGCAGCAGCGCCTCGCGAATCTCTTCCACGGTACAGCCATTGTTCAGCGCGCCGCGCACATGGCCCTTGAGTTCCTGCGGGCACTTGAGCGCGGTCAGGGCGGCGAGAGTGATCAGGCTGCGGGTCTTGAGCGGCAGCCCGTCGCGGTTCCACACGGCGCCCCAGGCGTGCTCGTTGACGAAGTCCTGCAGCGGCTGGGTGAACGCCGTGGCGTTGCCCAGTGCGCGGTCGACGAATGCGTCGCCCATCACCTGGCGACGCATCTCAACCCCGGGTGTTTTCTGCTCGGTCATGACGATTCCCTCTTGTGTTGGCGGCGCCAGGCTCGCAGCGTGCTGAACAACAGGAAAGCCACCAGCACTGGCAGGATGTAATACACCATCAAGTGTTCAAGTTTGTTGGCCAGGGGCATGCCGGTGGTGAACGACATCACATGCAGCCCATACGCCAGGTACAAGCCCAGCAGCACCAAACCTTCGGCACGGGTCACGCGGTAGCCGGTATAGAACACCGGCAGGCACAGCACCACCACGCCCAGCATCACCGGCAAATCGAAATCCAGCGCATTGGGCGACACCGACAGCGGCGATGGCGCGAGCACGGCGGTAAGGCCCAGCACGCCCAGCAGGTTGAACAGGTTGCTGCCGATCACGTTGCCTACGGCGATTTCCCGCTGGCCGCGCAGGGCGGCGATCAGGGAGGTGGCCATGCACGGCAGCGAGGTGCCGACGCCGATCAGTGTCAGGCCGATAATGCGTTCCGACAGGCCCAGGTCGCCCGCCACATCCACTGCCGCACCCAGCAGCAGGTGGCCGGCCAGTACCAGGATCAGCAGCCCGCCGAGCATCAGCAGCACACTGCTCGGCCACGGCGCCCGTGCCACGGTGTCGAGCGTGCGCGGGCGCCGTGAGTGTCGGGTCTGATAATGCAGCACGCCGAGATAGGCGCTCAGGGCCACCAGCAGCAACACGCCATCGAGCGGCGTGAGTTCTTCATTGGCGGCCAGGGTGAACACCAGCAGCCCGGCGAGGATCATCACCGGAATATCCAGGCGTACCAGTTGGCGCGACACCCGCAGGGGGATGATCAGCGCAGAAAGGCCCAGGGTCACCAGGATGTTGAAGATGCTGCTGCCGATCACACTGCCCACGGCAATGTCGGTATTGCCGGCCAGGGTGGCCTGCAGGCTGACCGTCATCTGCGGCGCGCTGCTGCCGAAGGCCACGATGGTCAAGCCGATGATCAATGGCCGTACCTTGAGGCTCGCCGCCAGGCGCACGGCGGCGCGCACCAGGATTTCGGCGCCAAGGATCAGCAACACGAGGCCGCTGGTCAGTTCGAGCAGGCTCCAGGGGGAGAGGGCGGTTAATCCGAAAATGGCCAGGGCTCCTTTGCGCTGTGGTTCAGTTGCTCAGGGCTTGCACGCGAACGCGGGCGGTGCCGCTGCCGAGCATACCCAGTTGCTCGGCCGCCTTGCGGGAAAGATCAATCAAGCGCCCACGGGCATGTGGGCCGCGATCGTTGATGCGCACCACCACGGCTCGATCGTTGTTCAGGTTGGTGACCCTGACCTGAGTGCCGAAGGGCAGGCGCCGATGGGCGGCGGTCAGGGCGTTCTGGTTGAAGGGTTCACCGCTGGCAGTCTTCTTGCCATGGTGTCTGGCGCCGTAATAGGAAGCGGTGCCGGTTTCGTCGTAGCCATTGGGGTCGATGATGCCGCTGGCGCAACCGCCTAAAAGAGAGAACAGGGCCAGGAGGCCGAGTAGACGCTTCATTCCAAGGTTACCCCGTTACAAATGTGGGAAGGGGCTTGCCCCGATAGCAGTGTCAGCCGCCACTGGGTTGACTGAATCACCGCTATCGGGGGCAAGCCCCCTCGCACAGGGAGTCCGAGTTAAGCGTGAAGTCTCACTCGGACCATTCATCGCTGTCAGCCTTCAAGCTTGCTTTTGAGCAGCTCGTTCACCTGTTGCGGGTTGGCCTTGCCCTTGGAGGCTTTCATGGCCTGGCCCACAAAGAAGCCGAACATCTTGCCGCGCTTGGCCTCGTCTGCCGCACGGTACTGCTCGACCTGCTCGGCGTTGGCCGCGAGCATTTCATCGAGTACGGCCGAAATCGCGCCACTGTCGGTGACTTGCTTGAGGCCGCGCTTTTCGATGATCTCGTCGGCACTGCCTTCGCCGCTGGCCATGGCTTCGAACACGGTCTTGGCGATCTTGCCGGAGATGGTGTTGTCCTTGATGCGCAGCAGCATGCCGCCCAGTTGCTCGGCGGTGACCGGTGCTTCGTCGATTTCCAGGCCCTGTTTGTTCAACAGGCTGCCCAGCTCGACCATCACCCAGTTGGCCGCCAGTTTGGCGTCACCGGCAATGCTTACGACTTTTTCGAAGTAGTTGGCTTGTTCGCGGCTGGAGGCCAAAACGCTGGCATCGTAGACCGACAGGCCGAACTGCGCCTGGAAGCGCTCGCGTTTCTGCTGTGGCAATTCCGGCAGGGTGGCGCGGATGTCATTGAGGAACGAATCCTCCAGCACCACCGGCAACAGGTCCGGATCGGGGAAGTAACGGTAGTCGTTGGCTTCCTCTTTACTGCGCATGGCGCGGGTTTCGTCCTTGTTCGGGTCGTACAGGCGCGTTTGCTGGATAACCTTGCCGCCATCTTCAATCAGTTCGATCTGGCGGCGCACTTCGCTGTTGATCGCTTTCTCGATAAAGCGGAACGAGTTGACGTTCTTGATCTCGCAGCGGGTGCCGAATTCGACCTGGCCCTTTGGACGGATCGATACGTTGCAGTCGCAACGCAGCGAGCCTTCGGCCATGTTGCCGTCGCAGATACCCAGGTAGCGCACCAGCGCGTGGATGGTTTTGACGTAGGCCACGGCTTCCTTGGCGCTGCGCATGTCCGGCTCGGAGACGATCTCCAGCAGTGGCGTGCCGGCGCGGTTCAGGTCGATACCGGTAGCGCCCGGGAATTCTTCGTGCAGGCTTTTACCGGCATCCTCTTCCAGGTGGGCGCGGGTTACGCCGACACGTTTGATCGTGCCGTCTTCCAGCGGGATGTCCAGGTGGCCCTTGCCGACGATCGGCAGTTCCATCTGGCTGATCTGATAGCCCTTGGGCAGATCCGGGTAAAAGTAGTTCTTGCGTGCAAACACGTTGTGCTGGCCGATTTGGGCGTCAATCGCCAGGCCGAACATCACCGCCATGCGTACCGCTTCCTGGTTCAGCACCGGCAGTACGCCGGGCATGCCCAGGTCGACCAGGCTGGCCTGGGTGTTGGGCTCGGAGCCGAACGTGGTGGCGCTACCGGAGAAAATCTTCGATTGGGTGGCGAGCTGGGTATGAATCTCCAGCCCGATCACGACTTCCCATTGCATAGTGTTCTCCTCAGAAGCCGGTAGGGGTGCGGGTGTGCCAGTCAGTGTGCAACTGGTACTGGTGCGCCACATTGAGCAGGCGGCCTTCCTGGAAATACGGGGCCAGCAACTGCACGCCCACCGGCAGGCCATCGACGAAACCGGCCGGCATGGACAAGCCTGGCAAGCCCGCGAGGTTGGCGGTGATGGTGTAGAGGTCTTCCAGGTACTCGGCGATCGGGTCGCCGGTCTTGGCGCCGATCTTCCAGGCCGGGTTCGGCGTGGTCGGGCCGAGGATCACGTCGACTTCTTCGAAGGCGGCCATGAAGTCGTTCTTGATCAGGCGTCGGATTTTCTGCGCCTTGAGGTAGTAAGCGTCGTAATAGCCGGCCGACAGGGCATACGCACCGACCATGATGCGGCGCTGCACTTCGGCACCGAAGCCTTCGCCACGGGAGCGCTTGTACAGGTCGGTGAGGTCCTTCGGGTTCTCGCAGCGGTAGCCGAAGCGCACGCCGTCGAAACGCGACAGGTTGGAGGAGGCTTCCGCTGGCGCGATCACGTAGTAGGCAGGAATCGCGTGCTGGTTGTTCGGCAGGCTGATTTCCTTGATGACGGCGCCGAGCTTTTCCAGCTCTTTGATGCTGTTATGCACCAACTCGGCGATGCGCGGGTCGAGGCCGGCGCTGAAGTATTCCTTCGGCACGCCGATGCGCAGGCCCTTGATCGAGGCGTTGAGGCTGGCGCTGTAGTCCGGCACCGGTTCATCGATGCTGGTGGAATCCTGCGGGTCGAAGCCGACCATGCCCTGCAGCAGCAGCGCGCAGTCTTCGGCGCTGCGGGCCAGCGGGCCGCCCTGATCGAGGCTGGAGGCGTAGGCGATCATGCCCCAACGGGAGACGCGACCGTAGGTCGGCTTCAAACCGGTGAGGTTAGTGAACGCCGCCGGCTGGCGGATCGAACCGCCGGTGTCGGTGGCGGTGGCCGCCGGCAGGAAACGCGCGGCAACGGCGGCTGCCGAACCCCCGGACGAACCACCCGGCACGTGTTCCAGGTTCCATGGGTTTTTTACCGCGCCGTAGTAGCTCGACTCGTTGGCCGAACCCATGGCGAATTCGTCCATGTTGGTCTTGCCCAGAGTCACGGCCCCCGCCGTCGCGAGCCTGGACACCACGGTGGCGTCGTAGGGTGCCTTGAAGTTGTCGAGCATCTTCGAGCCGCAACTGGTGCGAATGCCCTGGGTGCAGAACAGGTCTTTGTGGGCGATCGGGGCGCCCAGCAGTGCGCCGTTCTCACCGTTGGCGCGACGGGCGTCGGCGGCCTTGGCCTGGCTCAGGGCCAGTTCTTCGGTGAGGCTGATGAAGCTGTTGACCTTGGGGTCCAGCTCGGCGATGCGCGCCAGCAGGGTTTTGGTCAGCTCTTCGGAGGAAAACTTTTTATCGGCGAGACCGCGGGCGATCTCGGCCAGAGTCATGTGATGCATGAAAGGCTCTTTCCCTTTAGTCGATGACTTTCGGAACCAGGTACAGGCCGTTTTCGACCGCTGGCGCGATGGACTGGTAGGCCTCGCGATTATTGCGTTCGGTCACCACGTCTGCGCGCAGGCGCTGGCTGGCTTCCAGCGGGTGAGCCAGGGGCTCGATGCCGTCGGTGTCTACGGCCTGCATTTGGTCAACCAGCCCGAGAATGCTGTTCAGGGCTGCGGTGGTCTGTGGAAGATCGGCATCATTAAGGCCAAGCGAGGCCAGATGCGCGATTTTTTCCACGTCGGAGCGTTCAAGCGCCATGGGAATCTCCAGTGGAAAACAGAACGGAGGCTGTCCGTGTGTTAGATTGTCGGAACACTACCGCATTTCTACGGTCTTACGGCCGCGATTGTGGGGGTTGGTGCACAGAAAGTCGGCCAATTTAGCACATTGGCGCCTTGCCCAAAATCCCTGTCGTTGTTAGAGTTTGCCGCACTTTTTTACCCACGCGTTGCCTAGGGTCCCTTTCCCATGTTCAAGAAACTGCGTGGCATGTTTTCCAGCGATCTTTCCATTGACCTGGGCACTGCCAACACCCTTATTTACGTGCGCGAGCGCGGTATCGTTCTGAATGAGCCATCGGTTGTGGCCATTCGGACCCATGGTAATCAGAAAAGTGTCGTTGCCGTCGGCACCGAGGCCAAGCGCATGCTCGGCCGAACACCCGGCAATATTGCTGCCATTCGTCCGATGAAGGACGGCGTGATCGCCGACTTCAGCGTCTGCGAAAAGATGCTGCAGTATTTCATCAACAAGGTTCACGAAAACAGTTTCCTGCAGCCCAGCCCTCGTGTGCTGATCTGCGTTCCCTGCAAGTCCACCCAGGTGGAGCGTCGCGCCATCCGTGAATCGGCCCTCGGCGCCGGTGCTCGCGAAGTGTTCCTGATCGAAGAGCCAATGGCTGCCGCCATCGGTGCCGGCCTGCCGGTTGAGGAAGCGCGCGGTTCGATGGTGGTGGATATCGGTGGTGGTACTACCGAAATCGCCCTGATTTCCCTGAATGGTGTGGTGTATGCCGAATCCGTCCGCGTGGGCGGCGACCGTTTCGACGAAGCGATCATTACCTACGTGCGCCGTAACTACGGCAGCCTGATCGGCGAATCCACCGCCGAGCGCATCAAGCAGGAAATCGGTACGGCCTATCCGGGCGGCGAAGTACGCGAAGTCGATGTTCGCGGTCGCAACCTGGCCGAAGGCGTCCCTCGTGCCTTCACCCTGAACTCCAATGAAGTGCTGGAAGCTCTGCAAGAGTCGCTGGCCACTATCGTTCAGGCGGTGAAAAGCGCCCTGGAGCAATCGCCGCCGGAATTGGCGTCCGACATCGCCGAGCGCGGCCTGGTCCTGACCGGTGGTGGCGCCTTGCTGCGCGACCTCGACAAGTTGCTGGCCCAGGAAACCGGCCTGCCGGTGATCGTCGCCGAAGACCCGTTGACCTGTGTTGCCCGTGGCGGTGGTCGTGCACTGGAAATGATGGATAAGCACACCATGGACCTGCTCTCCAGCGAATAAGACATTGCTGGTTTGCCCATGCGTCGCCCACAGGCAGCACTTTGCAGTGCTGCCTGTGGGCGTTTATCTTCTTCAATCTGCATCCAGGCCGGTTTGATGCCGTATGAATAAAGAGAACATTTGCCTGGGAGGAGCGGCCTATTAAACCGCTTTTCGCCAAAGGCCCCTCATTGGGCGTGCGCTTATTGGTGCTGGTCGTGCTTTCGGTCGCGTTGATGGTGGTCGACGCGCGCTTCGCACTGCTCAAGCCGGTGCGCAGCCAGATGTCGCTGGTGTTGATGCAGACTTACTGGATCACCGACCTGCCGCAACGTCTCTATCAGGGCGTGGCCAGCCAATTCGGCAGCCGCACTGAGCTGGTCGCCGAGAACGAAAAACTCAAGACTGAAAACCTGCTGCTGCAGGGGCGCATGCAAAAGCTCGCGGCCCTGACCGAGCAGAACGTTCGGCTGCGCGAGTTGCTCAATTCGTCTGCACTGGTCAACGAAAAGGTCGAAGTGGCCGAGTTGATCGGCATGGACCCCAACCCCTTTACCCATCGCATCATCATCAACAAGGGTGAGCGCGACGGCGTAGTCCTGGGCCAGCCGGTGCTGGATGCGCGTGGCCTGATGGGCCAGGTGGTCGAGCTGATGCCCTACACCTCGCGGGTATTGTTGCTGACGGATACCACCCACAGCATCCCTGTGCAGGTCAACCGTAACGGGCTGCGCGCGATTGCCAGCGGTACCGGCAATCCCGAGCGTCTGGAGCTGCGCCACGTGGCCGATACCGCCGACATCAAGGAAGGCGACCTGCTGGTCAGTTCCGGGCTGGGGCAGCGCTTCCCCGCTGGTTACCCGGTGGCGACGGTCAAGGAAGTGATCCACGATTCCGGCCAGCCGTTCGCTATTGTGCGCGCCGTGCCCACTGCTGCCTTGAACCGCAGCCGTTACCTGCTGCTGGTATTCAGCGACAACCGCACCCCGGAAGAGCGCGCCAACGAAGCCGCCCAGGCCCAGGAAGCGGAAGACAAAAAGAACGGCACCTCACCGATCATCCCCGCGACGGTGCCCAAGCCCGCGCCGGCAACTCCTGCGGCGCCGGCAACAGCGCCGGCAGCGACCGCGCCTGTGGCCACGCCGGCCAAGCCTGCGGCTCATGGCGCCCATCCGGTCAAGCCCGCCGCCACTAAGCCGCCTGCAACCACCGCGCCAGCCACCAAGCCGCCCGCGGCTGCGGCCCCGGCAGCTACGCGGCAGGAGGAATAATGGCCAGTACCCATTCGCGAAATGGCTGGATCGTCTGGCTGACGTTTGCCATCGGTTTATTGCTCAGCGTGTCGCCACTGCCCCAGTTCATGGAAATCCTGCGCCCGCTGTGGCTGGCGCTGCTGCTGGCCTTCTGGTCGTTGAACCTGCCGCATAAAGTCGGCATGGTCACCGCCATGTTCCTGGGCTTGGCGCAAGACGTACTCTATGGCACCTTGCTGGGCCAGAACGCGCTGATTCTGACCCTGATTACGTTCCTGGTGTTGTCGTTGCAGCAGCGTCTGCGCATGTTTCCGATGTGGCAGCAGTGCCTGGTGATCCTGGTGATCTTCGGCCTGGCGCAGTTGGTACAGTTGTGGCTCAGTGCCCTGACCGGCAATCGTCAACCGACCCTGGCGCTGGTATTACCGGCACTGGTCAGTGCTTTGCTGTGGCCGTGGATCAGTTTCGGCCTGCGCGGGTTACGTCGCCGCTATAAGATCAATTGAATGGATTGCGAGGCTCTGCCTGGTTATCGAACCCTACAGGGAGAGTCTGCAATGAATACGCTGTATCTGGCCTCCGGCTCCCCCCGGCGGCGTGAACTGCTGACCCAGATCGGTGTGCCCTTCACCGTGGTCAGCGCCGCAATTGATGAAACTCCCCTCGCAAATGAATCCGCTGTTGCCTATGTCGAGCGTCTGGCGCGCGGCAAGGCGGCGGCTGGTTTTGCCGCGCTTGGGCAAAGCTTGGGCGGTTGTGTGCTGGGCGCCGATACGGCCGTGGTGGTGGATGCAAAGATCCTCGGCAAGCCCGTGGATCAGGCCGATGCCCTGGCTATGTTGATGGCGTTGGCGGGGCGCGAACACGAAGTCCTGACTGCCGTCGCCCTGACGGATGGCACGCGTTGTGAAGCCCTATGTGTCAGCAGCCTTGTACGTTTTCGCGCCATCTCGTTGGAGGAGGCGACAGCCTACTGGCGCAGCGGCGAACCGCGGGATAAGGCCGGCGGCTATGCTATTCAAGGGCTGGGGTCGGTGTTTGTGACAGGGCTCAACGGCAGCTATTCCGCGGTGGTCGGCCTGCCGGTGTGCGAAACCGCGCAACTGCTCGCTCGATTCGACATACCCTGTTGGCAAAACCTTACCGTGCGCTGAATGCGTTACTCCAGCGCCCAGCCTTAAGCGATCGGTCACTATTGTGAAAACGCCTGAACGAGACCCAGCCATGAGTGAAGAGATTCTGATCAATATCACGCCGATGGAATCGCGCGTGGCGGTGGTAGAGAACGGTGTTCTGCAGGAAGTGCACGTCGAGCGAACCCAGAAACGCGGGATCGTAGGCAATATCTACAAAGGCAAAGTGGTGCGGGTATTGCCGGGCATGCAGGCGGCGTTCGTCGACATCGGCCTGGACCGCGCGGCGTTCATCCATGCGTCGGAGATTTCCCTGCGTGAAGGTCCGTCCGTCGAGAGCATCAGCGCACTGGTGCACGAAGGGCAGAGCCTGGTGGTGCAAGTCACCAAGGACCCCATCGGCTCAAAGGGCGCACGCCTGACCACTCAACTGTCGATTCCGTCGCGTTACCTTGTGTATATGCCGCGTACGGCCCATGTCGGCATTTCCCTGAAGATCGAAGACGAAGCCGAGCGCGATCGTCTTAAGAAAGTGGTCAGCGATTGTGTGGCCGCCGAAGGTATCAAGGAGGCGGGCGGGTTCATCCTGCGCACTGCCGCCGAAGGTGCCGGCGCCGATGAGATCCTTATGGACATCCGCTACCTGCGGCGTTTATGGGACCAGATCGGCGCACAGATCAAGACCATCGGCGCCCCCAGCGTGATCTATGAAGACCTGGGCCTGGCGCTGCGTACCCTGCGCGATCTGGTCAGCCCCAAGATAGAGAAAATTCGCATCGACTCGCGGGAAACGTTCCAGCGCACCACGCAGTTTGTCGCCGAGTTGATGCCGGAAATTGCCGACCGCCTGGAACACTACCCCGGCGAGCGGCCGATCTTCGATTTGTACGGCGTCGAGGACGAAATTCAGAAAGCCTTGGAGCGCAAAGTGCCGCTCAAGTCCGGTGGCTACCTGGTGGTGGACCCGGCGGAAGCCATGACCACCATCGATGTCAACACCGGAGCGTTCGTCGGCCATCGCAACCTTGAGGAAACCATCTTCAAGACCAACCTCGAAGCGGCCACGGCGATTGCCCGCCAGCTGCGCCTGCGCAACCTTGGCGGGATCATCATCATTGATTTCATCGACATGGAAGATGAAGAGCATCAGCGTCAGGTCTTGCGCACGCTCGAAAAGCAGCTGGAACGCGATCACGCCAAGACCAATATCATCGGCATCACCGAGCTGGGGCTGGTGCAGATGACCCGCAAGCGTACCCGTGAAAGCCTGGAGCAAGTGCTGTGCGAGCCGTGCAGCAGCTGTCAGGGCCGGGGGAAATTGAAAACTCCGGAAACGGTTTGCTATGAGATTTTCCGGGAAATCTTACGAGAGGCGCGGGCGTATCAGGCCGAAGGATATAGAGTGCTTGCCAACCAGAAAGTGGTTGACCGATTGCTGGATGAAGAGTCCGGTAACGTCGCCGAGCTGGAGGTGTTTATCGGCCGTACGATTCGCTTCCAGGTCGAAACCATGTATTCCCAGGAACAATACGACGTGGTGCTGCTCTGATCCCCATTCGCTTTCCTTTTACGCGAGCGGCGGCCTTTGTGCCGCCGTCCGACTACTGCCTTGAGGGTCGCCCGACATGGAGCGTCTGATACGCTTTTTTGCCGCTTTGACCCGTTGGGGCCTCGGCCTGTGCGCTTTGCTGCTGGTGTTGGCGGCCGTGTATGTGAGCCTGGGGCGCCAGTTGACCCCGCTGGTGGCCGAGTACCGGGCTGAAGTCGAAGCCAAGGCCGAGGCTGCGTTGGGCATGCCCATGCATATCGGGAGTCTTGAAGGGCGCTGGAGTGGCTTTGCGCCCGTGCTGCGTGCCCATGACGTGATGGTGGGCGAGGGCAGCAGCGCCCTGCGCCTGGACCAGGTCGAAGTGGTGCCGGATATCTGGGCCAGCCTGACCGCGCGCGAAGTGCGCATCGCTCACCTGCAACTCAGCGGCCTGCAGTTGAGCGTCAAGGAAGACAAGGACGGCCATTGGGCTTTGCAGGGCCTGCCGGTGCAGGACGACCAGCCGCTGGACCCGCAGCAGGTGCTGACACGCATGCAGCAGGTCAAGCGTGTATCGCTGCTCGACAGCCAAGTGACCCTGCAGCCGTTTGACCAGCCGCCGTCGACCCTCACCTACGTCGGCTTGAGCCTGCACACCGGCATGACCCGCCAGCGCCTAGATGCGCGCCTGACCCTGCCCGATGGCCAGCCGCTGGCCTTGAGCCTGCGCAGCCGCATCCGCGCCAGCCAATGGAAGGACGCCGAGATCCAGGCCTATGCGAGCCTGCCTCAGAGCGACTGGGCCAAATGGATTCCGGCTCGGCTGACCGGGCAATGGAAGCTCACGCAATTCAAGGCCGGTGGCGAGCTGTGGCTGAACTGGGGCAATGGCGCCGTGCAAAGCGCGGCGGTGCGTCTCAACTCGCCTCAGGCCAAAGGCAGCTATGCCGAGCGCAAGCCGGTGCATATCGAGAACCTCGCTCTCACCGCTTATCTGCAACGCAGTGATACCGGCCTTAACGTCCTGGTCGATTCGCTGGCGATGAGCCTGGGGGAAACCCGCTGGGAATCGCGCATGCAGTTGCAGCAGACGCTGGCTACCGAAAAGGCGCTTGAAGTCTGGAAGTTGCAGGCCGACCGGCTGGACTTGACGCCCATCACACCGCTGCTCAACGCACTGGCTCCGTTGCCGGAAGGCTTTGCCAAGGCGGTTGAACACATCAAGGCCACGGGGCTGCTGCGCAATGTTCTGGTGGATTTCCGTCCCCAGGACAGCTCCGATCAGAAAGTCAGTTTTGCCGCCAATCTCGAACGTGTGGGCTTTGATGCCTATTTCGGCGCGCCGGCCGCGCGTAACGTATCCGGCAGCATCAGCGGCGACCTGGGGCATGGCGAGCTGCGCATGGACAGCAAGGATTTTTCCCTGCACCTGGACCCCATCTTCGCCAAGCCCTGGCAGTACATTCAGGCCAACGCGCGCCTCACCTGGACCCTGGACAAACAAGGGTTCACCCTGATCGCACCGTATATCAAGGTGCTGGGAGAGGAGGGCAAGATCGCCGCCGATTTCCTGATCCGCCTGCATTTCGACCACAGCCAGGAAGACTACATGGACCTGCGTGTCGGCCTGGTCGACGGCGACGGGCGCTTCACGCACAAGTACCTGCCGGCGGTGCTGAGCCCGGCCCTGGATGAATGGCTGCGCACGGCGATCGTCAAGGGCGCGGTGGACGAAGGCTTCTTCCAGTATCAGGGCTCGCTGAACCATGATGCGGTGCGCGCGGCGCGTAATATCAGCCTGTTTTTCAAGGTGCATGACGCCGAGCTGGCGTTCCAGCCGGGCTGGCCCCATGTGAGCAACGTCGATGGCGAGGTGTTTGTCGAGGAGAGTGGCGTGCGCATCCTGGCGAGCAAGGGCCAATTGCTCGATACCCAGGTCAAGGATATCTACGTCAATATTCCCCATGCTCCGGCGGGCAAGGACAGTCATTTGCTGCTTACCGGTGGTTTCGCCGGCGGCCTGGGCGATGGCCTGAAGATCTTGCAGGAAGCGCCGATCGGCACGGCGTCGACCTTCGCCGGCTGGAAAGGCGAAGGCGACCTGCAAGGCAAGCTGGACCTGGATATCCCCCTGGCCAAGGGCACCGAACCCAAGATCGTGGTGGACTTCCAGACCGACAAGGCACGCCTGCAACTGGCCGAGCCGACCCTGGATCTGACGCAGCTCAAGGGTGAATTCCGTTTCGACAGCGCCAAGGGCCTCAGTGGCCAGAACATATCCGCCCAAGCGTTTGAACGACCGATCACTGCGCAGATCTTCGCCGATGGCAAGCCGGGCAATATCAGTACCCGGGTCGTCGCCAAAGGCCAGGTCACGGTCAAGCGACTGACAGACTGGTTGAAAATTACCCAGCCGTTGCCGGTGTCCGGTGATATTCCCTACCAGTTGCAGCTCGATCTGGACGGGGCCGACAGTCAGTTGATGGTCAGTTCCAATCTCAAAGGCGTAGCGGTGGACCTGCCGGCACCGTTCGGCATGCCGGCCAGCCAGGGCCGCGACAGTACGTTTCGCATGACCCTGCAAGGCGCCGAGCGGCGCTACTGGTTCGACTACGGTGAGCTGGCGAACTTCACCTTTGCCGCCCCCCCGGACAAGTTCAACGAGGGCCGCGGTGAGTTGTTCCTCGGTGATGGCGATGCGGTGTTGCCCGGTGGCAAAGGCTTGCGCATTCGTGGTGTGCTCTCGGAGCTGGATATCGACCCTTGGAAAAAGCTGCTGAATCAATACGCCGGCAACGATCCCGGCGGCAGCGCCAAGCAACTGCTCAGCAGTGCCGATTTCAAAATCGGCAAGCTTACGGGGCTGGGCACTCAGTTCGATCAGGTCAGCCTGCAGTTGGACCGCAAACCCGCCGCGTGGGCCGTGCAGCTCGATAGCCGGCAGGCCAAGGGCAGCGTCAGCCTTCCGGACGCCAAGGGCGCTCCGATTGCGATCAACCTGCAATACGTCAAGCTGCCGGCGGTGGACCCGACCGTACAGGCTGACGAGAACGCACCGGACCCATTGGCCAGTATTGACCCCAAGGATATACCCGCGCTGGATATCGCCATTGATCAGCTGTTCCAGGGGCCGGACCTGATCGGGGCCTGGTCATTGAAGATCCGGCCTACCGCCAAGGGCCTGGCCTTCAACAGCCTGGACCTGGGCCTGAAGGGCATGCAGCTCAAGGGCGCCGGGGGTTGGGAGGGAGCACCGGGCGACAGTAGCAGTTGGTACAAGGGCCGGCTGGACGGCAGGAATATCGCCGATGTGCTCAAGGGCTGGGGCTTTGCGCCCACTGTGACCAGCGAGGATTTCCATCTCGATGTGGATGGGCGTTGGCCGGGCTCGCCGGCCTGGGTCGGGCCGAAGCGTTTCTCCGGCAGCCTGGATGCAGCGTTCCGCAAGGGCCAGTTCGTCGAAGTCGAGGGCGGGGCCCAGGCCCTGCGGGTATTTGGCCTGCTCAACTTCAACTCCATCGGGCGTCGACTGCGCCTGGATTTCTCGGATCTGCTCGGTAAAGGGTTGAGCTATGACCGGGTCAAAGGCCTGCTGGCGGCGAGTAACGGCGTGTTCGTGACCCGTGAGCCGATTACCATGACCGGACCTTCGAGTAACCTGGAGCTCAACGGTACGCTCGACCTGGTGGCCGATCGCGTTGACGCCAAGTTACTGGTGACGCTGCCGGTGACCAACAACCTGCCGATTGCTGCGTTGATCGTGGGGGCGCCGGCGGTCGGTGGTGCGTTGTTCCTGATCGACAAGCTGATTGGCGATCGTGTCTCGCGTTTCGCCAGCGTGCAATACAAGGTCGAAGGGCCTTGGAAAGATCCGAAGATCACCTTTGACAAGCCATTTGAAAAGCCAAACTGAGTGAGCGTGCAGTAGCATGGTGTCCTCTATGTTTGGTGCATGCCCATTACGGAGTGTCGCCCCATGTCCTTTGCGGTAATTCAGATGGTCAGCCAGAGCGACGTGCCAGCCAACTTGGCCCAGGCCCGACGCTTGCTGGAACGCGCCGCTGCGGGCGGAGCCAAGTTGGCGGTATTGCCGGAAAACTTCGCTGCGATGGGGCGGCGCGACGTGGCGGATATCGGCCGCGCCGAGGCGCTGGGCGAAGGCCCGATCCTGCCATGGTTGAAACAGACCGCCCGCGACCTCACCTTATGGATAGTGGCAGGCACGTTGCCGTTGCCGCCTGAAGGTCAACCGTATGCCAAGCCCAACGCTTGCTCGTTGTTGATCGATGATCGCGGCGAAATCGTCGCCCGCTACGACAAGCTGCATTTGTTCGATGTCGACGTCGCCGATGCGCGAGGTCGCTATCGCGAGTCTGACGACTATGCTTTCGGCAACCACGTGGTGGTGGCGGATACCCCGGTTGGGCGTCTGGGACTCACCGTATGTTACGACCTGCGCTTCCCGGAGCTGTACAGCGAGCTGCGCGCCGCAGGGGCCGAACTGATTACCGCGTCGTCGGCGTTTACGGCGGTGACCGGCGCCGCGCATTGGGATGTACTGATTCGCGCGCGGGCCATCGAGACCCAGTGCTACCTGCTCGCAGCGGCGCAGGGCGGCGTGCACCCGGGACCACGGGAAACCTACGGTCACGCAGCGATTGTCGACCCATGGGGGCAGGTGCTGGCGCAACAGGATAAGGGCGAGGCGGTGCTGTTGGCCGCGCGCGACAGCAGTGAACAAGCGTCGATACGGGCGCGCATGCCGGTGGTCTGCCATCGGCGCTTTTTCTCGCAGGGCGCGCAGCGGCCTGCTTCGGAACGATGAATTTAAGGCCAAATCTATGAGCGAGTTGTTGTCCTCAGTCAGTGAACACCTCCTGGCACCCGGTGGCGTGACCATCGAAAACTTGCAAACGGTGTTGGGCGATCTGGCCGGGCCGGGCATCGACGCGGCCGACCTGTATTTCCAGGGGCAGATTTCCGAGTCCTGGTCCCTCGAAGACGGCATCGTCAAGGAAGGCAGTTTCAACCTTGACCAAGGCGTGGGCGTGCGTGCGCAGTCCGGTGAAAAAACCGGGTTTGCCTACAGCAATGCCATCACGCTGGAGGCCCTGGGCCTGGCGGCTCGCGCGGCGCGCTCGATCTCCCGTGCGGGCCAGCATGGCACGGTTCAGGCGTTCAGCAGCCAGGACGTGGCCCAGTTGTACGCTCCGGATAACCCCCTGGAAGTGATCAGCCGCGCCGAGAAGGTCGAGCTGCTCAAGCGTGTCGACGCCGCCACCCGCGCCCTGGACCCGCGTATCCAGCAGGTCAGCGTCAGCCTCGCCGGTGTATGGGAGCGCATCCTGGTGGCGTCCACCGATGGCAGCCTGGCGGCGGATGTGCGGCCGCTGGTGCGCTTCAATGTCAGTGTGATCGTCGAGCAGAACGGCCGTCGCGAGCGCGGCGGCCATGGCGGCGGCGGGCGAACCGACTACCGTTATTTCCTCAGCGAGGATCGCGCCATGGGCTATGCCCGGGAAGCGCTGCGTCAGGCACTGGTGAACCTGGAAGCCATTCCGGCGCCGGCGGGCACCTTGCCGGTGGTGCTGGGTTCGGGCTGGTCCGGAGTGTTGCTCCACGAAGCGGTGGGCCATGGCCTGGAAGGCGACTTCAACCGCAAGGGCAGTTCCGCCTACAGCGGGCGCATGGGCGAGAGCGTCGCCTCCAAGCTGTGCACCATCGTTGATGACGGCACACTGGCCGGCCGGCGTGGGTCGCTGAGCGTGGACGATGAAGGCACCCCGACCGAATGCACCACCCTGATCGAAAACGGGGTACTCAAGGGCTACATGCAGGACAAACTCAATGCGCGGCTGATGGGCGTGGCGCGCACCGGCAACGGTCGTCGCGAATCCTACGCGCACCTGCCGATGCCGCGCATGACCAATACCTACATGCTTGCCGGTGAAAGCGACCCGGCGGAAATCATCGCCTCGGTCAAGCGCGGTATCTACTGCGCCAACCTTGGCGGCGGCCAGGTGGATATCACCAGCGGCAAGTTCGTGTTCTCCACCAGCGAAGCGTACTTGATCGAGGACGGCAAGATCACCGCGCCGGTCAAAGGCGCAACATTGATCGGCAACGGGCCGGAGGCCATGAGCAAGGTGTCCATGGTGGGTAACGATCTGTCCCTGGACAGCGGCGTGGGTACGTGCGGAAAAGATGGGCAGTCAGTGCCGGTGGGTGTCGGCCAGCCAACGCTGAAGATTGATGCGATTACCGTGGGTGGCACGGGGTCGTAAGCAGGGAGCTTCGGGTGGCGAAGGCCGCCACCCGGGGAAGAGGATCAGCGCAGGCCGCGTTGAGTCTCGTCCAGCTCACGGATGTACTTGAAAATTTTACGGCTGGTGGCCGGCGCCTTGTTATGCGCCAGTTCGTGCTGGGCCTGACGGATCAGGGAGCGCAGTTGTTGGCGATCCGCATCCGGGTAGTCCAGCACGAATTTCTCCAGCACCGCGTCATCGCCCGAGATCAGGCGGTCACGCCAGCGCTCCAGGTTATGGAAGCGTTCGTTGTACTGGCGAGTGGAGGCATCGGTTTGATCGAGCAAGGCCAGAATGGCGTCAATGTCCTGATCGCGCATCAGCTTGCCGATAAACGAAATGTGCCGCTTACGCGCGATGTTCGCGGTGTGCTTGGGCGCATCCGCAAGCGCCCGACGCATTTCGTCGGTCAGTGGCAGTTTGGCAATCAAGTCTTTTTTGAGCGTCGTAAGGCGCTCGCCAAGGTCAACCAGAGCATGCAGCTCACGTTTGACCTGGGTTTTGCTTTTCTCCCCATCGAGGGAGTCGTCGTAAGAATCAACCATGGTGGCAGTCCGCAAAGAAACGCCGCCATGATAACCAGTCGGGGGCCGCTTGTCCGGCCCGGTCGCTCGATGGCCTTAACCGAAAGCAGAATTTGAGTGGAGAAAACCATGAGTGCAGCCCAAAGCGTCGGTCCGCAAGCGTTACCGGCACTGCAGGAACAAGTCGAGCAGATTCTTGCCGAGGCCAGGCGCCAGGGGGCCAGCGCCTGTGAAGTAGCTGTTTCGCTGGAGCAGGGGCTGTCGACGTCGGTGCGTCAGCGGGAAGTGGAAACCGTTGAGTTCAATCGCGACCAGGGGTTTGGCATCACGCTGTACGTGGGGCAGCGCAAGGGGTCGGCCAGTACGTCCGCCAGTGGTACGGAGGCGATTCGCGAAACGGTTGCCGCAGCGTTGGCAATCGCCAAGCATACCTCCGAGGATGAAAGTTCGGGCTTGGCCGACCAGGCGCTGATGGCCAAGGACGTGAAGGACTTCGATCTGTTCCATGCCTGGGATATCAGCCCGGAGCAGGCCATCGAACAGGCGCTGGTCTGCGAGGCCGCGGCCTTTGACGCCGACCCCAGGATCAAAAATGCCGATGGCACCACCTTGAACACCCACCAGGGGTGCCGCGTGTATGGGAACAGCCATGGTTTTATCGGTGGTTACGCGTCCACTCGCCATAGTTTGAGCTGCGTGATGATCGCCGAAGCCAATGGCCAGATGCAGCGTGATTACTGGTATGACGTGAACCGTCAGGGCGATTTGCTCGCCGATCCAGCCAGCATTGGGCAGAAGGCCGCGCAGCGTGCCGCGAGCCGCCTGGGCGCGCGTCCGGTGCCGACCTGTGAAGTGCCGGTGCTGTTTTCGGCGGAGCTGGCCGGCGGTTTGTTCGGCAGTTTTCTCGGGGCGATTTCCGGTGGCAATTTGTATCGAAAATCCTCGTTCCTGGAAGGGGCGATCGGCCAGACGTTGTTTCCAGAATGGCTGACCATCGATGAACGCCCACACTTGATGCGTGCCATGGGCAGTACTTCCTTCGACGGTGATGGCCTGGCGACCTATGCCAAGCCCTTTGTCGAGAAAGGCGAGTTGGTGTCCTATGTGCTGGGCACGTATGCCGGGCGCAAACTCGGCTTGCCCAGCACCGCCAATGCGGGCGGCGTACACAACCTGTTCGTGACCCACGGCGACGAAGACCAGGCGGCGCTGTTGCGGCGGATGGGGCGCGGCCTGCTGGTAACCGAATTGATGGGCCATGGCCTGAACATGGTTACCGGTGATTACTCCCGTGGCGCGGCGGGTTTCTGGGTGGAAAACGGCGAAATTCAGTTTGCCGTCCAGGAGGTCACCATCGCCGGCAATATGCGCGATATGTTCAAGCAGATCGTCGCGGTAGGGAATGACTTGGAACTGCGCAGCAACATTCGCACCGGTTCGGTCTTGATCGAGCGGATGACTGTCGCGGGTAGCTGACGCTCCGAGCGATTTATGGAAAGGCGCGCCATCCCAGTGATGGCGCGCTTTTTTTTGGCGTTTGAAAAGTCGATTCCGGTGCAGTGCTTGTTTTGATTCTCAATATCATCTAATAATAAATCTCATTACCGAGCGAGTGAGATCATGAGTTCTGTCCTGCATGAAGATCCTTATCTGGAGAGCTGGCGTTGGATGAGTCGCCAGATTCGCTGCGGGCTGGACCCTGATGAGCCGCGCCTGATCGAGCATTACCTGAGCGAAGGGCGGTACCTGGCGTGCTGCACCGCGACCCACCCGTGGACGGTCGCCGAAACTTCATTTCGTCTGCTGATCGACACCGCCAACGATATTGCCTTGCCCTGGCATTGGCGTTCCCAGTGCCTTGATCAGGCCTGGCGCCCACTGCGCGACCTGGAAAAGCTTTCTCATTGTGCCTGCCGCCTCAAGCGCTGGCAGGCCTTTGCCTGGCAGTTGGCGACTTGCCAGTTGCTGCCGTCCATACCCGTTTCTGACCTGGCGCAAGGATCCTCCGATGAGTAACACCCGTATCGAACGCGACAGCATGGGCGAACTGCATGTGCCCGCCGATGCCCTGTATGGTGCGCAAACCCAGCGCGCGGTGAACAACTTCCCGATCAGCCACCGTCCCATGCCCGCCCAGTTCATTCGCGCGCTGATCCTGGTCAAGGCCGCGGCCGCCAAGGTCAACGTAGACCTCAAGCAAATCGGCGAGGGGCAGGGCAAAGCCATCGTCGATGCCGCTCAAGGCTTGTTGGAAGGCGAATACATGCGCCACTTCCCGGTGGATATCTTCCAGACGGGCTCCGGCACCAGCTCCAACATGAATGCCAATGAAGTGATCGCCACGCTGGCCAGCCGTTTGCTGGGGGAAGTGGTCAACCCCAATGACCATGTGAACTGCGGCCAGAGCAGCAACGACGTCATTCCTACCACGATCCACGTGAGTGCGGCGCTTGTTCTGCATGAGCAAACGCTGCCGGCCCTGCTGCATCTGGTGCAAGTGATCGAGCGCAAGGCCGAGCAGGTTCATCCGTTCATCAAGACCGGCCGTACCCACCTGATGGACGCCATGCCGGTACGCATGAGTCAGGTGCTCACTGGCTGGGCGCAACAACTCAAGGCCAATATCGGCCACTTGCAGGACTTGCTGCCGAGTCTCCAAGCCTTGGCCCAAGGGGGGACTGCGGTGGGCACGGGCATCAACGCGCACCCGCAATTCGCGGCGCGCTTCAGCCAGCAGCTCAGCAGCCTGACCGGCGTCCAGTTCACGCCCGGCAAACATCTGTTCGCGTTGATCGGTTCCCAGGACACCGCCGTCGCCGTGTCCGGCCAGTTGAAAGCCACTGCAGTGTCGCTGATGAAAATCGCCAACGACCTGCGTTGGATGAACTCCGGCCCGCTGGCAGGCCTGGGCGAGATTGAGTTGGAGGGGTTGCAGCCGGGCTCGTCGATCATGCCGGGCAAGGTCAATCCGGTGATCCCTGAGGCGACAGCGATGGTGGCTGCGCAGGTGATCGGCAATGACACGGTGATCACCGTCGCTGGGCAGTCAGGCAATTTCGAGCTGAACGTGATGCTGCCGATCATCGCTCAGAACCTGCTCAGCAGCCTGGAATTGCTGGCCAATTCCAGCCGCCTGCTGGCTGACAAGGCCATCGCCAGCTTCAAGGTGAACGAGGACAAACTCAAAGAGGCGCTGTCGCGCAATCCGATCCTGGTGACGGCGCTCAACCCCATCATCGGCTACCAGAAGGCCGCTGAAATTGCCAAAAAGGCTTATCAGCAGGGGCGTCCGGTGATTGACGTGGCTGTTGAGCACACCGACCTGCCGCGCAGCCAATTGGAAGTCCTGTTGGATCCGGAAAAACTCACCGCCGGCGGCGTGTAATCGCCAACCTGCTTTGGAGACTCACCATGGAGCACTGGAAACGCACGATCGAACGGGCCAACCGCTGCTTTATGCAGGGTGATTGGGTGGACGCGCGCGAGGCCTATCTGCAAGCCCTGGCCCTGGCCCTAGTGCTGTTCGAGCGCTGGGCCGATGCCGAAGAGGCCGTCGCGGCCTGCGTTATTTCACATCACAACCTGGCGGACCTGCACCTGCGCCTCAACCAGCCGGAGGAAAGCGCGGAATACTTGTGCGCCATCCACCAGCGCCTGCTGCAGGCCATGCAGGACTCGCGTCTTACGCCGCAGCTGCGTGAAGCGGCGCTGCGCCAGAGCAGTAAAACCTACGTTGAGCTGTTGAACTTCATCAGCGACCACGGCGAGTACCCGCGTACCCATCGCTTGCTGGGAGGTACTGCAGCGCACCCCACGCCTTCTCAATACGGAGCACATTGATATGACCTACACCTTGCCTGCCTTGCCCTATGCCTACGATGCCCTGGAACCGCATATCGATGCGCAAACCATGGAGATTCACTACACCAAGCATCACCAGACCTACATCAATAACTTGAACGCGGCGGTAGAGGGCACGGAGTTCGCCGCTTGGCCAATAGAGAAACTGGTGTCGAGTGTGCAGCAATTGCCGGAAAAAATGCGCGCGGCGGTGATCAACCAAGGCGGCGGCCACGCCAACCACTCATTGTTCTGGGCGGTAATGTCGCCTCAAGGTGGTGGCAAGCCCGAGGGCGCACTGAGCAAAGCGATTGATGAGCAGCTGGGCGGCTTCGACAACTTCAAGGAGGCGTTCACCAAAGCTGCGCTGACGCGTTTCGGCAGCGGCTGGGCCTGGCTGAGCGTCACTGCGCAAAAGACCCTGGTGGTGGAAAGCAGCGGCAACCAGGACAGCCCGTTGATGAGCGGTAACACCCCGATCCTTGGCCTGGATGTCTGGGAGCACGCCTATTACCTGCGTTACCAGAACCGCCGCCCGGAATACATCAATGCTTTCTACAGCGTTATCAACTGGCCGGAAGTCGCCGCCCGCTATCAGGCTGCTCTGGCCTGACACCCTTCTTCATAACAAGCACTAAGGCCGATTATGGGCACTGAAACACTGGCGATTGGCAGCGTGCGATTGTTTCGCTATGCGTTTGGCTCGCTGCTGCTGTTGGCAGGCACTGCCTTGCTGGTGGCCCACGGGCTGGCTTGGCTCGATCTTGAGCCGCGCATCCTGCGTGCCTTACAGGGTGGTTCCATTTGCGCATTGGGCACGGCGCTGGGCGCGGTGCCGGTATTAGTGATTCGGCGCATGCCGATGGCCTTGAGCGATACCTTGCTGGGCTTTGGCGCTGGCGTGATGCTGGCAGCCACTGCGTTTTCGTTGATCGTACCGGGGATTGCGGCAGCTGAAGGGCTGGGGCTGTCCCCCTGGGCCGCCAGTGGCCTGGTCAGTTCTGGCATCATCCTGGGCGCCTTCGGCCTTTATCTGGTTGACCGAAAGGTCTCAAGCGCCAGCCCGGAAATGCTGGTGGGTACGCCGGAGCAACCGGTGATCCCGCCGCGCATCTGGCTGTTCGTGTTCGCGATCATTGCCCATAACATTCCGGAGGGCATGGCCGTGGGCGTTTCCGCCGGGGGCGGCATGCCGGATGCCGACAGTCTGGCCATGGGCATCGCCTTGCAGGATGTACCCGAAGGCCTGGTGATAGCGTTGGTGCTGGCCGGCGCCGGGATGTCGCGGGTCAAGGCGTTCATGGTGGGTGCCGCCTCAGGCTTGGTCGAGCCAGTGTTCGCCGTGCTCTGCGCCTGGCTGGTAAGCCTGGCCGAGGTGCTGCTGCCCTTGGGCCTGGCCTTGGCGGCTGGGGCCATGCTGCTGGTGGTGACTCACGAAGTTATCCCGGAGTCGCGCCGCAATGGCCACGAAAAGCTCGCGAGCCTGGGGCTGTGTATCGGGTTTTGCTTGATGATGGTGATGGATACGGCGTTGGGATGAAGCGTCAGCGAATTATTCCCCTTCGTCGAAGAAGTTGTTGATCAACGCCTCCAAGGCCTTCATTGCCTCTTCTTCCTGCTCGCCTTCGGTCTCAAGGTGAATCTTGGTGCCCTTGCCGGCTGCCAGCATCATCATGGCCATGATGCTTTTACCGTCGACCATGGACTCGCGGGTACGCCCTGCGCGGATCTTGCAAGGGAATTGTCCGGCCACACCGACGAACTTGGCCGAGGCCCGGGCGTGAAGGCCCAATTTGTTGATGATTTCAATTTCACGTGCGGGCATCGCGGGGGTGTTCCTTTCAGCTGAGGTCGCGGTGGCGTACCTGGACATTCTTGAGGGTTTGTTGCAGCACCTGGCCCAGGCGTTCGGTCAGGTAGACGGAACGGTGATGGCCTCCGGTGCAGCCGATGGCGATGGTGACATAGGCGCGGTTGCTTGCAGCGAAGCGCGGCAGCCACTTGAGCAGGTAGCTGGAGATGTCCTGAAACATATCCTGCACATCCGGCTGCGCCGCCAGATAATCGATCACCGGCTGATCCAGGCCTGATTGGTCACGCAGTTCAGGCTTCCAATAAGGATTGGGCAGGCAACGCACATCGAACACCAGGTCGGCGTCTACCGGCATGCCACGCTTGAATCCAAAGGACTCGACGAGAAACGCCGTGCCGGGCTCAGGCTGGTTCAGCAGGCGCAGCTTGATAGCGTCGCGTAGCTGGTACAGGTTGAGGCTGGTGGTATTGATCTTGAGGTCGGCCAGATCGATGATCGGCCCCAACAGCTTCGTTTCGTCCTCAATGGCCTCGGCCAGGGAACGATGCGGGCTGCTGAGCGGGTGGCGACGGCGGGTTTCGGAGAAACGCTTGAGCAGGGTTTCCTCATCCGCATCCAGATACAGCACATCGCAATGTATATGCTTGGCCCGCACTTCTTCCAACAGTTCCGGGAACCGTGAAAGGTGGCTGGGCAGATTGCGGGCATCAATCGATACGGCCACCAGCGGCTGCGCCAGCTCGGTGTGAATCAGCGCGCGCTCCGCCAATTCGGGCAGCAGGCCCGCAGGCAGGTTATCAATGCAGTAGAAACCGCTGTCCTCAAGCACATTGAGGGCGGTGCTCTTACCCGAGCCGGAGCGGCCGCTGACGATGATCAAACGCATGATTACTGCCCGTTTTGCTCATCCAGGACAACCTGATACAGCGCGTCATTGCTGCTGGCGCTGCGGAGTTTGTTACGCACTTCCTTGCGATCGAGCATGCTGGCGATCTGCCGAAGCAGTTCCAGGTGCGCATCGGTAGCGGCTTCCGGGACCAGCAGCACAAACAGCAGGTCGACCGGGGCGCCGTCGATGGCGTCGAAATCGATGGGGGCTTCCAGGTGCAGCAGGGCACTGATGGGATCCGTGCACCCTTTGAGGCGACAGTGGGGTATCGCGATGCCGTTACCAAAGCCGGTGGAACCGAGCTTTTCACGAGCGATGAGAGCCTCGAAGACATCTTGCATTTCGAGGCCCGGCACTTCGCGAGCGATCAGGTTGGCAATTTGTTCGAGGGCTTTTTTCTTGCTGCCGCCCGGCGCGTTCACAAGGGAACGGCCGGGGGTCAGGATGGATTCAAGTCGGATCATGGGGGGAGAGTTAGCGACCTGTGCCTTGGAGCAGGCTCAGATTCTTTTCCTTATGCTTTTTAAGTTGGCGGTCCAGCTTGTCGGTGAGCAAGTCTATCGAGGCGTACATGTCTTCATGCTCTGCGTTGGCAACCACTTCGCCACCGGGTATCTGGAGGGTCGCTTCGATTTTCTGCTGAAGCTTGTCGACCTTCATGATGACCTGCACGTTGGTGATCTTGTCGAAATGTCCTTCAAGCTTCCTCAGCTTCTGCTCGACGTAGTCGCGCAGTGGCGGGGTGACTTCTACATGGTGTCCACTGATATTGACTTGCATACAGCTTCTCCTTCGTTGCCAGTGCATAAAGCGACGGGCAAAAATACCCGTCACTGGAACGCTATGGCCCGCCCGTCACATCAAACGCTTACGCTCGCTGGAAGGCGCGATCCCAAGGGACTCGCGGTACTTGGCGACGGTTCGACGGGCGACCTGAATGCCTTGTGCCTCCAGTAAACCAGCGATCTTGCTGTCACTCAACGGCTTTTTCTGATTTTCCGCGGCAACCAGTTTTTTGATGATCGCGCGGATCGCCGTGGACGAGCATTCGCCGCCTTCAGAGGTACTCACGTGGCTGGAGAAAAAGTATTTCAGCTCGTAGATACCCCGTGGGGTATGCATGAATTTCTGCGTGGTCACCCGGGAAATCGTTGACTCGTGCATGCCTACCGCCTCGGCGATGTCATGCAGTACCAGCGGCTTCATCGCTTCGTCGCCATACTCCAGGAAGCCGCGCTGATGTTCGACGATCTGGGTCGCGACTTTCATCAGGGTTTCGTTGCGGCTCTGCAGGCTCTTGATGAACCAGCGCGCTTCCTGCAACTGGTTGCGCATGAAGGTGTTGTCGGCGCTGGTGTCGGCGCGGCGCACGAACCCGGCATATTGCGGGTTGACCCGCAGACGCGGCACCGATTCCTGGTTCAGCTCCACCAACCAGCGCTCGTTGTCCTTGCGCACGATGACATCGGGGACCACGTATTCGGCTTCGCTCGACTCGATCTGCGAGCCGGGACGAGGGTTGAGGCTTTGCACCAGCTCGATGACCTGGCGCAGTTCGTCTTCCTTGAGCTTCATGCGGCGCATCAACTGGCTGTAGTCGCGGCTGCCAAGCAGGTCGATGTAGTCGGTGACCAGGCGCTGGGCTTCGACCAGCCAGGGTGTTTTGGCCGGCAGTTGACGCAATTGCAGCAGCAGGCATTCGCTGAGCGTGCGCGCGCCAATACCGGCAGGCTCGAACTGCTGGATGCGGTGCAGGACGGCTTCGATTTCGTCCAGCTCGATATCCAGTTCCGGGTCGAACGCCTCGAGAATCTCCTCGAGACTCTCGTCCAGGTAGCCCTGGTTGTTGATGCAGTCGATCAGGGTTACGGCGATCAGGCGATCGGTGTCCGACATCGGTGCCAGGTTCAACTGCCACAACAGATGGCTTTGCAGGCTCTCTCCGGCGGATGTGCGGGTGGTGAAATCCCACTCGTCGTCGTCACTGCTGGGCAGGCTGCTGGCGCTGGTCTGATAGACGTCCTCCCAGGCGGTGTCCACGGGAAGCTCGTTGGGAATGCGTTCGTTCCATTCGCCTTCCTCCAGGTTGTCCACCGTGGGGGCGGTTTCCTGATAGGAAGGTTCCTGCACGTCGGAATTGGGTTTTTGCTCGATGTTGTCGGCCAATGGGTCTGCATTGTCGAAGTCGTCGCCTTCTTCCTGGCGTTCGAGCATCGGATTGGACTCCAGGGCCTCCTGGATTTCCTGTTGCAGATCCAAGGTCGACAATTGGAGCAGGCGGATGGCCTGTTGCAGCTGCGGTGTCATCGTCAGCTGCTGGCCCATTCTCAGGACTAGCGATGGTTTCATGGCAGGGGCTTAACACCTTATTCGCCGGCGCAATGCGCCATCCACGACAGGGCGCGTGAGCGCCAAACATAAGCAAATTATATGCCTGATATCGGGGGCTTTGCCTAGAGCGCGGTAACAATAAAAAACCGGGGTTTTCATTGACTCCCGCGCACCTTGGCAAACGGCCGTGACACCACGGTGTTTACAGGCGGAATTCGTGACCCAGGTACACTTCCTTGACCAGCTCGTTGGCCAGGATGGTGGCTGAATCGCCTTCGGCAATCAGCTGTCCATCGTTGACGATATAAGCCGTTTCGCAGATATCGAGTGTTTCACGGACGTTGTGGTCGGTGATCAACACGCCAATGCCCTTGGCCTTGAGGTGGTGGATGATCTGCTTGATGTCGCCGACCGAAATCGGGTCGACGCCGGCAAACGGCTCGTCCAGCAGGATGAACTTGGGCGCAGTGGCCAATGCCCGAGCGATTTCCACGCGGCGGCGCTCGCCACCGGACAGGCTCATGCCCAGGTTGTCGCGAATATGGTTGATATGGAATTCCTGCAGCAGGCTTTCCAGTTCTGCGCGACGGCCGTCGCGGTCGAGTTCCTTGCGGGTCTCAAGGATCGCCATGATGTTGTCGGCTACCGAGAGTTTGCGGAAGATCGAAGCTTCCTGGGGAAGATAGCCGATACCGGCACGGGCACGGCCGTGCATCGGTTGATGGCTGACATCCAGGTCGTCGATCAGTACGCGCCCTTGGTCGGCCTGGACGAGGCCGACGATCATATAGAAGCAGGTCGTCTTGCCGGCGCCGTTGGGGCCGAGCAAACCGACGATTTGGCCGCTGTCGATCGACAGGCTGACATCGCGCACGACCTGACGGCTTTTATAGGCCTTGGCCAGATGCTGGGCTTTCAGGGTTGCCATTACTCGGCCTTCTTCTTCGGCTGGATAACCATGTCGATGCGTGGGCGCGGCGCGCTGACCTTGGTGCCGTTGGCACGACCCGCCTGGGCGACCTGGGTCTTGGTGTTGTAGACGATCTTCTCGCCTTCGGTGGAGTTACCGTCGGCGCTCAGCACCTTGGCCTGATCGATCAGCACAATGCGGTTCTGCTGCGCATGATACTGGATGGTCTTGCCATAGCCCTTCATCGGGCCTGGATCTTCTGCCTTTTGCTTCTGTTCGAAGTAGGCAAGGTTGCCCACCGACGTCACCACGTCGATGTCGCCTGCCGGGGTGCGCGTCAGGGTTACCGTGTTACCGGTGATCTTCATCGAGCCCTGGATAATGATTACGTCACCTTTATAGGTGGCGACGCCTTGCTTGTCATCCAGCTGCGCATCGTCAGCCTGGATACGGATAGGCTGCTCGCTATCGTTCGGCAGAGCCCAGGCGCTCACGCTTCCCAGTGCTGCGCCAAGACCGAGCAAAATCGGGAGAGTTTTAACGAGCCTCATACTGTCCTCTTACGTTCGATAGCAGGTGTATCCTGCTTTCTTTCAAATACGCTTTCATTCCCTTGCCAGTCGATACACCGCCAGCGCCGTCGATTCTAACGTCTTGCTCGGTCTGCGCATATTGCTGTTGTGGGAATACGGTCATGCGACTGCTGGTAATAATCGTGTCGCGGTTCTGGGCGTCAGTGCGTGCGACGCGCACCGAGTCGATCAGTTCGACCTGGGTACCGTCCGGGTTGACCTCGCCATGCTTGCTGGTCACATGCCACGGAAACTCCGTGCCGCGGTACAGGTTCAAGTCCGGGTTGGTCAGCAGGGTGACTTCGGAGGCCTTCAGGTGCTCGACTTTGTCCGAGGTCATCTCGTACTGCACCTTGCCGTCCGGCAGGAACTGCACGCTGTAGGCGTTGGTGGCGTAATAGTCGATAGCGCCCTCATCGACCTGCGCGGCAGGCTGGTCGAGAAAGCGCTCCGGGCTGATATTCCAGTAGCCCACCGCCAGGAACAGCGCGGCGATCACCCCGAATAACAGGAAGTTGCGAATCTTTTTGCTCAGCATATAACGCTCTATAGGTAGGCGGCGTGAGCCGCTTCAAGGCGGCCCTGGGCGCGCAGGATCAATTCGCAGAACTCGCGTGCGGCACCTTCGCCGCCACGGGCCGTGGTTATGCCGTGGGCATGTTCGCGAACGAATGTCGCGGCATTGGCCACTGCCATGCCCAGACCGACCCGACGAATGACCGGCAGGTCGGGCAGGTCATCACCGAGGTAAGCGACCTGCTCATAGCTTAGATTGAGTTGGCCCAGGAGCTCGTCCAGAACCACCAGTTTATCCTCGCGGCCCTGATACAGGTGAGCAATCCCCAGGTTTTGTGCGCGACGTTCCACAACCGGGGTTTTTCGACCGCTGATAATTGCGGTTTGCACCCCTGCCGCTATCAACATCTTGATGCCCTGGCCATCGAGGGTGTTGAAGGTCTTGAACTCGCTGCCGTCTTCGAGAAAGTACAGGCGACCGTCGGTCAGTACGCCGTCGACGTCAAAAATGGCCAGCTTGATGTGCTTGCCGCGTTGCAACAGGTCGCTGCTCATTTACATCACTCCCGCACGCAGCAAGTCGTGCATGTTCAGGGCGCCGATCGGGTGGTTGTCGCTATCGACCACCACCAGTGCGCCGATCTTGTGGTCTTCCATGATCTTCAAGGCTTCTGCGGCCAGCATCTCGGGACGCGCCGTCCTGCCGTGGGGCGTCATCACCGCGTCGATGGTTGCGGTATGGATATCAATGGTGCGGTCCAGCGTGCGCCGCAGGTCACCGTCCGTGAATACCCCGGCCAGGCGCCCATCGGTTTCGAGGATCACGGTCATGCCCAGACCCTTGCGGGTCATTTCCATCAGCGCATCCTTGAGCAGGGTGCCACGCGGTACATGGGGTAACTCATCGCCCGAATGCATGACGTTTTCGACTTTCAGCAACAGGCGTCGGCCGAGCGCGCCGCCCGGGTGGGAAAACGCGAAATCTTCGGCGGTGAACCCGCGGGCTTCCAGCAATGCCACGGCCAGTGCATCCCCCATCACCAGCGCGGCGGTGGTGGAGGAGGTCGGTGCCAGGTTCAGCGGGCAGGCCTCGTGGGCCACATGCACATTCAGGTTCACTTCGGCAGCCTTGGCCAGGGTCGACTCCGGGTTGCCGGTGATGCTGATCATCTGGATGCCCAGGCGTTTGATCAGCGGCAACAGGGTGACGATTTCGTTGGTGGTCCCCGAGTTGGACAGCGCCAGGATGATGTCATCCTTGGTGATCATGCCCATGTCGCCGTGGCTGGCTTCGGCCGGGTGCACGAAAAACGCGGTGGTGCCGGTGCTGGCCAGGGTGGCGGCAATCTTGTTGCCGACATGGCCCGACTTGCCCATGCCAACCACCACCACGCGGCCCTTGCTGGCCAGAATCATCTCGCAGGCGCGTACAAAATCCGCGTCGATATGGGCCAGCAAGCCTTCCACGGCTTCAAGCTCGAGGCGAATAGTGCGCTGTGCGGATTGAATAAGGTCGCTGGATTGGCTCATGTCTGAAATCGTATAGCCTGACGAAAAGTCGGCGATTATAGCGGTAATGATCAATTCCCTCACGCAAGTTCGTCAGGCTTTATTCTGCCGATGCCTGAGATTCACGCCCGGCAACGTTTTTTCCCTGTCTCTTATCTGAACTGGCGCAGTTCCGGCCTTGGGGGCGTTGTACCAGCAGTGCTATAGTTCGCCGCCAGTTCGGTCCGCTCAGCCCACGTGGCTATATATATTGCGCAACCGTTGCAAACGTTTGTCGCAGAGGTGGTGTCTGAGTGAGAAGCTGCATCCCAAGGAGTTTAGATGAGTGCCGATAACGCCTACGCGGTCGAGCTGAAGGGACTGACCTTCAAGCGCGGGACGCGCAGCATCTTCAATAACGTCGATATTCGCATTCCACGCGGCAAGGTCACGGGCATCATGGGGCCTTCCGGTTGCGGCAAGACCACCCTGCTGCGCTTGATGGGCATGCAATTGCGCCCCAGTGCCGGTGAAGTGTGGGTCAACGGCCAGAACCTGCCGACCCTGTCGCGCAGTGATCTGTTCGATGCGCGCAAGCACATGGGCGTGCTGTTTCAGAGTGGGGCACTGTTCACTGACCTTGATGTTTTCGAGAACGTGGCATTTCCACTGCGGGTGCACACCCAGCTTTCGGACGAAATGATTCGCGACATTGTGCTGCTCAAGCTGCAGGCCGTGGGCCTTCGCGGCGCCATTGACCTGATGCCCGACGAGCTGTCCGGGGGCATGAAGCGTCGTGTCGCCCTGGCCCGTGCTATTGCGCTCGACCCGCAGATCCTCATGTACGACGAGCCTTTTGTCGGCCAGGACCCTATCGCCATGGGCGTGCTGGTACGCCTGATCCGGCTGCTCAATGATGCGCTGGGCATCACCAGTATCGTGGTCTCCCACGACCTGGCGGAAACCGCGAGCATTGCCGACTACCTCTACGTCGTGGGCGATGGTCAGGTACTGGGGCAGGGTACGCCTGAAGAGCTGATGAATGCCGACAACCCGCGCATTCGTCAATTCATGACCGGCGATCCGGATGGCCCGGTGCCTTTTCACTTTCCGGCAGCGGATTACCGCGCAGATCTTCTGGGGAAGCGCTGATGCGCAAAACATCTCTTATCGAAAAGGTTCGCCTTTTCGGTCGCTCGGGCATCGACATCGTCGAAGTGCTGGGCCGCTCGACGATTTTTCTGTTTCACGCCTTGCTCGGCCGCGGCGGCATTGGCGGCGGTTTTGGCCTGTTGATCAAGCAACTGCATGCCGTCGGCGTGATGTCCCTGGTGATCATTGTGGTCTCCGGGGTGTTCATCGGCATGGTGCTGGCATTGCAGGGCTTCAATATCCTGTCCAGCTACGGCTCGGAGCAGGCGGTGGGGCAGATGGTTGCCCTGACGCTGCTGCGCGAGCTGGGGCCGGTGGTCACCGCGTTGCTGTTCGCCGGGCGCGCGGGTTCCGCGCTGACCGCCGAAATCGGCAATATGAAGTCCACCGAGCAGTTGTCCAGCCTGGAAATGATCGGCGTCGACCCGCTCAAATACATTGTTGCCCCGCGCCTGTGGGCCGGCTTCATATCCCTGCCACTGCTGGCGATGATCTTCAGCGTGGTCGGTATCTGGGGCGGTTCCTGGGTGGCGGTGGACTGGCTGGGCGTCTACGACGGTTCCTACTGGGCCAACATGCAGAACAGCGTCACCTTCAACGGTGATGTACTCAACGGCATTATAAAGAGCATCGTCTTTGCCTTTGTCGTGACGTGGATTGCCGTATTCCAAGGCTACGACTGTGAGCCCACTTCAGAAGGGATCAGTCGCGCCACCACCAAGACCGTTGTGTACGCCTCGCTGGCGGTACTGGGCCTTGACTTCATTTTGACCGCCTTGATGTTTGGAGATTTCTGATGCAAAACCGCACTGTGGAAATCGGTGTCGGCCTTTTCTTGCTGGCTGGCATCCTGGCTTTACTGTTGCTGGCCCTGCGGGTCAGTGGCCTGTCGGCCAGCCCCACCGCCGACACTTATAAACTTTACGCCTACTTCGACAATATCGCCGGTTTGACTGTCAGAGCTAAAGTGACCATGGCCGGCGTGACGATCGGCAAGGTCACGGCAATCGATCTGGATCGCGACAGTTTCACCGGTCGAGTGACGATGCAACTGGACAAGAAGGTCGACAACCTGCCGATCGACTCCACTGCGTCTATCCTCACTGCGGGTCTGCTGGGCGAGAAATACATCGGTGTCAGCGTGGGCGGGGAAACAGCCCTGCTCAAGGATGGTTCGACCATCCACGACACGCAGTCGTCGCTGGTGCTTGAAGACCTGATCGGAAAATTTTTGCTCAATACGGTCAATAAAGACGCCAAATGAGGACTCTGTACATGATCTCTACCTTGCGACGTGGCCTTCTGGTACTGCTTGCAGCGCTGCCATTGATGGCCAACGCGGCGGGTTCTGCGCACGATCTGGTGCAGGACACGACCAACAAAATGTTGGCTGATCTGACCGCCAACAAAGAACAGTACAAGCAAGACCCGAGTAAGTTCTATGATGCGCTCAACAGCATTGTCGGACCGGTGGTGGATGCCGAAGGCATTTCCCGCAGCATCATGACGGTCAAGTATTCGCGCAAGGCGACCCCTGAGCAGATGCAGCGCTTCCAGGAAAACTTCAAGCGCGGCCTGTTCCAGTTCTATGGCAATGCGTTGCTCGAGTACAACAACCAGGGCATTACCGTTGCACCCGCCGGCGATGAGTCGGGTGATCGCACCAGCGTGAACATGAGCGTCAAGGGCAACAACGGTGCCGTCTACCCTGTCCAGTACACCCTGGAGAAGGTCAAGGGCGAATGGAAGTTGCGTAACGTGATCATCAACGGCATCAACATCGGCAAGCTGTTCCGTGATCAGTTCGCCGACGCCATGCAGCGCAATGGCAACGACCTGGACAAGACCATCAATGGTTGGGCCGGTGAAGTCGCCAAGGCCAAGGAAACGTCCGACAAAGAAGCCGGGAAGGCTGCGCAATGACCGAGTCGGCTGTGCGTCTTGGCGACGCCGGTGAGTTATTCCTCAGCGGCGTGCTGGATTACCGCACCGGGCCTGACCTGCGCAAGCAGGGGCAGGCGTTGATCAAGACCAGTACCGCGCCCGCGCTGGTACTGGACTGTTCGGCGGTGACCAAATCCAGCAGTGTCGGCCTGTCGTTGCTGCTGTGCTTCATGCGCGATGCCGAGGCGGCCCAAAAAACCGTCAGCATCCGTGCGTTACCTGAAGACATGCGCGAAATTGCCGAAGTTTCCGGTCTGACCGAGCTGTTGGCGCATCCTTAATACACGTCTTCAAGCAAGCCCCCCGTCAGAGTCCTGCTATGCGGGGTTCGCAGGCGCGGGGCTTTTTTGTATGATGTGCGACCCGCGCGCACTGGGCGCCGATAGAGGTTGAGCATGCAGGCCCTAGAAGTTAAGAGCTTCCTTGAAGGAAAGCTGCCGAATACTGAGGTTGCAGTTGAAGGCGAAGGCTGCAATTTCCAGCTGAACGTGATTAGCGATGAACTGGCGGCATTGAGCCCGGTCAAGCGTCAGCAGCAGATCTATGCCCATTTGAACCCGTGGATCACCGATGGCAGCATCCATGCGGTCACTATGAAATTTTTCAGCCGCGCGGCCTGGGCCGAGCGCACCTGAGCCCCCAAGGCGTCGAGATTCTTATGGATAAATTGATTATTACCGGCGGTGCCCGCCTTGATGGCGAGATCCGCATTTCCGGTGCGAAAAACTCCGCCTTGCCGATCCTGGCAGCGACCCTGCTGTGCGATGGCCCGGTCACCGTGGCCAACCTGCCGCACCTGCATGACATCACCACCATGATCGAGCTGTTCGGTCGCATGGGCATCGAGCCGGTGATCGACGAGAAACTCGCTGTCGAAATCGACCCGCGTACCATCAAGACCCTGATCGCACCGTACGAGCTGGTGAAAACCATGCGTGCGTCGATCCTGGTACTGGGCCCGATGGTTGCCCGTTTCGGCGAAGCCGAAGTGGCACTGCCTGGCGGTTGCGCCATCGGTTCGCGTCCGGTAGACCTGCACATTCGTGGCCTGGAAGCCATGGGCGCGATCATCGACGTCGAAGGCGGCTACATTAAGGCCAAGGCGCCGGAAGGCGGCCTGCGTGGCGCGAGCTTCTTCTTCGATACCGTCAGCGTGACCGGTACCGAGAACATCATGATGGCCGCTGCCCTGGCCAACGGTCGCAGCGTCCTGCAAAACGCCGCGCGCGAGCCGGAAGTGGTCGACCTGGCCAACTTCCTGAACGCCATGGGTGCGAAGGTTTCCGGCGCCGGCACCGACACCATCACCATTGATGGCGTAGAGCGTCTGCACACCGCAACCTACAAGGTCATGCCTGACCGGATCGAGACCGGCACCTACCTGGTTGCCGCCGCCGTCACCGGTGGTCGCGTCAAGGTCAAGGATACCGATCCGACCATCCTGGAAGCGGTCCTGGAAAAACTCCGCGAAGCCGGTGCCGAAATCACCTGCGGCGAAGACTGGATCGAGCTGGACATGCACGGCAAGCGGCCAAAAGCCGTCAATGTGCGTACCGCTCCGTACCCGGCGTTCCCGACCGACATGCAGGCGCAGTTCATTTCCTTGAACGCGATTGCCGAAGGCACCGGTGCCGTGATCGAGACCATCTTCGAAAACCGTTTCATGCATGTTTATGAGCTGCACCGCATGGGCGCGAAGATCCAGGTTGAAGGTAACACTGCCATCGTCACCGGTATCGACAAGCTCAAGGGCGCGCCAGTCATGGCCACCGACCTGCGCGCATCGGCCAGCCTGGTGATCTCCGCGTTGTGTGCGGACGGTGACACCTTGATCGATCGCATCTACCACATAGACCGTGGTTACGAGTGCATCGAGGAAAAACTGCAGATGCTCGGCGCGAAAATCCGCCGAGTACCGGGCTAGTCCCGGAACTGAAAACACCGTCACTGTGGTGAGCGGGCTTGCTGTGGTGAGCGAGCTTGTTGTGGTGAGCGGGCTTGTTGTGGTGAGCGGGCTTGCCCCGCGCTGGACTGCGCAGCAGTCCCCGCTTTGGGGTCGCTACTCAACCCCGCACCGCGCAAGCCCGCTCACCACAGACGGTGTCAGTTCGCGGTATGCTGAATGTGTTCCAAATCGAGGCTGTCATGGCCTCGATCTGTGTCTGGCGCCGTTTGCGACCAGGCAGCAATAGCCTGATGAAGGATTGACGTTTCCCATGTTGACCATCGCACTGTCCAAGGGCCGCATCCTTGACGACACTTTGCCGCTTCTGGCTGAAGCGGGCATCGTGCCGACCGAGAATCCGGACAAGAGCCGCAAGCTGATCATTCCCACCACCCAGGACGACGTTCGTCTGTTGATCGTGCGGGCCACCGACGTGCCGACCTATGTTGAACATGGCGCGGCCGACCTTGGCGTCGCCGGCAAGGACGTGCTGATGGAATATGGTGGCCAGGGCTTGTACGAACCGCTGGACCTGCGTATTGCCCTGTGCAAGTTGATGACCGCCGGCCGCGTCGGTGACGTTGAACCCAAGGGCCGCCTGCGTGTGGCCACCAAGTTCGTCAACGTCGCCAAGCGCTACTACGCCGAGCAAGGCCGTCAGGTCGACATCATCAAACTCTACGGCTCCATGGAGCTGGCGCCACTGATCGGCCTGGCCGACAAGATCATCGACGTGGTCGATACCGGCAACACCCTGCGTGCCAACGGTCTCGAACCACAGGATTTCATCGCTGACATCAGCTCCCGCCTGATCGTCAACAAGGCATCAATGAAGATGCAGCACGCCCGAATCCAGGCGTTGATCGACACCCTGCGCAAGGCAGTGGAGTCTCGACACCGCGGTTGACTCACCCGCGCGGCCATAGGCTGCGCCCGTCTATCCGCCTCATAGCCAGAATTCTCAGGTGCCCAAGCGGAGCGAACGGTAGTTTAGGGCGCCTGAGTTTTTGCCAATCCTATGAGGCCCTCGCTATGACCACGTCCACTGCAATTGCCCGACTCAACGCTGCCGACCCGGATTTCGCCCATCATCTGGATCATTTGCTGAGTTGGGAAAGCGTGTCCGACGACTCGGTCAACCAGCGGGTGCTCGACATCATCAAGGCGGTGCGCGAGCGCGGTGACGCGGCGCTGGTGGATTTCACCCGTCAGTTCGACGGTCTCGACGTGCAGTCCATGGCCGACCTGATCCTGCCGCGTGAACGCCTGGAGCTGGCGCTGACCCGCATTACCGTGCCGCAGCGCGAAGCCCTCGAAGTGGCGGCGGCGCGAGTGCGCAGCTACCACGAGCAACAAAAACAGGACTCCTGGAGCTACACCGAAGCCGACGGCACGGTGCTGGGCCAGAAGGTCACGCCACTGGATCGTGCCGGCCTGTACGTGCCGGGTGGCAAGGCGTCGTACCCGTCGTCCGTTTTGATGAATGCGATTCCTGCCAAGGTGGCGGGCGTGACTGAAGTCGTCATGGTGGTGCCCACCCCGCGCGGTGAAATCAACGAGCTGGTGCTGGCCGCTGCCTGTATTGCCGGTGTCGACCGTGTATTCACCATCGGCGGTGCCCAAGCGGTTGCGGCGCTGGCTTATGGCACCGAAAGTGTGCCGAAGGTCGACAAGGTCGTTGGTCCCGGCAACATCTACGTCGCCACTGCCAAGCGCCATGTATTTGGCCAGGTCGGTATCGATATGATTGCCGGTCCTTCGGAGATCCTGGTGGTGTGCGATGGCCAGACCGACCCGGATTGGATCGCCATGGACCTGTTCTCCCAGGCCGAGCATGACGAAGACGCCCAGGCGATCCTGGTCAGCCCGGATGCCGAGTTCCTCGACAAGGTCGCCGCCAGCATCGATAAGTTGCTGCCGACCATGGAACGTGCCGAAATCATCGAGAAATCAATCAATGGTCGTGGCGTGCTGATTCTGGTGCAGGACATGGAACAGGCCATTGAAGTGGCCAACCGCATCGCGCCGGAGCATCTGGAATTGTCGGTGGCCGACCCCCAGGCCTGGCTGCCGTCGATTCGTCATGCCGGTGCGATCTTCATGGGGCGTCATACCAGCGAAGCCTTGGGTGACTACTGTGCCGGCCCCAATCACGTGCTGCCGACTTCCGGCACCGCGCGATTTTCGTCGCCGCTGGGGGTTTATGACTTCCAGAAGCGCTCGTCAATCATCTTCTGCTCGCCACAAGGCGCATCCGAGCTGGGCAAGACCGCGTCGGTGCTGGCCCGTGGTGAGTCCCTGAGCGCTCACGCCCGTAGCGCCGAGTATCGAATCCTGGATGAGGGGAAATAACACATGAGCAAATTCTGGAGTCCCTTCGTCAAGGATCTGGTGCCTTACGTACCCGGCGAGCAACCGAAGCTGACCAAGTTGGTCAAGCTCAACACCAACGAGAACCCGTACGGCCCATCGCCCAAGGCGTTGGCCGCCATGCAGGCCGAGTTGAACGATGACCTGCGTTTGTACCCGGACCCCAACAGCGACCTGCTCAAACAGGCCGTGGCCAGGTATTACGCGATCGATGCTGGCAAAGTGTTCCTCGGCAACGGCTCCGACGAAGTGCTGGCGCACATCTTCCACGGCCTGTTCCAGCACGAGCTGCCGCTGCTGTTCCCGGACATCAGCTACAGCTTTTATCCGGTGTACTGCGGCCTCTACGGCATCCAGTCGGCGCCGGTGCCATTGGACGAGCAGTTTCAGATCCGCACGGCGGACTACGCCAGACCCAATGGCGGGATCATCTTCCCCAACCCGAATGCGCCAACCGGTTGTGTAATGGCTCTGGACGCGGTGGAGCAGATCCTCAAGGCCAGCCCGGATTCGGTGGTAGTGGTGGATGAAGCCTATATCGACTTTGGCGGCGAAACCGCCATCAGCCTGGTGGACCGCTACCCGAACCTGTTGGTGACCCAGACCCTGTCCAAATCGCGCTCACTCGCCGGTTTGCGCGTAGGCCTGGCGGTGGGCCACCCGGACCTGATCGAAGCGCTGGAGCGGGTCAAGAACAGCTTCAATTCCTATCCGCTGGATCGCCTGGCAATTGTCGGCGCGGCGGCGGCGTTCGACGATCGTGAATACTTCGAGAAAACCTGTCAGCAGGTGATCGACAGCCGCCACCAATTGGTCGTGCAGCTGGAAGCTAAGGGGTTTGAGGTGCTGCCGTCAGCGGCCAATTTCATCTTTGCCCGCCACCCACGCCACGATGCAGCCGGACTGGCAGCCAAGTTGCGCGAGCAAGGGGTGATCGTGCGCCACTTCAAGCAGGCGCGGATTGCCCAGTTCCTGCGGATCAGCATCGGTACACCGGAGCAGAACCAGGCGTTGATCGATGGGTTGGGTGAGCTCTGACATCCACTGAAATCAAATGTGGGAGGGGGCAAGCCCCTCCCACATTGGTGGGTGCGTCGGCAGTTAGATCAACGGCTCATCCGGTTTCTTGTTCTTCCAGCCATCATTGCCCGGCAGCAACAGGTTCAAGCCAATCGCTACCACGGCACACAGGGCAATGCCCTTCAAGCCGAAGTCATCCGGGCCGGTGCCGGTACCGACCAACACGCCGCCAATCCCGAACACCAGGGTTACCGACACAATCACCAGATTGCGCGCCTCACCCAGGTCGATCTTGTGGCGGATCAGGGTGTTCATGCCCACGGCGGCAATCGAACCGAACAACAGGCACAGAATCCCGCCCATCACCGGCACCGGGATGCTTTGCAGCAGTGCGCCGAATTTGCCGATAAATGCCAGGCTGATGGCAAAGATAGCCGCCCAGGTCATGATTTTCGGGTTGTAGTTCTTGGTCAGCATCACCGCGCCGGTCACTTCGGCGTAGGTGGTGTTCGGCGGGCCGCCAAACAGGCCGGCGGCCGTGGTGGCGATGCCGTCACCCAGCAAGGTGCGATGCAGGCCAGGTTTTTTCAGGTAGTCGCGTCCGGTCACGCTGCCTACTGCAATCACACCGCCGATATGTTCGATCGCCGGGGCCAGGGCCACCGGGACGATAAACAGGATCGCCTGCCAGTTGAATTCCGGCGCGGTGAAGTGGGGTAGAGCGAACCAGGGTGCGGCGGCGATCTTCGCGGTATCGACGACGCCAAAGTAGAACGACATGGCAAACCCCACCAGCACGCCGGAGATAATCGGCACCAGGCGAAAAATGCCCTTGCCGAATACCGCCACGATCAGCGTGGTCAGCAGCGCCGGCATCGAGATCATCATCGCCGTCTGGTAATGGATCAGCTCGGCACCGTCGCCGGACTTGCCCATGGCCATGTTTGCGGCGATCGGTGCCATGGCCAGCCCGATGGAGATGATCACCGGCCCGATTACCACCGGCGGCAGCAGCCGGTCGATAAAGCCGGTGCCTTTGATCTTCACCGCCAGGCCCAGGAACGTATACACGAAGCCGGCCGCCATCACGCCGCCCATGGTCGCCGCGAGGCCGAACTGGCCCTTGGCGAGGATGATCGGGGTGATGAAGGCAAAACTCGATGCCAGGAACACTGGCACCTGTCGCCCGGTCACCACCTGGAACAACAACGTGCCCAGGCCGGCGGTGAACAGCGCGACGTTTGGATCAAGACCTGTGATCAGTGGCATCAACACCAGCGCGCCAAATGCCACGAAGAGCATTTGTGCGCCAGACAGGATCTGGCGCCAAAGCGGGTCGTTGAATTCATCCTGCATGCTCACGCGTCCTTCTGCTTGGTGCCGAAGATCTTGTCACCCGCATCGCCCAGGCCGGGGATGATGTAGCCGTGTTCGTTCAAGCGTTCATCGATGGAGGCGGTATAGATCTGCACGTCCGGGTGCGCACTCTCGACGGCGGCGATGCCTTCGGGCGCGGCCACCAGCACCATGGCGCGGATGTCCTTGCAACCGGCCTTTTTCAGCAGGTCGATGGTGGCGACCATGGAACTGCCGGTGGCGAGCATCGGGTCGATGATCATCGCCAGGCGCTCATTGATTTCCGGAACGAGTTTTTCCAGGTAGGTGTGAGCCTGCAGCGTCTCTTCATTGCGGGCCACGCCCACGGCGCTGACCTTGGCGCCCGGAATCAGGCTGAGCACGCCTTCAAGCATGCCGATACCGGCGCGCAGGATCGGGACCACGGTGATTTTCTTACCGGCGATCTTCTCGACCTGGACGGGACCGGCCCAACCTGGGATCTCGTAGCTCTCCAGTGGCAAATCCTTGGTGGCTTCGTAAGTGAGCAGCGCTCCGACTTCCTGAGCAAGCTCACGGAAATTCTTCGTGCTGATGTCGGCGCGGCGCATAAGGCCGAGTTTGTGTCGGATCAGCGGGTGGCGGATCTCGCGAGTGGGCATGGGAAAGGCTCCGGCGGCGGGCAAAAAAACCGGCCTAGATTAATCTATCCGAGGGTGTTGTCCTATAGACATCTAGTACGTTAGTCCATTAAGGCTTGCCCGCAGCGCATGAGAAGCGTACCTTCGCCCGCTTTTCTTGCCACAGCACCCCTTGGAGAGCGCCATGTCCGCTGATCTCGAGCATATCCGTCAAATCATGCGCGAGGCTGACTGCCTGTACACCGAAGCGCAAGTCGAAGAAGCGATCGCCAAGGTCGGCGCACACATCACTCGCGAAATGGCCGACACCAACCCGGTGGTGTTCTGTGTGATGAACGGCGGCCTGATCTTCGCCGGCAAGCTGCTGACTCACCTGCACTTCCCACTGGAAGCGTCCTACCTGCACGCTACCCGCTATCGCAATGAAACCAGCGGCGGCGACCTGTTCTGGAAGGCCAAGCCGGAAGTCTCGTTCATCGATCGTGACGTGCTGATCATCGACGATATCCTCGATGAAGGTCACACCCTGGGTGCGATTATCGACTTCTGCAAACACGCCGGCGCACGTAAAGTGCACACCGCCGTACTGATCGACAAGGACCACGACCGCAAGGCCCGTCCCGAGTTGAAAGCCGATTTCGTCGGCCTGCCGTGCATCGACCGCTATATTTTCGGTTACGGTATGGATTACAAAGGCTACTGGCGCAACGCCAATGGTATTTACGCCGTCAAAGGGATGTAACGCATGGCCCGCTTTCTGGATCAGACACTGTTCACCGAACTGGCCGAGAAAGCGGCCGCCAGCCCCCGTGGGCGGCATCATCATAACTTCCATGACATGGATGAGCCTTGCCATCGCATGGCGGTGGGCCTGCAACCCTGCACCTACGTGCCTCCTCACCGCCATCTCAGCGCGGACAAGGCGGAAACCCTGCTTGTGCTCCAGGGCCGTCTGGGCCTGCTGGTGTTCAACGACAACGGCGAAGTGATCGCCAGGCGCGTGATGCAGGCCGGCAGCGAATGCGCCGGCGTCGATCTGCAGCCGGGGGTGTTCCATGGTCTGGTGGTGCTGCAGCCCGACACCGTGATGTTCGAATGCAAGGCCGGGCCCTATCGACCGGTCGGCGAGGGTGAGCTCGCGCACTGGGCGCCCCGGGAGGGCGATGCCGGCGTCGCCGAGTATCAACGCTGGATGCTTGCCCAGTTCGATTGAACGGCAGTGCCGGGCCGCCCTGTCACATGGGGCCAGCAGCGCTTTCGAAGCCTGCGTTGCGCAGGTAGACTTCAAACCCCGTGTAAATGTTTGCAGGCTGGAGTCGGTAATGCGTAAAGATAAGAAACAGGTGATTGGTGATGAGATCGGCGACGATCAGATCAAGTTGTTCCTGAACTTCGAACCGGTCGACGCCACTTCACCGTCCCTGCACAAACTGATCAAGGCTTACCGTGGCCTGCGTATCGACGACTTCGAGCGGTTCCTGGGGTTCTTCAAGGAAGCCGGCCTGGATCTGGATGGCAAAGACGAGCACGGCCAGACCTTCGTCGACCTGATCAAGGACCAGCGCAATGCCGCCGAGTACATCGAATTGATCGATAACGCCCGCGGCTGATTGCGTCGCGCAAAAAAAACGCCCCGTTCTCATCGTGAGAGCGGGGCGTTTTTTATTGCAGCAATGCCTTAGGCGAAGCTCTCGGCCTCGTTGCTCTGCTCAACCAGTTCCAGGCTGATGTTGTTCTGCGCGTTGATCCTGCGATACAGCTCGGCGTCGGTCTCCAGCACTTTTTCGCGCGCCGGGAAGATCTCGTGCAGCTTGGCTGCCCATTCGCCGCTGGCCTTGGCCGGGAAGCAGCGCTCGATCAGTTCCAGCATGATCGACACAGTCACCGACGCGCCTGGGGAGGCGCCCAGCAGCGCTGCCAGCGTACCGTCCTTGGCCGCGACCAGCTCGGTGCCGAATTGCAGCACGCCGCCTTTTTTCGGGTCTTTCTTGATGATTTGCACACGCTGGCCGGCCACTTCCAGGCGCCAGTCCTCGGCTTTCGCCTCCGGGTAGAAACGGCGCAAGGATTCCAGGCGCTGCTCCATGGACTGCATCACTTCGCTGACCAGGTACTTGGTCAGGTCCATATTGTCGCGGGCTACGGCCAGCATCGGGCCGATGTTGCCGGCGCGCACCGACAGCGGCAGATCGAGGAATGAACCGTGCTTGAGGAACTTGGTGGTAAACCCGGCGTAAGGCCCGAACAGCAGCGACTTCTTGCCATCCACCACGCGGGTGTCCAGGTGCGGCACCGACATCGGCGGCGAACCCACGGCGGCCTGGCTGTAGACCTTGGCCTGGTGATGCTTGACCACTTCGGGGTTGTCGCAACGCAGCCACTGGCCACTGACCGGGAAACCGCCAAAACCTTTGCTTTCTTCGATACCCGAGGCCTGCAGCAGCGGCAGGGCCGCACCGCCGGCGCCGAGGAACACGAACTTGGCGCCCACTTCACGACTGTTGCCGCTGTTGACGTCCTTGATGCTCACGGTCCAGCCGGCACCGTTGCGCTTGAGGCCGGTGACGCGCTTGCAGTACTTGACCTGGGCATCGGCCGAGCTGGTGAGGTGGTTGAGCAACTGATTGGTCAGGGCGCCGAAGTTGACGTCGGTGCCGTTCATGACGCGGGTAGCGGCGATTTTTTCGTCGAGCGGGCGGCCCGGCATCATCAGCGGCATCCACTCGGCCATCTCGCTGCGGTCTTCGGTGTAGTGCATGTCCGAAAACGCATGGTGCTGGCGCAGGGTCTCAAAGCGTTTCTTGAGGAACTCGACGCCTTTCTCGCCTTGCACGAAGCTCAGGTGCGGCACCGGGCTGATAAAGGATTTGGATGAGCCGAAGGTGCCCTTTTTGGTCAGGTACGCCCAGAACTGCTTCGACACCTCGAACTGGGTGTTGATGTGCACGGCTTTCTTGATGTCGATGGAGCCATCGGCGGCCTGGGGTGTGTAGTTCAATTCACACAGGCCGGCGTGGCCGGTACCGGCATTGTTCCACGGGTTGGAACTTTCCGCGGCACCCGAATCCATCAGCTCAACGACTTCCAGCTTGAGGCCGGGGTCGAGCTCCTTGAGCAGTACGGCCAGGGTGGCACTCATGATGCCGGCCCCTACCAATACAACGTCGACTGCTTCGTTATGCGCCATTTAACGCGTCTCCAAAATCTGCAGCACCAAATTGACGGCATGGCTGCCAGGAGTGACGGGGCGGTTCACGTGTTGCCCCAGGTTACCCATGGCCAGGATCGCCATGTCCGTTTCGCAATTCTTTGCAACGTCAGCACACGCTTGCTGCCTGGCCTGATCTGCCTATGAACGCATTCATGGGCGGCTGTGGCAATTCGACTTATGGTCAAAGCGTGCGATGCGTGCAATCAATCCGTAGCGGACAGGCTCAAGCTCCGGTTGTCGAGGAGCACTCGGTCCTGTGCGGTTGGGCTGTTCCAGACGCTGATGGTGCTTGTACAAACGCCAAACTATTCATTTGCTCGCCACACTCTTGTGAAGTTGTGAAAACCCGTTTTTTTCACGCTCTTTTGAAGACGTGAACCTCAAAAAAGGGCTGCCCCAGCCTGGCACCTGGCCCGCAGCTCTGCGTCGACACGCGGCAGAACGGGCAAACAACTCAAGTGGCCGAGCGCAATGGCAGCTCTGGCAGATTCGGTAAAGACGGGTGGTTTGCAGAGCAAACAGCAAGCGCGCCAGCTTCACAGGATCTGTGTGGGCGGCTCTCTGTGGGCGATTGCTGGGGTTAATACCGAGGCATTAACGGTGCTGCGAGGCCCGATCAGGAGACGTCCTTATAATCGGGGGGAGATTGTAGCGAAGAACGTCAGGGAAATGGGCGTGTTTTATGACTTTTATTAGACATTTGGTCAGGCGGCCAACGCCGGCCGGCGCGACGCCCGCTCCACGCGTGGGCTGACACGGGCATGGGCCGGCAAGGGGCGATGCATCCAGCTCAGACGAATTTCCTCGATTTCCACCCAGCCTTCGCCCACCGGTGGCTGGCTGCACTCTTTGAACGCCTGGCAGCGACCTTGCAGATCGAGCAGCGCAAACTGACGAAGCGCGGGCTTGCGGGTAAACAACGACCAGAGAAATTGCATGGCGATCAGCCTCCTGTGATTGAGGCCAAGCATGCCGGTGCGGGATGACGGAGCGATGTATCGGCTGTGACACGTGAGTGACAGCGAACCGCGCATAATGCCGCGAGTCATAGGTTGTAACTGACGCTGGTTCCCTGCGATGACCCCCCGTTATACTGGCGGCCTGTCGGTACCTGACTTTTCTGGAGAGAAGCGCATGTTGCAACGCCTGTTGTTCGGTTTGATCACTGTGACCACGCTGGCCCTGGTTGGCTGCGCCAACAGCCCGCAACAACTCAGTCCGCAACCGAAACTCACCACGCAGTTGGCGCCGGTGGGTCATGGCCAACCGGTGTCGGTGCGGGTGGTGGACGGCCGTCCGTCGCCGACCTTGGGTTCTCGTGGTGGCCTGTACCCGGAGACCGCGCTGATTTCGGTCAATGCCCAGGATGTGCTGCCCAAGCTGCAGGCCCAGGCCGAGGCGGCCGTGCGTCTGCTGGGCTTTACCCCATCCAACTCGCCGGGCGTGCCGCAGTTGACCGTTACCCTGGCTGAGTTGAAATACCAGTCGCCCAAGGAAGGCCTGTATGTGACCGAGGCTTCCATCGGCGCCACCTTCAAGTCCGACGTCAACGCCGGCACCCGCCGCTACAGCGGCCGTTATGCGGCCTCGCTCAACCAGCGTTTTGGCATGTCGCCCAACCAGGAGACCAACACCAAGCTGGTCAGCGACGTCCTGAGTGATGCCTTGACTCGTCTGTTCAAGGACCCAAGCATCGGTCAGTTGCTCAGCTCGCAATAAGCGCGTCACGAAAAACCGGGCTCAACTGGCCCAATGCCGGTCAGTTAAGAGACGGAACGGGCAACCAGTAACCTGTGGCGAGCG